>NZ_JBDLAK010000002.1:0-389101 GCF_039748055.1 Burkholderia sp. RS01
CATCCACGCCGCCATCGATGACCACACCCGCCTGGCCTACGCCGAAATCCACCCGGACGAGAAAGGCCCGACCGCGGCGGCATTCCTCCTCCGGGCCGCCGGGTTCTTCAAAGCGCAGGGCATCAGGACAATCGAACGCATCATCACCGACAACGCCTTCGCCTACCGGAAGTCCGCCGCTTTCAAGGCCGCCGCGGCACAGCTCGGCGCCGAACAGCGATTCATAAAACCTCACTGCCCGTGGACCAACGGCAAGATCGAGCGTTTCAACCGGACCCTGGCAGCCGAATGGGCCTACGCCAAGCCATTTACCAGCAACATCGAACGAGCTGCGGCGCTTGACCCGTGGCTGAACTACTACAACACTGAACGCATCCACGCCGCCATCAACAGCACCCCGATCACGCGAGTGTCACTAACCTAATGGCCGGGTACACCTAGCGCGCGGCGGGGGAGGCCGTGACCACCACGTTCTTGCCCCACGGGTCCTCGGTGTAGCAGCTGATCAGGACGATCCTGTTGGGCACGATGTTCCAGATGTCGCTGTCCTTGAGGGTGTCCTTGCGGTGCGTGATCACCGAATCCACCACGTAGTCCAAGGACCCCTTGGCCGTGGTGACCCGGACTGCCTTGCCCACCAGGGACTCGTCGCTCAGCCGGTTGAAGGGTGCCTCTTTGCCGTCCCAGCTGTGCCCGGCGATGTACGTGGTGTTCTTGGAGCCCGAGCCCGGCACGCCGTAGTTGGTCAGCCAGTAGGCATCGAGCGTGAGCGGCGGGACCAGGGACTCCGACGAGAGTTCCTCAGCGCTGGGCGTCAGCGGCAGGACCTTCACATCGATGTTCGCCGCCTTAATGCTGATCCGGGTGGGCGCGGCGGCGGCCGGTCCGGCAGGCTTCGCTGGCCGTACAGGTGTGCGCGGACCAGGCACCGTGGCCAGTGCGCTGGCGGTGGCGGTGGGGAAGCCTGGCTGTCCGACGGCGGGGCTGCCACAGCCGGTGAGCGGAGCCAGGAACAGGACGGCCGCGAGCCCGGCGGCGGGCACCGCAAGCCAGCGCCGGCGGAGGGGCCGGAGTCGGCTTGGCGTGGTGTGCGGTCCAACGGTCTGCGGGTCCATGGCGGTGCGGCTAGCTGTGCTCAGCTATTTGGAGGTCCGCTCCAGGCGGCGCATCCTCAGCGCCACGGTGGCGGGGACAGCAATGCCGGCGGCGAGCAGCCCGGCCAGCAGCGCCAGGCCCGGGTGAACGCCGGGTTCGGCATGGGCCGCCGTCTGCACGTTCAGGCCCTTGTTCGTGGCCACAACCGGAGTGGCGTTGACCGCCCCCGCGGGTGCTGCCGTGATCGGTTTGGTGACTACCGGCGTCGTACTTCCGGGCGGGGTGACCGCGGGGTCAACGCCGTCGCAGGCGGTCAGGAAGGCCTCGAAGAGTCCCGTGATGCCTGCGGCAGAGGCCTCGTCGAGGGAGACGGCCGCCAGGGCCGTTTCGAAGTCGCGCGCTGCCGCCTCCAGCACGCCCTGGGCGTCGCGGATCTCCGGGGTGTCAATCGCGGCGTTGTACGCGTCCTGGCTATCCTGCAGGGCCTGCTCTGCGGCGTCCGCCGCGGCTTCTGCCTCGTCGGCAGCGGCCGTTGCCGCCGCGATGGCAGCAGGGTCGCCTGAATCCTCGGCGGCCTCCGCAGCTGCCTCGGCGGCGTCTTCGGCGGCGCGGGCGGCTTCGAGGCCGTCGATGGCGGCAGCGACGGCGGCGCTCTCGTCAGCAGAGGCCGCTTCGACCAGTGCGGCGTAGGCTGCCTGCGCGGTGGCCGCGGCTTGTGAGGTTGCGTCGATCTGCGTAACCGATGCCTCGGTGATGCCCGCGGCGGACAGCGCGGCCTCGAACTGCGAGGAAGCCTGCAGGCATGCGGCGTCCCCGGGCGCGGCTACGGCCGCCGGTGTACCGAGAAAGAGCCCCCCGGCAAGAACTGCCACTGACGAACCAGCGGCGACCCATTTCGATACTGCGGTCATGGTGTGTGCATCTCCTGAAACACGAAGCGGCCGCCGGGACGGCCCCCGGCGGTTTCAGCGCGCGGTCGAGGGGCTCATTGC
This sequence comes from Burkholderia sp. RS01, assembly GCF_039748055.1. Taxonomy (NCBI): domain Bacteria; kingdom Pseudomonadati; phylum Pseudomonadota; class Betaproteobacteria; order Burkholderiales; family Burkholderiaceae; genus Burkholderia; species Burkholderia sp. RS01. The sequence goes on from NZ_JBDLAK010000002.1 coordinate 2,088, forward strand.
GGTTCTTCCGTGGAGACCGGACGATCCAAACAGGAGACACTCATGCCGCTGATCGTCCGGTGTGAGACGGCGAGACCTCAGGATTACCTGAATGCCGTCCGAAAGATCGCTGTGAGAGCTAAAAGTACAGAGCAAACGGCACTGAGGCAATCGTTACGCCGGCAAACGCGCCGCCGGCAATCATTGCGCGGCGGGGGTTTCCGGCGCCCGGACCACCTCGAAGGCCAGCGGATCCAGCAGCTTCCGGGTCCCGCTCCGGGCGTCGAGGATCCAGAACATGCCGAGGATCGGCACCGTTTCCGTGACTTTCCCCTGGTAATACATGGTGCCGTTGTGGCGGGCCTCGATGACGTCGCCGGGTGAGAGGTCACCGCAGTGGGTGATCCTTCGCGTCGTTGCCTCGTTCATGGCGGGCTCCATCCTGGCGTTACTTGCGCCTTGACCCTGCGCGCCCCGGGCATTTTGGCGTCCACTGGCACGCTGCGCCGGTTGGCGCCCTTTCAGGATGGGGCCCCCACGTTGCCGCGCCGTTTCGGCCAGGTGATTTCCCCGTGTCCTACTGCCCCGTATGACACACTCCGCGCGCAGAGCTGCTGCGCTTAAAACACTACGCGCGCCCGGGGCTCCCCGCACGCCCTGCCCGCCCGGCACCGCGGGTTCCCCGCGGGCGCCGCGCCCGCCGCGCCGGCGATGCTGCAGTACCCGCCGCGGGCGTCCCTGACGGCGCCGATTCAGCGGCCAGCTCAGCACTGCGGCCCCGCGCCAGCACGGCCAGGGAAGGCGCGATGGACAGGTTGGGCTCATGCCGCGTCAGGTCGCGCGCACGGAGCACCGTCATGGACCGCGCGGCCACTTTGAGGACCGAGCCGGCGACGAGCGGCACGCGTTCCACTCCGTTCCCGGCGGTGTTGATCACCATGTCCCAGGACGCCGCGAACTCGCCGGCGGGAAGCGTGAACTTGATGTCGTCGTCGTGCGCGTTGAAGTACAGCAGGAAGTTCACGTCCGTGATCTGCCGGCCGCGGTCGTCCCGGCCCTGGATCCCGTCGCCGTTGAGGAACACGCCGATGGTCCGGCCGAACCCGCGGCCCCAGTCCTCCGGCAGCATCTCCGTGCCGTCCTCGTTCAGCCACACGATGTCCGGCAGCTTCTCGCCCTTGCCGAGGCGGCGCACCGGCCGCCCGTCGAAGAACGTGCTGCGGCGGAACGTGGGGTGCGCGGCGCGCAGCCTGTTCACCGCGGCCGTGAACTCCAGTAGCGGCTGGTCCACCTCGTCCCATTTCACCCAGCTCAGCTCCGAGTCCTGGCAGTACACGTTGTTGTTGCCCAGCTGCGTCCGGCCCAGCTCATCGCCGTGCAGGATCATGGGCACGCCCTGCGAGAGCAGCATGGTGGCGATGAAGTTCCGCTGCTGCCGGGCCCGCAGGTTCCGGATTTCCGGGTCCTCCGTGGGCCCCTCCACGCCGCAGTTCCACGACCGGTTGTGCGATTCGCCGTCCCGGTTGTCCTCCCCGTTGGCGGCGTTGTGCTTCGCGTTGTAGGAGACCAGGTCCCGCATGGTGAAACCGTCGTGGGCGGTGACGAAGTTGATGGACGCCACCGGCCGCCGTCCCGAGCGCTCATAGAGGTCCGACGAGCCGGTCAGGCGCGACGCGAACTCGCCCAGCGTGGCCGGCTCGCCCCGCCAGAAATCCCGCACGGTGTCCCGGTACTTGCCGTTCCACTCCGTCCACTGCGGCGGGAAGTTGCCCACCTGGTAGCCGCCGGGCCCCACATCCCACGGCTCGGCAATCAGCTTGACCTGCGACACGATGGGGTCCTGCTGGACCAGTTCGAAGAACGTGGAGAGCCGGTCGACGTCGTAAAACTCCCGGGCCAGCGCCGCGGCGAGGTCGAAGCGGAAGCCGTCCACGTGCATCTCCGTGACCCAGTACCGCAGCGAATCCATGAGCAGCTGCAGCGAATGCGGGTGCCGCACGTTCAGCGTGTTCCCGGTGCCGGTGTAGTCCACGTAATGCTGCCTGGCGCCGTCCACCAGCCGGTAGTACGCCGCGTTGTCGATGCCCCGGAAACTCAACGTGGGGCCCAGGTGGTTCCCTTCCGCCGTATGGTTGTAGACGACGTCGAGGATCACCTCGATCCCCGCACGGTGTAGTGAGCGGACCATCGCCTTGAAGTCCTGGACCTGCTGGCCCATCTCTCCGATGGCGCTGTACGTGTTCTGCGGCGCGAAAAACCCGATGGTGTTGTAGCCCCAGTAATTGCCCAGGCCCTTCTCCTGCAGCGCGCCGTCGTTGACGAACTGGTGCACGGGCATCAGCTCAATCGCGGTCACGCCCAGCATCTGCAGGTGCGTTATGACGGCGGGATGCGCGACGGCGGCGAAGGTGCCGCGCTGCTCTTCGGGAACCTCCGGATGCAGCTGCGTGAGCCCCTTGACGTGGGCTTCGTAGATGACGGAGCGGTGGTACGGGGTCCTGGGCGGGTGGTCCCCGGCCCAGTCGAAGAACGGGTTGATCACCACGCCCAGCATGGTGTGCGCGGCGGAGTCCTGGTCGTTGCGGGAGAGCGGATCGCCGGCGTTGAACGAGTACAGCGACGGATGCCAGTCCATCTTCCCGGCGATGGCCTTGGCGTAGGGATCCAGCAGCAGCTTGTTCGGGTTGCAGCGCTGGCCCCTGGGCGGATCGTACGGGCCGTACACGCGGTATCCGTACATCTGCCCGGGCTGGACCTGCGGGAGGTAACAGTGCCAGACGTACCCGTCCACTTCGACGAGGTCCACGCGGGACTCCGTGCCGTCGTCGGCCATCAAACACAGCTGGACGGCCCTGGCCGCCTCGCTGAACACGGCGAAGTTGGTCCCCGCCCCGTCGAAGGTTGCACCCAGCGGATACGCGCGGCCCGGCCAGACTTCCATGGTCACTCCTGTGGCTGTTCAGTTGTCCATGTCAGGGCCGGGTCCGCGCGCCATACCCTGAGACAATGCTAAGCAGACTTAGTAGAATCGCCAAGCAGTTTCGCCGTGCGGCCGCCAAGCATTTGTGATCCTCGCCTCTCCGCCGGTCCGTTTCCGGGGAGTCCGCGGGCCTCCGCACGGCGGGCTGCCTAGGATGCAGGGATGACTCCGCCAGACAGCCCGCCGCCCTTCAGCCTCCGCAGTATCGCTGTTCCGGCGTTCGGGCCGGCGCTGCTGTTCAACGTCGGGGAGGGCGCGGTCCTGCCCGTGGTGGCGCTGTCCGCCCGCGAACTGGGAGCCTCGGTGGCCGTGGCCGCCCTGATCGTCACGCTGATCGGCCTGGGCTCGTGGTTCTTCAACCTCCCGGCGTCCCTCATCACGCTGAAGTTCGGCGAGCGGTGGTCCATTGTGGGCGCCGCCGCGGCGGGCGCGCTGGCGCTGCTGGCCGCCGGGCTGTCCCTGATGATTCCGGACGGGCTGTGGCTGCTCGCCGTGGCGATGGGCGTCGTCGGGATGTCCGCGAGCGTCTTCAGCCTGGCCCGGCAGAAGTACCTGACCGAGGCCGTGCCGGTGGAGTTCCGGGCGCGGGCCCTGTCCACGCTGGGCGGCGTGAGCCGGATCGGCATCTTCATAGGACCGTTCGTGGGGGCCGCGGTGATGCATTTCGCCGGCATCAGCGGCGCCTACTGGGTGGGCGTGGCCGGGATGGCGGCGGCGGCCGTGCTGGCCGTGACCATCCCCGACCTGGTGGTGGCGCCGTCGTCCTCCGCAGCCGGCCCGGACCCCACGCTGCGCGGCGTGGCCGTGTCGCACGCCGGCGTGTTCCTGACCGCCGGCGCCGGGATCCTGCTGCTCAGCGCCCTGCGGGCATCACGCCAGGTGGTCATCCCGCTGTGGGCTGACCATGTGGGCCTCGACGCGACGCAGGCCTCGCTGCTGTACGGGCTTTCCGGGGCGATCGACATGCTGGTGTTCTACCCGGCGGGCAAGGTGATGGACCGGCGCGGGCGGCTGTGGGTGGCAATTCCGTCCACGCTCATCATGGGCACAGCGCTGATGCTGATACCGCTCACCGCGGCGTTCACCGGCCTGCTGCTCGCGGCCCTGCTGATCGGTTTTGGCAACGGAATCAGCTCCGGCCTGGTGATGACCCTGGGCGCCGATTTCTCGCCCGACCGCGGCCGCGGGCAGTTCCTGGGACTGTGGCGGTTCATCGCCGACGCCGGATCCACGGGCGGGCCCGTGCTCCTCTCCGCGGTCACCGCCGTCTCTTCGCTGGCCGCGGGCGTGACGGCCACCGGCGTCCTGGGCTTCGCGGCGGCAGGCGTGTTCGCCGTCGTCCTCCCCAAACTCAAGCACCGCCGGAACTACTGACGCCCGCCTGCTGGCTCCTGCCTGCTCCGGCTTGTGGCGTTTAGCCGGCCTGCTTGTGGCTTTGCCCGGCCTCCCGGGTCTTCCGCGCCGTGAGCAGCAGGTATTCCCAGTCCATCTGCGACGGGGCATCGCCGTGCGCGTCGCTGAAGGCATCGGCGAGCTCCGTGAGGGCTGTGTCCAGGGCTTTCACTTTGTCTGCGTCGCCGGCGAGGGACTTGTAGACGGAGATGGTGGGGCCGTAGTGGGACTTGAAGTACCGCAGGAAGTCGTCCGGTTCGTGAAAGCTGGTGACGGTGACCGTCTGCTTCCGGGCCTGGATGTCCGCGATGCTGTCACCGAACAGCTCGCGGATGTGGTCCTCGCTTCCCCACAGCGGGGGCGGCTGCGCGCCGGGCGGGGGCGGGGGAGAGAACGGCTTCATCGTTTTGAACATCTGCCCGATAAAGCCTTCGGGCGTCCAGTTCAGCAGCCCGATGGTTCCGCCCGGCTTGCACACCCGGACCAGTTCGTCGGCGCCCGCCTGGTGGTGCGGGGCGAACATGACGCCCAGGCAGGAGATCACGGCGTCGAACTCGTTGTCCGGGAACGGAAGCGCCTCGGCGTCCCCTTCGATCCATTCCAGCTCAACGCCGCGATCGGCGGCCTCGCGGCGCCCGGCGTCGAACATCTCCGGGGTGAGGTCGCTGGCCACCACCTCGGCACCCATCAGGGCCGCGGGAATTGCCGCGTTGCCGGCGCCGGCGCCGACGTCCAGCACCCGCTGGCGGGGCCTGAGCGCGCATGCCTCCACGAGGATGGCTCCGAGGTTTGGGATGAGCTCGCTGGCGAGGGCCGGGTAATCGCCCTGCGCCCACATGGCCCGGTGCTTTTCCTTCAGGGCGTGGTCCGCTGCGGCTGCATCTTTGTGGTCATTCATGTCGGCGCCCCTCTGCTGGTGCACGTTTCGGTGACAGCGCGCTGCTGACCCAGCGGAGGCTGTGGTGCGCCTTATTGTGGGCTTCGGCGCAGGGGATGTAAAGGAGACCGGGACCGAACTGCCCAACTAGGTCGCAGGTGACGCCGTTTTGAGGGCTCAGAACCGCGTCAGCTGCGACTCAGTTGGGTGAGGCGGGCAGGGAGGGCGCTTTTGCGACGGAGGCCCGCTTGCCCTGGGTGGGCCGCTTACTGAGGGGGCGCTTATCCCGGGTAATCCGCCTTCAGGAGTGCCGACTGGTTCGCGAAGACGGGGTCGCCAGTCTGCCTACCCAGAATGGCCAGCTGGCTGGTCACGCCCTTGTGGTAGGTCGCGGGAGTACGCCACACGTACTGGCCGTAGGCGCTGGCTGCGTACCACGAGATGGTTCCGGGGCGCCGGTACACATTGAAGTGGTCGCGGATGGCTGTTGCCGCGGTGTTGAACATGAATTGGGACGTGGGATTCTTGGTGAGCCGGTAATAGTCGTAGGCTCCCCAGGCAGCGTAAATGTGCCCGTTGACGACCCGCGAGGAGGGAATGTCCTTGCCGACGTACTCCTCGAACCACACGTAGATTTTGCTGCCCTCAAGGACCTGGTCCTTGAACCACGGCTGGCCGTTCCGTTTCGACACCTGGTAGGACTTGAAAACGCGGTCGGCATGGGTCTTCCAATAGGTGTTCCCGGTGGTCTCATAAAGGTTCACGAGCGTCGAGAGCATCATTCCCTGGGCCATTCCCGAATACCACGGCCGGCCCATGTCAATCCTGTTGCCCGGGGTGTGCCGGAAGTTGTAGGGAAACCACGTGGCACCGCTTGCATCGGAGAACGAGCCCGACAGGATGTACCGTGTGGTGGCCTCGGCGCGCCGCAGATACTCCCGGTTTTTGGTCACCCGGTACGAAGAGATCATCTGGTTGATGAACCAGGCGCTGTTGACCGGGTGGTACACCGCCACGTTGTTGATCTTGATCTGCACCACGCCCTGGCTGTTCACGGTGCCCCATGTTGTTGCCGTCAAAGGCACCACGGCGGTGCCGATGTACGGCGACCCGAGGGCCGTGTTTATGGTGTAGCCCGCATTGGCATACGTGAGCTTTACCGGTGCCGCCTGGGATGACACCCCGGCCGCCAGGAGAATCGCCACAACCGCACTGAGAGCCGAAACAGAACGCGAAAAGCCACGGAAGCGCAAAAGAATTCCCCCATTATTCAAGTCAAGATGCGCCCATGCTAGCAAGGTTGATCCCGCATCCGAGCTACCCGGTCGCGGGGCGCCCAAGCGGTGCTCTGCTGTCCGCACGGCGAGGGGCCTCACCCTCCGGCTGACCGCCCAAGTTTTCCCCAAGCGGGTTCCCGCACACTTCGAACACACTTCTCTGGGGACTGCCGGGCACCGTGTCCGGCTGAGCGAGGAAGGAGTTCCGATGATTTTTGAAAGCAGCACTAAGCGCCGCCCGCAAACACAGCCCGGCGGAATCACGGCCGCAGGCGATCGCGGCCTCGCGGCCAAAGCACAAAAGTGGGAGGCGTCGGCTTGCCAGGCACTCAGGCCGGTGGCGCTGCGCCTCCTGCGGGTGGTGCTCGGCGTGGTCTTCGTCTGGTTCGGCGGGCTGAAGATCACCGGCAACTCACCTGTGGCCGGACTGATCGCCAAAACCCTGCCGTTCGGCAATGACCAGTTGGTTGTGGTCACGCTCGGCACAGGGGAAGTTCTCCTCGGGGCGATGCTCATGGCAGGGGTCTTCGTTCGCCTGACGCTGCTGGTCATGGCCCTGCACCTGGCGGGAACGTTTGCGACCTTTGTGATGGCTCCGGACGCCATGTTCACCCAGGGCGACCCCCTCATGCTGACCGCCAGCGGCGAATTCGTGATGAAGAATGCGGTCCTCATCTCGGCGGCCTTGGTCCTCATCGCGCACACGGGCCGGAGGGGCTCGTCGCACGAGGCCGCACCCGCTCCCGCGGCGCTCAACTGAGTAGCAGTTCGCGCCGTTTTCAGCGCTGATAACTGCGCGAGCTGCGACCTAGTTGGGTTGGGGAGTGCGGGAGGTGCGGCTACCGCTCAGCTGATTCCCGCCGTCGGGCCGCGTAGGCGAACAGCGACGTCGTCGCCACGGTGGCCAGGTACCCCGCAATCACGATCAGCGAAATGCCGGCCCAGAAGTAGTTGGTGGTGCTGTCCTCCTGGCTCAGGCCCGGGGCGATCTTGATCAGCGAGTACACGGCCACCGCGGCCGACGCCAGCCCCAGCACCACCGGCAGCGCGACCCACAGCCGGGCCGAGGCCCAGTGCCCGCCAAAGCCGTCCCAGACACTCCACTCGTGGTTGTCGTTGCGGATGATCAGCCAGCCCGCCGGGATCATGAAACAGCCCACCAGCAGGAACGCGGCCACCACATCCGCCGGCCGGTGCCACTGGTTCACCAGCGTGGACATCCCTGACGCAATCGCGAAACTGCCGCCCACAAAACCCGCCAGCGGACGCCACCGCGGCGACGCCATCAGGAACACGGCGGCAGCCGCCGACGCCGCCAACGTGGTGTGGCCGGACGGCAGCGAGTTCAGCTCCAGCGTCTCCACGCCCCGGTACGGCCGCACCGGCAGCAGCTCCTTGAGCACCTGGGTGGCGATGTTCGCCGCAACGCATGCCGTCACCGCGATGCCCGCGGCCCGCCATCTGCGGTGGATCACCGTCACCAATAGAACCACGACGGCGGCCATCACCAGTGAGATGGTGGGGAGCCAGTCCAGGAACTGGGTGGTGACCTTACCGGCAGGCCCGTGGATGGCCACCGCCTCCACCAGTGCGGACTCGTCGATGAACTGCCCCGTGGTGGTGCGCACAAAATAGTAATAGGTGGCCGCGAGCCCGGTGGCGCAGGCCAGGGTGGCCACGGCAAAGAGGAAGCCGGTGCCCCTGGCGAGGCGAGTCCGGCCCGCTGCCTGCTTGCGTCGGGGGTCCCTGAGCTGGAAAGTCATCGTCACAAGGGTGTCACAGTTTGCTGGGAGGCGCCTGTCCGCCGGGTGGGTGCCCGGAGGACCGGTCTGTCCCCGCGGACTAACGCCCGGAACGTCCCTTTCGACGCCGGCCGGCCGATAGAGTTGGAGCATGGCCGGACTGGTGGATGCGCTGGGGCCCATCCTTGAACTGATGACGTGGGTGGGGTTTGTTCCCGGTGTACCGCTGCTCGTCTGGGGCCTGATCATTGCCCGGCGGCGCTGCGTCTGGACCAGCACCACGGGCGAGGTCTACACCGCCGGCGGATTCACCGGATTCCGCTGGACCGACCAGGACAACGTGCCGCGCCAGACCCTCGTGGACGCCGACGTTGCGCGGGGACTCGTGGCAGGCAACGAGGTGGACCTCCACTACGACCTCTGCCACCCCTCCCGCTGGAGCCTTGGTCCTCCCAAGCATGACAACACTGTCCTGATCCTGGGCTGGATCCTCACCGCGGTGGGCATTCTGTGCACGGTGGGCGGCTTTGTGCTGCTGCTGTTCTGATCGCCTCCGCTTTGTGTGCTTCCGCTAACTGCGGGCCGCTAGGCGTGCGGGTCCATGCTTGGGCCGCGCCCGGGAGTGCGCTGCGAGCGCCCGCCGCGGCGGTTCCTGTCCCGCAGGTGATCAAGGAGTGCCTGCTCCGGATGCCCCGGATTCTCCGCAAGGTGGCGCAGCAGCCGGCGCCGGACGTCGGACCGGGGGTCGGCGGTGGACAGGACACTCTGGATGATGTCCAGCACCTGTTGATGCAGTTCCGAATCGTCGACGCTGACGGTTGAGGGCTGGAAGAGTTGGCCCCCTCCGGCGTGACCCAGCCGCTCCGGCGGAATGGGTTCGTACAGATCACGAAATTCGGTGTGCATCACGGGCTCCTTCACGAGAGGGGAATCTGATTCAGGCTGCCGCCGTGGGCGCTTAGTCATTGCTGCCGCCTCCGGTGCCTTTGTTTCCGGAGAGACCGCCGTTGTGGTCGGGGACGGTGCCCGACGTCGAGTCGTTGCTGTGCGATGAGTCGTCCGTTGAGGACGTTGAGTCGCCAGTGGGAGGCACCGCGGGGGAGGTGACCTGCGCCGGTTCCACGCGCTCCACGATGACGCCGTCTTCCGGAGTGGCGTCCGGCGCCTCGGCGGCCTTTGTGGCAGGCGAGGTGGCGGGGCTGAGCGGGCCGGACTTGAGCGTGGGTGAGGTGGCATTGGGCTGGGGAATCGGGACCTGGCCGGGGCGCTTAGAGTCGCGGAGTACCGGCTCGCGCACTACCACGCCGGAGAATTGGTCAGCCGGTGCCCCGGCGACGGCCTGGGCCCAGACCGAAATGCTGGCAAGCCCGACCAGCGGAATGCTCAGCAACGACCACTTCTTCATCGGCTTGCCTTCCCTCATTGGTGTTTCCACTCTGAGGTGCGAAGGTGAGGCAAGTATTAGACGCGGATGAGAGTCTTCTCATGCGCCGCTAGACGGCCGCACGCTCCTGGCCGTTGGGGTCGCCGTTGCGGTCTTTGTTGCCGGATACGTCCCCGTACGGGTCACCGGAGCCTTCGGTTTCCCCGGTTTCGGCGCCCGTTTCAGCATCGGCTTCGCCGCCGGTTTCGGTGCCAGCGTGGGTTTCCGCCTGTGGTGCCGGCGTGCACATGAGGCGGTAGCCCACGCCCCTGATGGTCTGGATGCGTTCCGCGCCGAGCTTGTGCCGCAGATACCGGACGTAGACGTCCACGACGTTCGAGGAACCTTCAAAGTGGTAACCCCACACGCGGCTGAGGAGCTGCTCGCGGCTCAAAACCCTGCCTGCGTTCTCCATGAAGGTCCGCGCCATGACAAACTCCCGCGCGGACAGGTCGATCACGCGTCCGCTGATTTCCGCGGTGCGCAGGTTCACGTCCAGGGTCAGGTCTCCGCAGACGAGGGCCGGCGTGGCGGTGATGCCCTGGGTCCCGCGCAGCCGCAGCTTGACGCGGGAGAGGAGCTCTTCGAACCTGAACGGCTTGGTCATGTAGTCGTCCGCCCCGCCGTCGAGCGCTGCCACCGTGTTTTCCAGGCTGTCTGCCGCCGTCAGGACGATCACCGGAACCGTGGAGTGCATGGCCCGGAGGTTCCTGAGGACCGACAGGCCGTCCATCCGCGGCATCCCGATATCCAGGATGAGGAGGTCGAACTCGCCGGAGGTGGCATAGTCCAGCGCCTTCACCCCGTCGAACACCTGGGTGGTGGTGTAACCGGCGGCTGTGAGGCCCTTGGCGAGGAACGCCGCAATGCGGACCTCGTCGTCGGCGATCAGGATCCGCGTCACGGCTTGCCTCCGGCCTGGGTCAGGATCGTAGCGCCCGACGACGGCCTCCTCACGTGCAATTGGACGGCCTTTCCGGCTGTGCTGTCCGCCTCACCGCTGGCTTCTTCGCCGCCGCTGCTGTCGCCGCCTCCGGACGGAATGACCAGCACGAAGCGGCTCCCCTTGCCCACCTCGGATTCCACCCGGACCGTGCCGCCGTGGGCCTCGGCAATGGCCTTGACGATGGACAGGCCCAGGCCCGAGCCCTCGGTGCCGGCGGAATTCGTGCCCTTCCCGAACCGCTCGAAGATGCGCTGGTGGTCCTCGGCGGGAATGCCCGCCCCGGTGTCCGCGACCCAGATCTCCAGGTTTTTGGCGAGGCCGGGCCGCGGGCCGTGCTGAGCGTCGTCGTCGTCGTTCTCCGCCCAAGCAGCCCCCACCGAAATCCGGTCCGTCTCCGACGTGTGCTTCACGGCGTTCGCCGCGAGCTGCTCGACGGCCTGCGTCAGCCGGCGCCGGTCCGCATGGACCAGGCCTCCTGGCTGGGCATCCAGCTGCCAGCGGCGTTCGCCGAGGACCTTGACGCGGTTCAGCGCGGCTACCAGGAAGACGTCGGTTTCGATCCAATCCGGGGAAATGAAGTCTGGACGGCCGCTGCGGGCCAGGATCAGCAGGTCATCCACGAGCTCCTGCATCCGGTCCAGCTCGTCCAGGAGCAAATCCCGTGTCTGGTCGACGTCAGCCGGATCGCCGGCGCGGAGCAGTTCCAGGTAGCCGCGGATGATGGTCATGGGTGTCCGGAGTTCGTGGCTGACATCGTGGACGAAGCGGCGCTGGTTCTCGAAGCCGGACTCCAGCCGCTCCAGCATGTGGTTGAAGTTCATGGCCAGCTGGGCGACGTCGTCCGTGCTGGCCGGCACCTCGACGCGCTTGGTGAGGTCCTCGAACGTGGTGCCTTGGGTCGCCTCCCGCAGCCGCCGGACAGGACTCAGCAGCCGTCCGGTGACCAGGTACCCCACCACGCCCGCCAGCGCCAGCGTTGCCAACGACGCAAGGCCGTAGATCCACATGGACTGGATGATTTCTTGGCGCTGTGCACCGATCTCGTTGGAGACCACCATCAGCCCCTGGTCGGGGCGGCCCTTCACCGAGACGGACGTGATGGCGAGCCTGACCTGCCTGCCGTCAATCTGCGTGTCCCTCAGGACCGTCTGGCCGGGAACCCGCCACTCCCAGACGCGCTGGATGACCGGCTGCGAATTCAGCTTGGTGGGCTGCTTCCCGATGGGCAGGATGATGCTGCCGCCGCGGACCATGGTCATGACGGACTCGGAGCCACCGGGCGACCCGCCCCGCAGGTAGGTGGTGAACAGCTCCTCCAGAGAGGAGTATGCCGCACCGCCGGTGTTCGGCCGGCCCCGCTGCGCCAGACGGTCCAGGTTCTTGCTGGGCATCTGGAGTTCCTGGTTGACGTGCTCATTGAGGTTTTTAAGCTGCGCGGCGTGGGTGAATGCGCCCGAGACGAAAAGCCCTACGGCCATGAACACCAGCAGTGTCGCCAGCACCCGGAACCGGACGGAGTGGACCTCCGCCCGCAGCGCGCTGGCCGGGTTCATTGTTCTGCCTGTGGACGTCGACGGAGTGCCGGCGGGGCCACCTGTGCGGGTATCTGCCGCCGGATTACCTGCGGGTAGGTTAACGCCGAACATGAAATTGCCCGTTCGGCAAAAAATCTTTGGCCGCGGAAGTCGCCCGGAACGCCCCTCAACGCCGGGTACTCGGAATACTTGGTTGTACCCGCCACGGCCATGGTCCGTGTCATTGGATCACCCATTTCATGGTTATTTGGCGGTCCTCCGGGGGCGAGGATCGCCGTACCACCGCTGGAACTGCGGTAATACGAAACTAGCCCCGTGTTCTTGGGAAAAACTTGGTGTTTCTGCACCCCCAACGGGTGCCAAACCCCAAGTACTTAGGGTCGCGCCGGGGCGCCAAAGACAGGTGCTCGCACCAGGACGCAAAAGCATCCAAGTAGTCCCCTCAGCAAAAATCGAGTACTCGCTACTCGTGCCCCTACTTGGCCGAGTGACAAGTATGAGGACAAGCCATTCATGGGGAATGCAGTTCATGGGGATAGTAGGTGCACAAGATGGTTCAGACAGTTGCAGAGGACACTCGCTGGTCGGGTCGGGCACGCGAAGACGAGTACCCGCCGACTTTGGAGGGTGGGCAGTCAGCACGGCTGGCCATCAACATCCTGGGTCCGCTCCGGGTCCGCCGCGGCAACGCGGTCATCGGGTCCCATGAGCTGGGCGGTCCCAAACCCCGGCAGGTGCTCGAGATCCTGTTGCTCAAGCTGGGCACACCGGTCTCCAAGAACCACCTGATCGACGTCCTGTGGAACGGGCAGCCTCCGGCCGAGGCCCTGTCCACCCTCGAAAGCTACGTCAGCGTCCTCCGCCGCCACCTGCAGCCGGGCTCCGGCAAGGGCGGCGCGCTCCGCACGGTCACCGGCGGCTACATGATTGACCGCACCATGGTTGACCTTGACCTGGACCGGTTCGATGACCTCCTGAAGCAGGCCGGGCACGCCAACCCGGAGGAGTCCTTCCGGCTCTTGGAGAAGGCACTGGAGATCGCCTCGGTGCCGCTGCTCGGCGATGAGCTCCTGGCCGGCTGGGCGGAAGAGGAACGCGGACTGCACTCGGCCCGTGTTGCCAGCATCAAGGCCCGTGCCGCCGAAGCTGCCGTCACCGTGGGGCAGCCCGAACGCGCCGTGGCCCTGGCCAGCGAACTGCTGCTGGACGATCCCATCAACGAGCGGGCCTGGACCGCACTGGTCCTGGGTCTGGAGGAATCCGGCCAGTACATGGAAGCGCTGCGGGCCTACGGCCGCTGCCGCCGGGTCATGGACCAGGAGATCGGTTGCTTGCCGGGACGTGCCCTCCGCGATGCCCATGCCAGGCTGCTGCAGGCCACCGCCGCCAGCGAAGCCGACACTTCTGAGATGTCCGACGGCGACTCGCCGCTGCCGGCGCTGTCCGTGCAGAGCACCCGGGAAATCAGCATCCTGACCATCGACGACCACAGCACGTTCACCGAGCTGCTGACCGCCGCCCTGGACCGCGAGCCGGACCTCCGGAGCGTGGCCTCGGCCACCACCGCCAAGAGCGGCGTGGAGCAGAGCATGGCGCTCAAGCCCGACGTCGTCATCATGGACTACCACCTGCCCGACGGCGACGGCCTCACCGCCGCTGCCCGCATCCTGGCCGATGCACCGGACACCCGGATCGTGATGCTGACCGGCGACCCGACCCCGGAGGCGCTGCGGACCGCGGCATCGATGGGCATCTGCGCCTTCCTGCCCAAGGGCGGCTCGCTGTCCACGCTGCTGGATACGCTCCGGTATGCGCGGGCCGGGAACATGGTGGTCCACCCGTCCCTCGTGGCCCAGCTGGGCATGAGCACGCCAAAGCCGGCTCCGGCCGTTCGGACCATGGAACCGGGCGGACCCGTGCTGACGCCGCGCGAGCTCGATGTGCTTCGGCTGATGGCGGGCGGTCACGGCTCCAAGGAAGTGGCCAGCAAGCTGGACATCTCCCTTAACACCTGCCGCGGCTACGTGAAGGCAATCTTCGCCAAGCTGGGCACCCATTCGCAGCTGGAATCGGTAATGGAAGCGTCACGGCGCGGCATGCTTGAGCAGCCGTCCCATGGCTAGGCCGTCCCTTCGAAGGCCTGCCCTGTTCCATCCGTTTGAATCGCCGGCGTCCGAGAATTCCGAGGTCTTCAAGGCCGTCCGGCGGTTCCTGCTCATGGGCCTGGTTGCCCTCGTCATCGTCACCACTCCGGTGGCCTTCTGGATCTGGTCCGAGGCCGAAAGCCACGCCCTGCAGAACTCGAAGGACGCCACCGACCACCTGGCGAACAACGTCGTGGGGCCGCTGCTGGACGAGGAAGTCCTCTCGGGGAACCCGACGGCGGTGGAGCGCCTTGACGAACGTCTGCGTCCTTGGATGGGGGAAACCTCGGTTTTCGAGATCCGGCTGTGGGACAAGGACGGGCGCATTGTGTACTCGGACGACCCGAAGCTGATCGGCAAGAAGTTCGAACTTCCGCATGAGGCCACGGAGGTGCTGGCTGGAGGTCACGTGCCGGCCAACCTTGAGGTGCAGAAGGACGAGGTGAACACGCCCGATGCGGCCCAGCAGGAGCTGGTGGAGGTCTATGTGCCCGTCACCGCCCCGGACGGCAAGCGGCTGGTGTTCGAGGCCTACTATGACGACGACGGAGTCCGGGAAGAGCAGGCCTCGGTCCTGTTCGGCATGGCACCGCCGTTCCTCCTGGCCCTGGGCGTGCTGCAGCTGGCACAGCTTTTCCCGGCTGTACGGCTGGCCCGAAGGATTCAGGCGTACGAGGCGGCACGGAGCCGCCTGCTCCGCCGGGCCATCGAGGCCTCGGAGCTGGAGCGCCAGCGCATTGCCCGGGATCTTCACGATGAAGTGATCCAGGACCTTTCGGGCCTGTCCTACGTGCTGGAATCCGAGGAACGCCACGGCCCCGCGCCGCAGCGTGCGCTCTTCGCCGACGCCCGTAGGATCCTGCAGGACAACGTCCGCAGCCTCCGGGCGATGACCACCGAACTGTATCCGCCGGACCTCAACAGGCTGGGGCTCAGCCGGGCACTGGCGAGGCTGGGCGATCCGCTGGAGGAACGCGGCATCAGCCTCGAACTCGAGCTGCCGCCCAAGTGCGAGCTGGACAGGGACCGTGCCGCCCTGTTCTACCGCGTGGCACGGGAGGCCCTGGCCAATACGGCCAAGCATTCCAAGGCGGCCACAGCCCAGCTCCGGCTCACCCAGGACGGCAACCGCGCCGAAATCCGCATCCACGATGACGGCTGCGGTTTCGACCAGAGCCTCGGGTCGCCGGAAGGCCACTTCGGCCTGCGCATCATGCAGGACACTATCGGCGAGGCCGGCGGTACACTTCAGGTAATGTCCGCTCCCGGGCGAGGGACCACAGTGATCGCCCGATTCGGTGCAGAAATGGATGCTGTCCTGCGGGACGTGCCGCAGCCGGTGCCTTAGCGCCGGCCCATAAGCCGCCGACCTCTCCAATGGCGTGGGGGCCGGCGTAAAACCCGGCGTGGGGGCCGCACAGAAAGAGTTCCCTTGATGACCCCGAACGCATCCGAAGGGCCGGCCGGGCTGCAGCACACGCGGTTCGCGCGCGCTTACGCACGGGCCGTCGTCGGCATGAACCGCCGCGGAGGCACCGAGCACCGGCGCCGGCTGCTGTCCGGCCTGCGCGGGAGCGTCATCGAAATCGGTGCGGGGGAGGGGTCATCGTTCGGGCTGTACCCGGGAACCGTGACCGGCGTCCTGGCCATCGAGCCCAACGACTACCTGAGGACCCTGGCCCGGCGGCGGGCCGAATCGGCTCCCGTGCCTGTTGTCCTGGTGGCCGGAGTGGCGGAGCAG
This sequence comes from Burkholderia sp. RS01, assembly GCF_039748055.1. NCBI lineage: Bacteria > Pseudomonadati > Pseudomonadota > Betaproteobacteria > Burkholderiales > Burkholderiaceae > Burkholderia > Burkholderia sp. RS01. The sequence goes on from NZ_JBDLAK010000002.1 coordinate 18,124, forward strand.
ATCCCGGCTCCCGATGCGGGCGCGGATGCCGTGGTCACCAGCCTGGTCCTGTGCAGCGTCGCGGACCAGGCCAGGGTGCTGGCGGAAATCCGCCGGGTGCTGCGTCCGGGCGGAACGCTCGCCTACTACGAGCACGTCCGATCCGGGAACCCGGTCCTGGCCGCGGCCGAGGACCTGCTGACCCCGGCCTGGCAGCGGGTTGCGGGCGGCTGCCACCCCAACCGGGACACGCTGGAAGCTATCACCGCCGCCGGTTTCCGTGTCCTGGACAACGAGCGCTTCGGGTTTGGAGGCCATCCGCTGGCGCCGAGGGTTGCCCACATATTGGGCCACGCGACGAGCCCGGCCCGCTGAGGGCTGTGCGCCGTGAGGGCGGCTGCTCGTTGACGGCGGCCTGGGGGGCCTGCACCGGTTCCTTGGCTGGGCTGTCCAATAGCCGCATTGGCGCTGAGTGACCGTCCGGACCCACCGGTACAGTGACATCATGCCTGCCGCTTCGCCTTCCGGGGCCTCCAAGCTCCCGCAGTCCCAAGCTTCTCCGCTGCTGCCCCTAAGCGCGATGCCGCCGCTTGAGGCACTGCTCGACGGCGCCCGCGTGGTGGCGCTGCCCATGCGGGTGAAGTTCCGCGGCATCCTTGAGCGGGAAACGCTGCTGCTGCGCGGGCCCGTGGGCTGGGGCGAGTTCGGCGCCTTCCCCGAATACGGCGATGCCGAGGCCTCCCGCTGGCTCGCGTCGGCCATCGAAGCGGGCTGGCACGGCTTCCCTGAGCCGCTGCGGGCCAGCATCCCGGTGAATGCCACGGTGCCGGCCGTTCCAGCCGAGCGGGTGCCGGAAATCCTGGCCCGGTTCGGCCGCGTGGACGCGGTCAAGATCAAGGTTGCCGAACCCGGCCAGTCCCTCGACGACGACGCCGCCCGGGTTGCCGCCGTCCGGAACGAGCTGCCGGAGGCTGCCATCCGCGTGGATGCCAACGGGGGCTGGGACGTGCCGGCGGCGGTGGACGCCCTGACCCGGCTCGCCGCCGCCGGGCTGGAATACGCGGAGCAGCCCGTGCCGGACATCGAGGGCCTGGCGGAAGTCCGGCGCCGGCTCCGCGCGGACGGCGTGCCCGTGCTGATCGCCGCCGATGAAAGCGTGCGCAAGGAGGAGGATCCCCTGAAGGTGGCCCGCGCCGGCGCCGCCGACTTGATCGTGGTGAAGGTGGCACCGCTGGGGGGAGTGCGGCGCGCCCTGGAAATCGTGGCGCAGGCAGGGATGCCCGCCGTCGTGAGTTCCGCGCTGGATACCTCGGTGGGGATCCGCGCAGGGCTGGCGCTCGCAGCGGCGCTGCCGGAATTGCCTTACGCCTGCGGACTGGGGACGGTCTCGCTGCTCGCCGCGGACGTCACCACCGATTCACTCGTGGCCGACGACGGCGCCATCCGCCTTCGCGATGTGGCCGCCGACGACGGGCTGCTTGAGCAGTATGCCGCTGTTCCCGAACGGAGGAAATGGTGGCTCGCGCGGCTGGCCCGGGCCTACGCCGAGCTTGCGTGACGCCAGGTCCGGGCAGCATCGTTCGGGCCGGTGATGTTCACCAGCGCTTAACCAGAGTGTCCTCTCATCTTTGGTTAACGCTGACAGGGTGGGCGAGACCGCATCTCACCCCTAGGAGGGTAGGCGGGACCGCATCTCACACCTTGGAAGGTCTCTCTCCATGTCTGAAATCCCCGGACGCAAGTTTGCCCTGCTGCCCATGCTTGGCCACACCAAAGGCAAGCGCAGCCCTGTCACGTGCGCCCTCAAGTGCGACAACGCCTGCGCGGGCGACGTCTGCAACACCAGCTCCAACAGCTACTTCCGTGACATCGCCTCCACCACGCTGTCGCGCCGCGCCGCCCTGGGCTTCGGCGCCGCCGGCGCGCTCGCCGTCGTACTCGGCGGTGCCCTCAACTCCTCCGAAACCGCAGTGGCCGACGCCGGGTCCGGCCTTTCGCCCGCCGCGACCAAGGGCTACGGCGCAGGCGCCTCGAAGCTGCAGTTCACGGCCATCCCGTCCGTCGCATCCGACGTCGACGCCGTGACCGTGCCCGCCGGCTTCACCTGGCAGCCCGTCATCCGCTGGGGCGACCCCATCTTCAACGACGCCCCGGCGTTCGATCTCGCCCACCAGACGGCCGCGGCCCAGGAGCGCCAGTTCGGCTACAACAACGACTACTCGGACATCCTCGAGATCCCGGGCAGCAGGGGACGCCGTGCGGTCCTGTTCGCAAACCACGAGTACACCAACGAGAACATTATGTTCCCGGCCACCATGCCGGCCGCCGAGATGCGCGCCGTCGGTGCCGCAGCCCACGGCCTCACGGTTGTGGAGCTGGAGCGCAAGAACAAGAGCACGCCGTGGAGCCACGTCAAGGGCGCCCGCCTCAACCGCCGCTACCTGAACAGCACCCGCTACGAGCTGACCGGCCCCGTGGCGGGTTCCCCGCTGGTCAAGACCGCGGCCGATCCCGCAGGCCGCTGGATCATGGGCACGCTCGGCAACTGCTCCGGCGGCACCACCCCCTGGGGCACCATCCTCTCCGGCGAAGAGAACTTCAACGGCTATTTCGTGGCCCCGGGCACGTCCGCCTCGGACAAGCGCTACGGTCTCACCAACAAGCCCACGGGCCGCCAGTGGGAACTGGACGACCCGCGCTTTAACGCCAACAACCCCGGCTACGAGAACGAAACCAACCGCTTCGGCTGGATCGTGGAAGTCGACCCGTTCGATCCCACGTCCACGCCGAAGAAGCACTCCTCCCTGGGCCGATTCAAGCACGAGGGCGCCAACGTGATCCTGGCGAAGTCCGGGCACGTGGTGGCCTACATGGGCGACGACGAGCGCTTCGACTACCTCTACAAGTTCGTCTCCAAGGCCAAGTACCGCGAGGGCGACCGCAAGCACAACATGACGCTCCTCGCCGAGGGTGACCTGTACGTTGCCAAGTTCAGCGGCGACGCACCCGCCGCCGAGATCGACGGCACGGGCACGGTTCCGGCCGACGGTTCCTTCGACGGCAAGGGCGAATGGCTCCCCCTCGTCGTCGGCGGCAAGTCCATGGTTGCCGGCATGAGCGTCGAGGAAGTCCTTGTGTACACCCGCCTGGCCGCGGACAAGGTGGGCCCCACCAAGATGGACCGCTGCGAGGACGTCCAGCCGAGCCTGCGCTCCGGCAAGGTCTACGTGGCCTGCACCAACAACTCGGACCGCGGCAAGCCGGGCAAGGAAGGCGCCACGGAGGTCAACCCGCGCAACGAAAACCGCGACGGCCACATCGTGGAAATCACCGAGACCGGCGACCAGACCTCACGGAAGTTCACCTGGAACCTCCTGATGGTCTGCGGCGATCCGGCGCAGGGCGACGTCACCTACTTCTCCGGCTTCCCGGCAGGCCAGGTTTCGCCGATCTCCTGCCCGGACAACCTGGCGTTCGACTCCGTGGGCAACCTCTGGATCTCCACCGACGGCGCCCCCTCGGGCATCGGCCGTGCGGACGGCCTGTTCAAGGTGACGGTGGAGGGCGCAGAACGCGGCCGCGTCGAACAGTTCCTGGCCGTGCCGCGCGAAGCCGAAACCTGCGGCCCCATCGTCCACGACGACGAAGGCCACGTGTTCGTCTCCGTCCAGCACCCGGGCGAGGAAGGCACCTTCGCGGAGCCCCACTCGTACTTCCCGGACTACGTGCCGGCAGGTGCCGCGCCGAAGCCCGGCCAGGTCCGCGCCCCGCGCCCGGCCGTGATCCAGGTTTCCCGCATCGAGGCCTAGGGTTCCCGGTCTCTCCCACTTGCGGCGGGCTTTTTGGCTCGCCCTCCCGCACATCCTGCGGTTTCGTGCCCAACGCTCCTGCACTCAAGCTGCTTACGCCGCCGAGGTGCAGGAGCGTCGTGGGTTAAGCGGCAGGATGTGATGCAGGGTTTGGATGGTGGCAGACTGGTTCGGTGACTTCCGAGGACCAGACCGAGCCTTCCACCGCCGATCCCGCGCCAGCGCTGGGTACCGGTGACCCCGCCGCGCTGGCCGCCGCTGCCGTGAACCCCGCCGCAACGGTGAACCCAGCCGCAACCGTGAACCCCGCCGCAGGGCCGCAGCACACGCTGACCTCGCTGGGTGCGGCACGGGTCGCCGTCGCTGCAATGCTCGACGGCGGTGTCCGGTTCGTCGTGGTTGCCCCGGGCTCGCGTTCCGCGCCCATGGCGTACGCGCTGGCCGAGGCATCAGCGGCCGGGAAGGTGGAGCTGCTGGTCCGGATCGACGAGCGCTCGGCCGGCTTCACCGCCTTGGGTCTCGCGCTGGCCACCGGAGCACCGGTTGCCGTGCTGACCACGTCCGGGACCGCCGTCGGAAACCTCATGCCCGCAGTCATGGAAGCCAACCACGCGGCCGTGCCGCTCGTGGTGGTCTCCGCCGACCGGCCGGAGGAGCTCCGCGGAACCGGCGCCAACCAGACCACCGTCCAGCTGGACCTTTTCGGCGAGCACGTGCGTTTCGCCGTCGATGTGCCCGCCGGCGACAGCCCGCAGCGCGCCGTCGATACCGCCCTGGCAGCGGCCACGGGGGCCTTTGAGGACACGCCGCCAGGGCCCGTCCAGCTCAATCTCGCCTTCCGGGATCCGCTGGTTCCCGAGCCGGGGGAGCGGCTGCCGGAGCAGCACGGCCGCAGCACGTTCCGGATCGCCACCGAGCCGCTCACCATGGCGCTGACCCATGCCACGGCCGACCTCCCGGAGCTGCGCACCGTGGTGCTGGCCGGGCACGACGCCGGGCCCGTCGCCGAAGCCTTCGCCCGCGCCCACAGCCTGCCGCTGCTGGCCGAGCCGTCGTCCAACTCACGCTTCGGCCCGAACGCCGTGGGCCCCTACCGGCTGCTGCTCGAGCACTTCGGACCGGACTCGGTGCTGCCGATCGAGCGCGTCGTGGTCTTCGGACGCCCCACACTTTCGCGTCCCGTCTCGGCGCTGCTGGCCCGGACCGAGGTCCCCGCCGCCCTCTACGAACCCGTTCCGGTGGGCTGGTACGAGCCCGGGCGGCGCCGCGAAACGCCGATCGCCAGCCTGACCGAACTCGCCGAGTTCGCGGGGCGCGGCTCCTCGGCGTGGCTTGATGCGTGGCTGCTCGCCGGCGCCGCGGCCCAGCATGCCGTCGACGGGGTGCTCGCCTCCGCCGACGCCGCGACCGGACCGTCGGTGGGCGCCCTGGTGTGGCAGCATTCCCGCGGCCAGCTGGTCCTCGGTTCCTCCAACGGCATCCGTGACGTCGACCTCGCCGGCCAGCCCGTCCCGGAACCGGCCGCCACCGTCTTCGCCAACCGCGGCCTCGCCGGGATCGACGGCACCATCTCGACCGCCACGGGCATCGCGCTCGGCGGCCGCCAGGAAACCACCCTGCTCCTTGGCGACGTCACGTTCCTGCACGACGCCGGCGGCCTGCTCCTCGGCGCCGGCGAGGGAGAGCCGCAGCTCCGGATTGTGGTGCTCAACGACTCCGGCGGCGCCATCTTCAGCCTCCTGGAGCACGGCGCGGTGGCCGAGGCTGGCGGCTACGGAGACGCCGTCGAACGCCTCTTCGGCACCCCCCACTCAGTGGATATCGCGGCACTCGCCGCAGCGTACGGCGTCGGGCACTGCGCGGTCAGTACGACGGCGGGACTGGCCGAAGCGCTTGCCGCACCGTTCGCGGGCCGCACCATCATCGAGGTTCGCACGGACCGGCACGAGCTGCGGGCGCTGCACCGGCGGATCAAGGCCGCGATCAGCGCAGCCGTCGAGGGTGTGCTCGCGGAGTAGCTTTCCGCCTGGCGACGCAGAAAATACCCGGCGCTACGGGAATTCCATGGGCGCCGGGTAAGGTCCGCGTCGCGAAGCAGGAGGCGCGTCGCGGAGCAGGATGCGCGTCATCAGCGGGCGGCGGACGGATTTCCACATAGCCCTGATCTCCGCTGTTCGGCCCTGCCCAAAGCTGCGAATGTTCCATGCATGAGGGAACTGCCCATGACCGGCTTACCGCGGCTGATTCTTGCCCGTGACCACATCCAGCAGGGGCTGGCACCCAAGGACCTCGCGCGTCGCTCCAGCGCCGGTGCGCTGGTCAGGATTCGGCACGGCGTCTACGTGGATGGGGCAGCATGGCATGCCCTCAAACCCTGGGAGCAGTACCGGCTGCGGGTGAATGCGGCAGCGGAGACCTGCGGTGCGCCCACGGTGTTTGCCCGCCATTCCGCGGCCAGCGTCTGGGGCATTCCCACGGTCGGCCGGCAGGAAGTGCACGCCCTGACCCTCCAGAACGACGGCGGCCGGTCCCGTGCCGGTGTCCGACGGCACTACGCAGACCCGGCAGGCCTGACGGCGGTCCGGCGCGAGGGACTGCTGGTCACCGGACGGGTACGCACCGTCCTGGATCTGGCGGCGTTCACGACCTTTGCCGAGGCCATTGTGCCGCTGGACCACGTGCTCAGGCCGGACACGGCGAGGGGGTTACCGGCTTTGTCCAAGGAAACGCTTCTGGCCGGAGTAGAAGGAAACTACACGTCCGCGGCGGCCCGCAGGATCGCGGCGGCCGTTGACTTCGCGGACCCGCTCTCCGGCTCGGCGGGAGAGTCGTACGGCCGTGCCCTCATGCGCGTTGGCGGTTTTGAGCCGCCCGTCCTGCAGTACGAGGTCCGCGATGCCGACGGGCTCGTTGGCTACACGGACTATTACTGGGGCGGCGTGAGGGTCGCCGGCGAGTTCGACGGCGTCGACAAGTATGTGAAGCCGGAGTACCTCCAGGGCCGGAGCCCGTCTCAGGCCGTGGTCGATGAAAAGTACAGGGAGGACAGGATCCGGGCGACCGGACGTGCCGTGGTCCGGTGGATCTGGCCGGACCTGATGACCCCCGGGCGGCTGGAACGGAAGCTGGCGGCGGCCGGCGTGCCCCGCCGTCGTGCTCGGTCAGCCGGCTGATGCGCAAATTGCCCCATGACGCGCAAATGCCCCGGCGCTACCGGAATTCCAGTAGCGTCAGGGCATTTGCGCAGCGCCGGCCGAAAAGCGCAGCGCCAGGCGAAAACCTACTCCGAGATCTCGATGTGCGTCGGGTCGAGCACGCGCTTGAGGAACTCCTTGGTGCGGCCCTGGGTGGGGCTGCTGATGACACGTTCGGCCACGCCTTCCTCCACCACCACGCCGCCGTCCATGAACACCACGCGGTCCGCCACTTCGCGGGCGAAGCCCATCTCGTGCGTGACCACCAGCATGGTCATGCCTTCCTTGGCCAGGTTCCGCATGACGGAGAGGACGTCGCCCACCGTCTCCGGGTCCAGGGCCGAGGTCGGCTCGTCGAAGAGCATCAGTTCCGGGTCCATGCTCAGCGCCCGGGCGATGGCCACGCGCTGCTGCTGGCCGCCGGAGAGCTGGTCCGGGAAGCGGTCCGCGAGGTGCCCCAGGCCCACGCGGTCAAGGTTGGCCTGGGCCACTTTGTCCGCTTCGGCCTGGGAGCGCTTGAGCACCTTGGTCTGCGCGATGCTGCAGTTGCGCAGCGCGTTCAGGTGGGGGAACAGGTTGAACTGCTGGAACACCATGCCCACCTTGCGGCGCATCTTGTCGATGTCCACGTCCAGGTCCGTGGCCTCGAAGCCGCCCACGTGGATGGTGCCCTCGTTCGGCTGCTCCAGGAGGTTGACGCAGCGCAGCAGCGTGGACTTGCCCGAGCCGGACGGGCCGATCAGGCAGACAACCTCACCCGGGGCAACATCCAGGCTGATGCCCTTGAGGACCTCGTTGGAGCCGTAGGACTTGCGCAGGTCCTTGATGGAGACTCCGGCGGCATGGACGGGCCCGCTGTGGTTGCGGGAGGGAATTACGACGTCGTTCATGACTTCTCTGCCTATCGCTTGGTCCGCGCGGAGCGGCTTTCGAACTTCCGGGCCAGGAGGCTCAGCGGGATGGTGATCACCAGGTAGAACGCACCGGCCACCAGGAGTGGCGTGAGGCCCGCGCCCAGGCTGGAGATGCCGTCGCGGCCGAACTTGGTGAGCTCGTACTGCGAGGCGGTGAGGCCCAGCACGTAGATCAGCGAGGAGTCCTTGGTCAGCAGGATGACCTCGTTGGTCAGCGGCGGCAGCACGATCCGGAAGGCCTGCGGGATCACGATGGTGACCATGGCCCGCCACATCGGCATGCCAAGGGACCGCGCGGCTTCCATCTGTCCCTTGGGGACGGCCTGCAGGCCGGCGCGGAGGGTCTCTGCGATGTAGGCGGATGCAACCATGCCGAGGGACACCATCACCACAACGTTGACGTCCCAGGAGACACCAAAGGCCAGGGGGACGCCGTAGCCGAACGCAATGAACACCAGCAGCGCCGGGACGCCGCGGAAGAACTCGATGTAGCCGGTGGCGATCCAGCGGTACACGGGGAAAGTGGAAAGCTTCATCAGTGCCAGCAGGAGGCCGCCCGAAAGGCCGACGACAAACGCCAAGGCGGTGTAAATCAGGGTGTTCTTCAGGCCCACCACGATGATTCCGGGGAACATCGGGCCGATCTTGCCGAAGTTGAAGACGCTGTTGCCTACGGTCTTCCAGTCCGTGGCAAGAATCAGCGCGGCTATGGCCACGATGAAGATTCCGGCCTGGATGTACAGACTGACTTTGGCTCGTTGACGTGCGGTCATTGCCATGGTGTGCTCACATTCGTTTTGCGCAGTTGAGGCCCCGCACGGACCGCTAAGCAGATCCTGAACGGGGCCCCGGCTGCGAAGGTCTCAGGCCGAAGCGCTGGCTACTTGGCTGGTTCGCCGAACCAGGTGGTCTCGAACTTCTTCAAGGAGCCGTCGTCAGCCAGGCGCTTGAGGGTCGAGTTGACCTGATCGGCCATGGCGGTGTTGCCCTTCTTGATGGCGATGCCGAGCTTCTCACCGGTGGCGTAGTTTTCGACGCGCTTGATCTTGGCATCGTCCTTGATGGCGTAGCCGAGGACCGACTGGTTGCCGAGCGCGGCGTCGATGGTGCCTGCCTTGAGCGCCTGGACCAGGAGGCCGGTGTCCTCGAACTGCTGCGCGTCGAGGCCCTTGTCCTTGGCGTACTGCGCACCGGTGGTGGCCTGCTGGACGCCCACCTTCTTGCCCTTGGCGCTGTCGATGTTGGTGATGCCGGAAGCCTCGGTGGCAACCAGGGTCAGGTCATCGTTCAGGTACGGGCTGGAGAAGTCCATGACGGACTTGCGGGTGTCGGTGATGGAGATGGAGGAGATCGAGACGTCGCACTGGGTCAGGGCCGTTCCGGTCTCAATGGCCTCGAAGGAGCTGTCCACCACGTTGAGCTCCGCCTTCATGTCCTTGGCGAGCTCGGCCGCGATGTCCATGTCGAAGCCGACGTTCTTGCCGTCCTTCTGGAATTCGAACGGCTCGTAGGGGATGTCCGAGCAGACAGTGAGCTTGCCGGCGTTGATCAGCTGAACGCTGCCAGTGCTGCTGCTTGCCGCGGGAGTCGAGCCGCCACCGCCGCATGCGGTGAGGCTGAGGGCCCCGACAGCGAGGATCGCGGCGGCCTTCGCGCTGAGCTTGGCCGTGGCAAGGGACTTGAGCTGCATGTTTCTTACCTTTTGTTGCAGGAGTATGCGGGTCTAAAGCGGCTTATAGTGTATCTCTGAATAAGAGATATGCATCACAGGAAACTTAGTTTCACTATTGGATAACTAAATCACACCCGATATCAAGACCTTGGCGCCGTCGCGTGTCTGGAATCCCGGACTCTTGTCAATCTACGCCACCCCGCCCCTGTAGCCCAGTCCCGCGCCGCCTGCACTCCAGGCCGGCAGCCGGGCCGGCAGCTGTGGACCGCGCTAGCTGCTGATGCCCAGCGATTCCAGCATCGGGCGGAACTTGGCCCACGTCTCCGCCAGCTCGGCCTCCGGGTGCGACCCCTCGACTATTCCGCAGCCGGCATATAACCGGACGGTGTTCGGCGATTCGATAACGGCTCCGCGCAGGGCGATGCCCCATTCGCCGTTCCCCGCGGCATCGAGCCACCCCACCGGCCCGGCGTACGGCCCGCGGTCCAAATGCTCGAGCTTGCGGATCAGTGCACCGGCCACCTGCGTGGGGGTGCCGCACACGGCCGCCGTGGGGTGGAGCGCATTGATCAGGGCCAGGCACGTGGGGACGTGGCCCTCTACCTCCGTGAGCTCAGCCTTGACGTCCGATGCCAGGTGCCACACATTGGGCAGCTCCAGGATGAACGGTTCGCTGTGTGCGTTCATGGCCTCGGAGAACGGCGCAAGCTGGGTGGTCAGCGACTGGATCGCGATCTCGTGTTCGTGCCGCTGCTTCTCGGAGCCGGCCAGGACCCGCTCGGCGTAGTCCAGGGGCAGCCCGGCCTCGCCCAGGGCATCGCGCCGGTCCAGGGTTCCCGCCAGCACGCGCGCTTGGGCAGTGCGGCCCTCCACCTGGATCAGCATCTCCGGAGTGGCGCCCACGAGCCCGTCTACGCCGTATGTCCAGCACTCGCGGTACCGCACGGCCAGCTGCCGCAGCACCTCCGCCGCATTGACGCCCTCCGGCACCGTGGCCACCACGTCCCGCGCCAGCACCAGCTTTTCCAGCCGGCCCGTGCGGATCTCGGCAACCCCGGCGGCGACGGCGGCCATCCAGTCCGCTTCGCTCAGGGAACCGGTCTCCAGCGTGGCGGGTCCCGGACGTACGACCGCGGCACCCGCGTCCGCGGGCAGGTCGCCGCCGGGCATGTCGCGGCCGGGGGTAGCGGCGCCGGGAGCCCCGGAAGGGGCCGGCGACTCCAGCCACCCCGCCAGTGCGGCGAGGGCGCCCGCTTCGGTGAGTTCGCCGTCGTCGGCCTTGATCTGGGTGAGCCAGGTGCGGCCGTCCCGGACGCCCACCACGATCTCCGGCACGATCAGCCGGGACTCGTGGGCGGAAACCTTGGAGAACGCGAACGAGCCGAACGCGACCGGGCCGGTGCCGGGGCACTCCACGTGGTCGGTGATCTCGGCTTCGATGACCAGGTGCCGCCACCAGATGTCCGCCTCGAGGAACCGTTCGGGTCCCGTGGCCGTGAACCGGGCCACCTCGCCGAAGCCCACCAGGCCGGCCTCGCGGCGGGTCCAGCAGAGGACGTCGTCCCGCACCAGATACGACGGCAGCCCCCCGGGAGTCGATTCTCCATCCAAAGGGACTGTCAAGGTGCGGAGCGTTCTGGTCATGATGGGTCAACAGTACTCTGTTCTACTTAGCCCCCTCGGTACCTTTAAGTACCTCCGGCTCAGCGCACCACGCCCGGCGGCGGCAACGGTCCGCTAGGTACTTGAAAGTGGTTGACGGCAACGGTCCGCTAAGTACCTACAAGTACCTCACAGTAGATTCGGGTAGATTGTCAGGGTGAACCGAGCATCCTTGGATAAGCGTCCGGACGAAGTAGCCACGATGTTTGACGACGTCGCACCGAAGTACGACGTCGTCAACGATGTCCTGTCCATGGGGCAGACGCGCCGGTGGCGCAAGGTTGTGGTCGAGGCCATGGATGTGCGGCCCGGCCAGCGCGTGCTGGACCTTGCGGCCGGCACGGGAACCTCCAGCGAGCCATATGCCGATGCCGGCATAGACGTGGTGGCCTGCGACTTCTCGCTCGGCATGCTCAAGGTGGGTAAGCGCCGCCGCCCGGACATCGACTTCATCGCCGGCGACGCGACCAACCTGCCGTTCGCGGACAACACCTTCGACGCCAGCACCATCTCCTTCGGCCTGCGCAACGTCAACGAGCCCAAGAAGGCCCTGGCCGAGATGCTCCGGGTGACCAAGCCGGGCGGCAAGCTGGTCATCGCCGAGTTCTCCCAGCCCGTGGTCCCGCTGTGGCGCACCATGTACACCGAATACCTCATGCGGGCCCTCCCGGCCATCGCCGTGAAGGTGTCCTCGAACCCGGACGCCTACGTCTACCTCGCCGAATCCATCCGCGCCTGGCCGGACCAGGACCACCTCGCGGCGTGGCTGCAGGAATCCGGCTGGGAAGGCGTCACGTACCGCAACCTGAGCGGCGGCATCGTGGCGGTCCACCGCGCCCACAAGCCCCTCGATTCCACCCCCGACGGCGGGGCTGCCGCCATCGCCGCCCACACGGGCCCGGTGGCCAAGCTGCGCCGCAACATCCCGCGATCCGCCCGCTGACACTGTGAAGGTACTGATTGTCGGCGCGGGCCCGGCCGGGTCCACCGCCGCGTACTACCTCGCCAAGGCCGGCATCGACGTCACGGTGCTGGAAAAAACCAGCTTTCCGCGCGAAAAGGTGTGCGGTGACGGCCTCACCCCGCGGGCCGTCCGGGAGATCCAGAAGCTCGGCCTGCCGCACCCCGAAGCGGACGGCTGGCGCCGGAACAAGGGCCTGCGCCTGCTCGCCGGCGGCCGCTCCATCGAACTGCCCTGGCCTGAAGTGTCCGACTTTCCGCAGTACGGGCTGATCCGCACGCGGCTCGGCTTCGACGAGGAGCTGGCCCGCCATGCCCAGTCCGCGGGCGCCGCCGTGCTGGAATGCCACAGCGTCACCGAAGCGCTCCGCGGTGAGGACGGCCGCGTGGCCGGCGTCCGCGCAGCGCTCCTGGACGAGTCCGGACGCAAGACGGGGGAGACGCGCGACTTCACGGCCGACGTCGTCCTCGCGGCGGACGGAAACTCCACCCGCACCGCGGTGTCCCTCGGCATCCAGAAACGGGACGACCGCCCCCTCGGCGTCGCCGTGCGCACGTACTTCACCTCCCCGCGCCACGACGACGACTGGATGGAGGGCTGGCTGGAGCTCCCCGGCCGCGACGGCAAGCTGCTGCCCGGCTACGGCTGGGTGTTCGGCGCGGGCGACGGCACGTCCAACGTGGGCCTCGGCATCCTCAACTCGTCCAAGGAATTCGGCAAGCTGGACTACAAGCAGGTGCTCCGCGAATGGACCGCCGGCATGCCCGCCGAATGGGGTTTCACGCCGGAAAACCAGGTGGGCGAGATCCGCGGCGCCGCCCTGCCCATGGGCTTCAACCGCACACCGCACTACTCGCCGGGCCTGCTGCTCCTCGGCGACGCCGGCGGCATGGTGTCCCCGTTCAACGGCGAGGGCATCTCCTATGCCATGGAGTCCGCCCGCTTTGCGGCCGAGTTCATCATCGACGCCGCGGCCCGGTCCGCTTCTGCCGGCTGGACCGCGCACGACGCCGACGCCCGCCTCGCGGGGTACGCGGACTACGTGCGGGAGCAGTGGGGATCGCACTTCACGCTCGGCCGGGCCTTTGCCGCGCTGATCGGCAAGCCCGCGGTGATGAAGCTCGCGCTGCGGACCGGAATGCCCATCCCCGTGCTCATGCGCTTCGTGGTCCGGCTCCTGGCCAACCTGACCGACCCGGCCGCCAAAGGCTTCGAAGACCGCGTGATCCGGGTCCTGGAACTGCTGGTGCCCGCCACCTCCAATACGTCCGCCCATGCCCCGTCAGGCCTCAAATCAGCGGTTTCCGCAACAAAAAGTTAGGGTTAACCCGTGACCAACTCCGCGAACCACAGCTGGACGCACGCCGGGCATGGCCTGCCGGCCTCCGAACCCAGCCTCAACACCACCGCCATCGCCACCGGGCTCCAGCTGCCGGCAGGCTTCGCGGCCATCGCGGGCGACCCCGAACTCGGGCCTGCGATCACCAACAACCTGGCCCGCGTGGAGAAGAAGCTGCGCGAGGCCATCGCCAACTCCGACCCCCTGGCAGACGCAACGTCGCGTCACCTGGTGGAAGCCGGCGGCAAGCGCATCCGCCCCCTGCTGACCCTGCTCTGCGCACACCTCGGTGACGCGTCGCTGCCCGCCGTGGTGCAGGCCGCCGTCGTCGTTGAGCTGACCCACCTGGCCACGCTGTACCACGACGACGTCATGGACTCCGCGCCCTTCCGCCGCGGCGCCCCCACGGCGCACGAGGTCTGGGGCAACTCCGTGGCTGTCCTCACCGGCGACCTCATCTTTGCCCGCGCCTCCATCCTCGTCTCCGAGCTGGGCTCCCGCGCCCTGGGCATCCAGGCGCGCACCTTCGAGCGGCTGTGCCTGGGCCAGCTGCACGAAACCGTGGGCCCGCGACCGGACGAGGACCCGGTGGAGCACTACCTGTCGGTCATCGCAGACAAGACCGGCTCCCTGGTGGCGGCCTCGGGCCAGCTCGGTGCGATCTTTGCCGGCGCCGACGAAGCCTACGAGGACGTCTTGGTGCAGTACGGCGAAAAGGTTGGCGTGGCCTTCCAGCTGGCCGACGACGTCATCGACGTCACCGGCGTCAAGGTCAAGTCCGGCAAGTCCCCGGGAACCGACCTGCGCGAGGGCGTCCCCACGCTGCCGGTTCTGCTCCTGCGCAACGCCGCGACGCAGGGCGACCAGTCCGCCGTCGAACTTCTTAAGCTGATCGACGGCGACCTCTCCTCCGACGCAGCCCTCGCCGACGCCGTTGCCGGGCTGCGCGAGCACCCCGTCACCGCCGAGTCCTGGGTCGTTGCCCGCGCGTGGGCCGACGAGGCCATTGCCGCGCTGGCGCCGCTGCCCGAGGGCGTCGTGAAGGATTCGCTGACCAGCTTCGCCCGGGCCGTGGTGGACCGCGCGAGCTAAGGCCCTGGCCGCCCGGGCGGATTCGCCCGGCTTGGCTGGCCTCGGTGGCTCAAACGGAACGGCCCCGGTTCCCTGCAGCGTTACGAGTCATACGCTGCGTGGAACCGGGGCCGTTTCTCCGTTCGCATCAGATCCACCGGAGGCATTTAGTGGATCCGTGAACAGTCTATGACAGTTTTGTCACACATTTCAAATCTGTTGTTAATGGGCGTGTCACACTGCTTGGGCTGCCCTGCCGCGCCGTCCTGACCTTGTTTGGTCTCCGTCCGTGGAGGACACGCCGATGGGGTGGCGCGCCGTCAGCAGTCGTCCGGGGAAGTGGGTCACGACGGATCCGGGTTGGGTTGTGCACATAGGTAAGTCCACGGCTCCCCATCCCCGCCGAGTGCAGGGACCGTGGAGTGATGGACCTTCAGACCTTCCTGGCGCGACGCGGGGGAGCGGCCCGGAGAAGCGAGCTCATGCGAGCCGGCTTCCTCCGGCGCACCCTCGAGGCTGGCGTTGACGCCGGGCGCCTGCACCGGCCGCTGCGGGGAGTGTACGCGCTGCACAACGCGGACGACGGCGTCCTGGCCGCCTTCAGGTACAACAGCCGGCTCACCTGTGTGTCGGCAGCGCGGTTCTACAGCCTGTGGGCCCTGCATCCGCCGCAAGAAGTGCACCTGAGCTGCGGCAACGGTGTTCCAAAGCCGGGGGTGATTGACCATGCACCGTGTACGCACGACCCCGACCCGGCCTATCCGGTGGCGGGCCTGGCTGATGTGCTTCTTCATGCGATGAGGTGCCTGCCGGAGCTCGAAGCGCTGGCCTTAGTGCAGTCAGCCACCGGCCGAGGCCAGATTTCCTCCGACTTCCTGCGGAGCAAACTCGTCGGGAACAGGAACGGCCGCGCCCGGGCAGTGCTGGATCTGTTGATTCCGCGAGCGGACTCCGTGCTGGAGATACTGGCCCATACGCACTTCATCCGCGCCGGCCTCAAGGTCCGTATGCACGTCCACCTCCCGGGGGTGGGCGAGGTGGATTGCCTGGTTGAGGAATGTCTGGTGGTGGAACTGGACGGCTCCACGCACTTTGAACCCCGGCAGGTCAAGAAGGATAATCGGCGGAACAATGCCGGCATGCTCGGGGGCCGTCTCACACTGCGCTATTACTACGACGACGTGGTGTATCACCCCGAGGCCATGGTGGAACAGGTCCTGGCGGTGCTCCGTCTGCGGGCATTGGGAAGGTTCGCACCCGAGTGACCCCCCCCAGGTGAGTGCCGCCGTCGTGACCCTCTTTGCCGCCGCGGGCCCCAAGACACGCAGGCTCAGCGGCGAGCCGCGGCCCGTCGGCGGCCAAACAGGGTCAGGACGGCGCGCGGCCGCAACCAAGGCGAGGGTGCGGCCGGACAGGGCTTTAGTCGTCGTCCTCGTTGAAGGCCCAGTCGAACATGTCGAACACGAACTCCGAGAACGTGCCTTCTTCGCTCTTCCACTGGCCGCGGAGGTTGTTGCGGCGGTACACGATGGGGTCCGGGACGCTGAGGTCGGCCACGCGGAAGCCCCAGGTGAACTGCTCTTCCTCGTCCTCAAGGAACATGAGGAAGCCGTCGTCGTCCACTTCGAGTTCCTCGGGGTCCCAGAAGTAGTGGTAGGCCTCCATGAGGTCCTCGCAGCCGCCGAGGGCCAGGTAGAACTCGCGGAGCACAAGCGGGATGGTGAACTGATGCTCGGCAAGGGCGGAATCGAGCTCGTCGGCCGGTAGCCCGTCCTCTTCCTGCCATTCGTCTTCGAGATACTTCGGAACTAGCTCGCGGAACTTCTCGAGGAACATGTCAGTCATGGCTCTTATCCTAGCTAATCCCGGCCCCTCGAATTGCCGCTGTCCAGCCCCAGCCGGTGCCACCCGCGCACGGCCAGCGGAACGTGCCACGAGCGGCGCCAGGCCAGCACGCGGAAGGTGAAAACAACGGCCGCCACGGCACACGCGGAGAGCGCATTGAATGACCCCGAAACCCACAGCACTGTGGTCAGCGCCGCGCCGGTGAACGCGGGCAGGGCGTAGAGGTCCCTGGCATCGAACAGCTGTGGCACCTCATTGGCGGTGATGTCGCGCAGCAGGCCCCCGCCCACCGCCGTCGTGACCCCCAGCAGCACTGCCGCGACGGGATTCATCCCGGAGGACAGCGCCTTCAGCGTGCCCGTAATGCAGAACAGGGCCAGGCCGCCGGCGTCGAACAGGGTCAGCAGCGACGTGAAGCGCTGCACGCTGGAGAACAGGAAGTACACCAGCACCGTGGCCAGCAGCGGCGGCGCGAGGTACGCGGGGTTGGTGAAGGCCGCCGGCGGTCCGGAGTTGATGATGATGTCGCGGATCACGCCGCCGCCCAGCGACACCAGGGACGCGAGCAGCAGGGAGCCGATGATGTCGAACTGTTTCCGCGCCGCGAGCAGGGAGCCGGAGACTGCGAAGAAAAAGACGCCGGCCAGGTCCAGCCAAACCAGGGCGATGTCAAAAGGGAATGTCATGGAGCGTCCCGGCTAATTTCAAGGGGCGGACAGTGCGGCTCCAACGTTACGCTAGCCCGTATGAACAGCCCGATCATGATCGCTTGTGCCCACGGGACCTCCAACGCGCAGGGGGCCGCCGAGGTCAACGCCCTCCGCGACGCCATCGCCGCGCTCCGGCCCGGACTCGACGTCCGCGAGGCATACGTGGACGTGCAGCAGCCCGATCTGGTGGACGTGGTGGCGGGACTTCCCGAGGCGTCCGGCGAGGTGTCCGGCAACGGGGGAGAGGCCGACGGCGGATCGGCAGCCTCCGCTGTTGTGGTGCCGCTGCTGTTGAGCGTGGGATATCACGTGAAGGTGGACATCGCCCGGGCCGTCAAGAGCCGGCCGGGGACCCTGGCCGCCGCCCCGCTGGGACCCGACCCCCGCCTGGCCGCGCTGCTGGACCAGCGGCTCCGCGAGGCGGGCGTCACGGACAACGACGCGATCGTGCTGGCCGCCGCCGGCTCCTCGAACCCCAACGCCGCGGTAAGTGTTGAGAAGCTCGCCGAGCAGCTCGGAGCCCTCCGGTCCAACCGGATCGTGGCCGCCTACGGTGCGTCCGCCAAGCCCTCAGTGCCCGAGGCCGTTGCCATGCTCCGCGAGGAAGCCGCGGGCGGCGCGGGGGCAGGGGAGTCCGCCGGGGCAGTGGACCTGGGCGGCCGGGTGGTTGTCGCGTCGTACCTGCTGGCGCCGGGCTTCTTCCACGACCAGCTCGCCAAGGCCGGCGCCGACCTCGTGACGGCGCCGCTGCTGCCGTCGCCGGTGCTGGCGGAGATCGCGCTGGAGCGTTACGACGCCGCGCTGGCCGCGCACACCGCCGCCGCCTGACGCCGCGCCGGGCGCGGTCGCGGAAGCGCCGGGAATGCACAGCTGGGCGGTCCGTTCAAGGCCCTCCGGCGATTCATGACGAAATATTTCCCTAGGTGACTTAGCGTTTCCGGAGCCTTTGTGACGTGTTTCCGGGCGGCCCTACAGTCGATGCATGACTGATACAGCTCTAGCCGGAGCGGCCACGGAAAAGCCCGCGCGCCCAGCCCGCGCCTCCCGCCCCGCTGCAAAGCCTCACGGCCAGTGGAAGGTGGACGGGACCACCCCGCTGAACGCCAACGAAACCTGGAAGCAGGAAGACGACGGCCTCAACGTCCGCGAGCGTATCGAGTCCATCTATTCCAAGGACGGCTTCGACTCCATTCCGGGCCAGGACCTGCACGGCCGCTTCCGCTGGTGGGGCCTCTACACCCAGCGCAAGCCCGGGATCGACGGCGGCAAGACCGCCACGCTTGAGCCGCACGAGCTCGAAGACAAGTACTTCATGCTGCGCGTGAGGATCGACGGCGGTGCGCTCACCACCGAGCAGCTGCGCGTCATCGGCAACATCTCGGTCGACTTCGCCCGCGACTCCGCCGACCTCACCGACCGGCAGAATATCCAGCTGCACTGGATCCGGGTGGAAGACATCCCGGAGATCTGGACCCGCCTCGAGGGCGTGGGCCTGTCCACCACCGAAGCCTGCGGCGACGTGCCCCGCGTCATCCTCGGCTCGCCCGTGGCCGGCATCGCCAAGGACGAAATCATCGACCCCACCCCGCTCATCGCCGAGCTGGGCGAACGGTTCATCGGCAACCCGCTGCTGTCCAACCTGCCGCGCAAGTACAAGACCGCCATCACCGGGCACCCCAGCCAGGACGTGGTGCACGAGATCAACGACTTCGCCCTGGTGGGCGTCAAGCACCCCGAACTCGGCATCGGCTACGACCTCTGGGCAGGCGGCGCGCTGTCCACGAACCCGATGCTGGGCAAGCGCCTCGGCGCGTTCGTCACGCCCGAACAGGCAGCCGACGTGTGGCTCGGCGTCACCAGCATCTTCCGCGACTACGGTTACCGCCGCATGCGCACCAAGGCGCGCCTGAAGTTCCTGATGGCCGACTGGGGCCCGGAGAAGTTCCGCCAGATCCTCGAGGACGAATACCTCGGCTACAAGCTGGCCGACGGTCCCGCCGCGCCGAAGCCGACCACCCCGGGCGACCACGTGGGCGTGCACGAACAGAAGGACGGCAAGTTCTTCATCGGCGCCACCCCGCTGGCCGGCCGCCTGTCCGGCACCCAGCTGGTCAAGCTCGCGGACACCCTCGAAGCCCGCGGCTCCCGCCGCCTGCGCACCACGCCGCACCAGAAGCTGGTGGTGCTGGATGTCCCCAAGGACGAGGTTGAACCACTGGTGGCCGAGCTCGACGCCCTGGGTCTCTCCGCCCGGCCGTCAGTGTTCCGCCGCGGCACCATCGCCTGCACCGGCATCGAATACTGCAAGCTGGCCATCGTGGAGACCAAGGTCACTGCCGCCACCGCCGTCGCCGAACTGGAACGCCGCCTCGCGGACCTGGCCGACAGCGGCCAGTTGCCGCACGCCCTGTCCCTGCACATCAACGGCTGCCCCAACTCCTGTGCCCGCATCCAGACCGCGGACATCGGGCTTAAGGGCATGATGCTCCCCACACCCGACGGCGACCCCTCCCCGGGTTTCCAGGTCCACCTGGGCGGCGGGCTGGCTTCCTCGGACCGCGAAGAGGCCGGCCTGGGACGTACCGTCCGCGGCCTGAAAGTGTACGTTGCGGACCTGCCGGACTACGTCGAGCGCGTGGTGCGGAAGTTCGTGGCCGAACGCGCCGAAGGGCAGACCTTCGCCGAATGGGCCCACGCGGCAGATGAAGAGGCACTCCAGTGAGCAAGCACGCACTTGGGATTGACCCGGTGGTTGAGCCGGTCGAAACCCCCGTCGCCACCAGCGGTGCTGAGGTGCCGAGCGTGTCCAAGCGCTCTGTCGAGGAGCTCAAGGCCCTGGCCGAGGCCGGTGCCGCAGAGCTCGGCTGGGACGCCCCCGCCCGCGACGTCATCGCCTGGGTGGAGCGCAACTTCGAGCTGCCCGCCGTTGCCGTTGCCTGCTCCATGGCCGACGCCGTCCTGCCTGCGCTCGTCGCGGACCAGCTTCCCGGCGTCGACGTCCTGTTCCTGGAGACCGGCTACCACTTCCCGGAGACCTACGCCACGCGCGACGAAGTGGCCGCGAACCTGCGGGTCAACGTGGTGGACGTGCTTCCCGAGAACACCGTGGAACAGCAGGACCGGCTCCTGGGCAAGGACCTCTTCGCCCGCGATGCCGCCCAGTGCTGCGCGCTCCGCAAGGTGGCCCCGCTGCGCCGCACCCTCGCCGGCTACGAACTCTGGTTCACCGGAGTCCGCCGCGACGAAGCCCCTACCCGCACCAACACCCCGCTGGTCACGTTCGACGAAGCCAACGGCCTGGTCAAGGTCAACCCGGTGGCCGCCTGGACCTTCGACCAGCTGGTGCAGTACTCCGATGACAACCTCCTTCCCGTCAACCCGCTCCTCTCCCAGGGCTACCCGTCGATCGGGTGCCAGCCGTGCACCCGCAAGGTGGCCCCCGGCGACGATCCCCGCGCCGGCCGCTGGGCAGGAACCAACAAGACAGAATGCGGACTACACGTATGAGCACTTTCCTAACTGAGGAGCCCACCCTGGTGAACGACGCAGCCGTTTCAACGCGCCTCTCCAGCCTGGACACCCTCGAGTCCGAGGCCATCCACATCATCCGCGAGGTGGTTGCCGAGTTCGAGAAGCCTGCGCTGCTGTTCTCCGGCGGCAAGGATTCCGTGGTGATGCTGCACCTGGCCACCAAGGCGTTCTGGCCGGGCAAGGTTCCGTTTCCCGTGCTGCACGTGGACACCGGCCACAACTTCCCCGAGGTCATCGACTTCCGCGACCGCACGGTTGAGCGCCTGGGCCTGAAGCTGGTTGTCGGCTCAGTCCAGGAGTTCATCGATTCCGGCGAGCTGGCCGAGCGCGCCGACGGCACCCGCAACCCGCTGCAGACCGTCCCGCTGCTGGACGCGATCCAGCGCAACAAGTTCGACGCCGTCTTCGGTGGCGGCCGCCGCGACGAGGACAAGGCCCGCGCCAAGGAGCGCATCCTGAGCCTCCGCGACGAGTTCGGCCAGTGGGACCCGCGCAACCAGCGCCCCGAGCTGTGGAACCTGTACAACGGCCGCCACACCGTGGGCCAGCACGTCCGTGCGTTCCCCATCAGCAACTGGACCGAGCTGGACGTGTGGCGCTACATCGAGCGCGAAAACATCGAGCTGCCCGGCCTGTACTACGCCCACGACCGCGAGGTCTTTGCCCGCGACGGCATGTGGCGTGCAGTGGGCGAGGTTTCGCAGCCCCGCCCCGATGAGGAAGTCATCACCAAGACCGTCCGCTACCGGACCGTGGGCGACATGTCCTGCACCGGCGCCGTCGAGTCGGCTGCCGCCACGGTGCGCGACGTCGTCATCGAAGTTGCCGCCTCCACCATCACCGAACGTGGCGCCACCCGCGCGGATGACCGCATCTCCGAGGCCGCCATGGAAGACCGCAAGAAGGATGGCTATTTCTAATGAGCACCGAAATCGACACCGCCCGCGCGGCTGCCCTTCTTGACGAGGCACCGCTCGCGCACGCCTCGCTCTTCCGCTTCGCCACCGCCGGATCGGTCGACGACGGCAAATCCACCCTGGTGGGCCGCCTCCTGCATGATTCCAAGGCGATCCTCGCCGACCAGCTCGACGCCGTGGCACGCACCTCCGCGGACCGCGGCTTCGGCGGCTCGGCCGGCGGCATCGACCTGGCGCTGCTGACCGACGGCCTGCGTGCCGAGCGCGAGCAGGGCATCACCATCGACGTGGCCTACCGCTACTTCGCCACGGACCGCCGCAGCTTCATCCTGGCGGACTGCCCCGGCCACGTGCAGTACACCAAGAACACGGTGACCGGCGCGTCCACCGCGGATGCCGTCGTCGTACTCATCGACGCCCGCAAGGGTGTCCTGGAGCAGACCCGCCGGCACCTCTCCGTGCTGCAGCTGCTGCGTGTGGCCCACGTGATTGTGGCCGTGAACAAAATCGACCTGGTGGACTTCAGCGAGAGCGTGTTCCGCGAGATCGAGGCGGACGTGCAGAGGGTGGGCCGCGAGCTCGGCCTCGGCGCTGACGGCATCACCGACCTTCTGGTGGTTCCGGTTTCCGCGCTCGACGGCGACAACGTGGTGGAGCGCTCGGAGCGCACCCCCTGGTACACCGGCCCGGCCCTGCTCGAGGTGCTCGAGACCCTGCCCGCCGCGGACGAGCTGGAAAGCCATCTGGAGAGCTTCCGCTTCCCGGTGCAGCTGGTGGTCCGGCCGCAGGGCGCGCTGGCTCCCGATGCGGTGGCCGGCGGACTCGACGTCGAGAAGTACCGTGACTACCGCGCTTACGCCGGGCAGATCACCGAAGGCTCGGTCAAGGTGGGGGACAAGGTCAGCGTGCTGACCCCCGGCCAGGACCCGCGCACCACCACCGTGACCGGCATCGACTTTGCCGGCGCGGAACTGGACGAAGCCACCGCGCCGCAGTCCGTGGCCATCCGCCTGGCCGACGAGTTCGACGTCGCCCGCGGTGACACGATCGCCGCAGCTGGCACGGTCCGCGAAAGCTCGGCCGACCTCTACGCCGCGCTCTGCTGGCTGTCCCCGAAGCCGCTCCGCGAGGGCGCCAAGGTGCTGGTCAAGCACGGCACCCGCACGGTCCAGGCGCTGGTCCGCAGCGTCAGCGGCAAGCTGGACCTCGCCACGTTCAAGCTCGAAGGCGCGTCCAGCCTGGAACTCAACGACATCGGCCACGCGCAGCTCCGGCTCGCCGCCCCGCTGCCGCTGGAGAACTACCTGCACCACCGCCGCACTGGCGCGTTCCTGGTGATCGATCCCCTGGACGGCAACACCCTCGCCGCGGGCCTGGTCAAGGACCACCCGGGCGACCACGAGGACGAGCGCTACTCGATCTGATCGTTTGGCCGCTGATCGGCTTGGCGACCGGAAGGCCCCGGCCCGGAATTATCCGGACCGGGGCCTTCCGGCATTCCCGCAGGCGCGAGTGGTGGCGGTTCCGTGCCGGGCGGACTGTTGACAGCCGCCGTCCCGTGCACGATAGTTTCTCCCTGATGGCCCCGAAACGGACATCTCCATGGCAGGCCTTCGGGCCGCGAACAGTGCGGGGACAAAGTGGCGAGCAGCGTGCAGTTAACGCAGCGACAGGAAGCGCTCCTGCCGCTGCTGCGTGCTGCCGCAGAACAGCTACCCGCCACCCGCCGTCGCCAAGGGTTGATTGTGAGTTAGAGCCTGCATCCAGCAGGCCCTTAGCCCCGCAACCAGCAATGGTTCGGGGCTTTTGTCTTTGGATCCGGACAGTACCCGAACCTCTTTGTTTGACCGGAACGCCAGTTCCACCGAAGTGCCCGTGCCGCCGCACCGCGGAACGGCCCGACGAGAGGAAATCGTGGAAACCATCAACAGCCGGCTCATCAACTGGGCATCCATCCTGGACGCCAAGACCCGTGAGCAGGCCCTGGCAACCTCCCGGCTGCCCTTCATCTACCCGCATCTGGCGCTGATGCCCGATGCACACCTTGGCAAGGGCGCCACGGTCGGATCCGTCATCCCCACCCTCGGCGCCATCATCCCGGCCGCCGTCGGCGTGGACATCGGCTGCGGCATGATCGCGGTCAGGACCCAGTACGCGGTGAAGGAACTGCCCCGCGACCGGAAGGCCCTGCGCGAGGCGATTGAGCGCGCCATTCCGCTGTCCGCCGGCCACAACAACCGGAAGGTCGCGGCCACGGCGGCGCCGCGGATCGCCGAGCTGGAGAAGCTCGCCGCACAGGCGGGATTCAACCCGGCCCAGTACACCGGGAAATGGGATCTGCAGCTTGGCTCGCTCGGATCGGGCAACCACTTCATCGAGGTGTGCGCGGACGAGACGGACGCCGTCTGGCTGTTCCTGCACTCGGGCTCGCGGGGCGTGGGCAACAGGATTGCGCAGCACCACATCAAGGTGGCGCAGGGAGTTGCCCGGCAGAAGCGCGTCACGCTGCCGGACCCCGACCTCGCCTACCTGGAGGAGGGCACGCCCGAGTTCACCCGGTACATCAAGGAACTGCGGTGGGCCCAGCACTTCGCCTTGCTGAACCGCGAGGAAATGATGGACCGCGTCATCCGGCAGTTCAGCGAGTGGGTGGACGGCCGCGTGAAGGAGAGGGAGCGGATCAACTGCCACCACAACTTCACCCAGCAGGAGACCCACTACGGCAAGTCTGTCTGGGTGTCCCGCAAGGGCGCGATCCGGGCCGAGGCCGGGGACCCCGGCCTGATTCCCGGGTCCATGGGCACGGCGTCGTACGTGGTGGAGGGACTCGGCAACGCCGTCTCGCTGAATTCCTCGCCGCACGGGGCCGGGCGGGAGTACTCGCGGACCGCGGCCCGCAAGGCCTTCTCGCTGGCGGAGCTGAAGGAGGCCATGCAGGGCATTGAATTCCGCGCCACGGAGGCCTTCGTGGACGAGATCCCGGCGGCGTACAAGCCGATCGACCAGGTGATGCGTGACGCCGAAGACCTCGTCAAGGTGCGCCACCGCCTGCGGCAGCTCATCAATGTCAAGGGGGACTGAGCCCTAATTTCGGGTTCGCCGGGGGCATGGAGATTTGTGTGGCCGAATGTGACGCTGCATGAACCTGCATGACCCCCGGTTTCCGGCTCATTGAACCGGGTTTATGACACTCCCTATGGTGAATTCATGACTAGTTCCAGGCCGGGTATGACCCGCATTGTGGCCGGCGAAAGCCAAGTGCCCAAGCGCAGGCGCACCCTTGAGATCGCCCTGGCCCTTGGTTTGGTCCTGTTGATCAGCGTAGGAGCCATAGTGGCCTCGGCTGTGTCGCGGGGTTCCGACGCCACTGCCGCGTCAACGTCCCCCGCCGGCCCGGCCGCGGAGCTGAAGCTGGGCTACTTCGGGAACATCACCCACGCCGCCGCTTTGGTGGGCGTGAAGCAGGGCTTCATCAAGGAGAACCTGGGCGGCACCAAGCTTTCCACCCAGGTGTTCAACGCCGGCCCCGCGGCGATCGAGGCGCTGAACGCCGGCGCGATCGATGCGACCTACATCGGTCCGAACCCGGCCATCAACTCCTTCGTCAAGAGCAAGGGCGAGTCCATCAGCATCATCGCCGGCGCCGCCTCGGGCGGGGCGCAGCTGGTGGTCAAGCCCGGGATCAAGACCGCGGCGGATCTGAAGGGCAAGACCCTGGCCTCGCCGCAGCTGGGCGGCACCCAGGACGTGGCGCTGCGCGCCTGGCTGGGCAAGCAGGGCTACAAGACCAACACCGACGGCGGCGGAGACGTGGCGATCAACCCCACCGAGAACGCCCAGACGCTGAAATTGTTCCAGGACGGCAAGCTCGACGGCGCGTGGCTGCCCGAGCCCTGGGCCTCCCGGCTGGTGCTCCAGGCCGGCGCGAAGGTCCTGGTGGACGAGAAGGACCTGTGGGACGGTTCGCTGACCGGGAAGCCGGGCGCGTTCCCCACCACCGTCCTGATCGTGAACAAGAAGTTCGCCGCCGAGCACCCGCAGACCGTGGAAGGCCTGCTCAAGGGGCACGTCGAAGCGGTCAAGTGGCTCAACGATACCCCGGCCGCTCAGAAGGCCGCGGTAGTGAACGCAGCCCTGAAGCAGGACTCCGGGAAGGCGCTGCCGCAGGACGTCATCGACCGCTCGCTGCAGAACATCGTGTTCACCGTAGACCCGCTCGCCGGCACGTTCACCAAGCTCCTGCAGGACGGCGTGGACGCCGGCACCACCAAAAAGGCCGACATCAACGGCATCTTCGACCTCACCACGCTGAACACGGTATCCGCGGAACACGCCTCCGCGGCAGGGCTGGGCCAGGACTAGCCGGGCCGCGCTCCACTGCACTCGAAGCACCACGCACCACGAACAAAGGACGGGACCATGCCAGTCGTACTGGAAAACCTGGGCAAACGCTTCGGCGACGGCGCCCCGGTGCTGGACGACGTCAACGCCACCATCGGCAAGGGCGAGTTCGTCGCCCTCCTCGGTGCGTCCGGCTGCGGCAAGTCCACCCTGCTGAACATCATGGCGGGACTCGAGGTCCCGACGTCGGGCGCCCTTGAGGTGCCCAGCGACGGTGCCGCCTTCATGTTTCAGGACGCCGCCCTCTTCCCGTGGCTGACGGCCCGGGAAAACATCGAACTCGCCCTGAAGCTGCGCGGCGTGGGCAAGGCTGAGCGGCGGATCAAGGCCAACGAACTGCTGGACCTAGTGCACCTGGCCGAGGCCGGGGACAAGCGCCCTCACGAGCTCTCCGGCGGCATGCGCCAGCGCGTGTCCCTGGCCCGCTCCCTGGCCCAGGACCGGCAGCTGCTCCTCATGGATGAGCCGTTCGCAGCGCTGGACGCCATCACCCGCGACCTGCTGCACGACGAGCTCGAACGCATCTGGAAGGAAACCGGCCGCACCATTGTGTTCGTGACGCACAACGTCCGCGAGGCCGTCCGGCTGGGCCAGCGCGTGCTCCTGCTGTCCTCCCGGCCCGGCCGTGTGGTGCAGGAATGGAACGTCACCGAGGAACACCGTACCGACGCCGGTCTTGCCGGACAGCTGACCGGGGTCATCACCGCCCGGCTGCGAGAGGAGATCCGCCGCCATGCCAAATAATTCATCTCCCGTGGCCGAGACGCCCCGGGCAACGGAGTCCCCGCTGGCCGAGACCCCGATTTCGGCAAGCTCAATCAGCGAGCACGATTCGACAACCGCCGGCACAGGCTCAACCGGCGGCACAGGCTCAGCCGGGGCGCACGAAGAGACGCGCAAAGTCCACGCCGCCCTGACCCGGTCCTCCACCGGCTCCGCTGACCTTCGCGAACTCGAATCCGGGCTGGACTCGCTGCAGTCCGACGCCCTTCGCAAGGCCCGCGTCGACTGGAGCCGCATCCTGCTGCCGGTGGCGGCGCTCGTGGTGCTCGTCATCATCTGGCAGGCCTACGTCTCGCTCGGCCTCAAGCGCCGCGACCTGGTGCCCGGCCCGCTGGATGTGGCGGAGCAGTTCGGCACCCTCTGGGCCGAGGGTTCGCTGCAGGAAGCCGTGTGGACCTCGCTGCAGCGCGGGCTCGTGGGCTTCCTCATCAGCGTTGCCATCGCCACGCCCATCGGGCTGCTGCTGGCCCAGGTGGCACCGCTGCGCAGGGCATTCGGTCCGCTCATCTCCGGCCTCCAGGTGCTGCCGTCAGTGGCGTGGGTGCCGGCGGCCATCATCTGGTTCGGCCTCACGGACGCCACCGTGTACTTCGTGGTGTTCATGGGCGCCATCCCGTCCATCATCAACGGCCTGATCTCCGGCGTGGACCAGATCCCGCCGCAGTACCGAAGCGTGGGCACCGTGCTGGGCGCCTCACGCTTCCAGATGGCCGTGCAGATCATCCTTCCCGCTGCCCTTCCCGGGTACCTCAGCGGGCTCAAGCAGGGCTGGGCGTTCTCGTGGCGTTCGCTCATGGCCGCGGAAATCATCGCGGTGGGCGGCACCATCGGCTTCGGGCTCGGCTCCATGCTGAACCAGGGCCGCGACCTCGCCGACATGACCATCGTGATGTCCGCGATCCTGCTGATCCTGGCCGTGGGCATCCTGATCGAACTCCTCGTCTTCGCGCCGATCGAGAAACGCCTGCTCCAGCGCCGCGGCCTCCTGGCCGGCAGCAGCCGCTAAAGCACCTCAGCCACACCAAGCAGAAAGCCCGACGGCGACCATCGCCGTCGGGCTTTCTGCTGTCCTTTCGCCGCGGCTGACGGAACCTTGTTCCGCCGATGCCGCGTGCCTAGACTCACGGTTAGGACGGCACCAGGCCCATCCTGACGACGATTTGAGGCGATAGCCGTGGCACCAAAATTTGGCTTGCTGGCACTGGTTGAGGCCAAGCCCGGGAAGGAACAGGAAGTTTGGGACTTCCTCAGCGGGGGCCGCGAGATAGTGCTCACCGAGCCGGGCACCAGGACCTGGTACGCATTCCGGGTCACCGAGGACACCTTCGGCATTTTCGACACTTTTGACACCGAGGAGGACCGGCAGGCCCACCTCAACGGGGCCATTCCCGCCGCCCTGAGCCAATACGGTCCGGCCCTGCTCGCCATGGATCCGTACATCCGGCCCATTGAGCTTATCGCCGTGAAGTAGCGGCCCGCGCGGGGCGGGGGCGGCCGTACGCCGCCCCGCACCTATGTGACGCAGCGTTACCTTACGTGAACTGGTGTTTCCGCGCCGTTGGTCCGGTATGTGACGCGGCCCTACCGTTGATTCATGGCAATTCAGGACATCTACCCAACGGCACTGCGCCTGCTCGGCCGCCCCGTGCTGGTGGTGGGCGGCGGGCCCGTGGCCACGCGCCGCGCGAAGGGCCTGCTCGACGCCGGTGCCCGCGTCACCGTGGTGGCTCCTGACGCCTCCGCCGGGCTCCGCGAACTCGCCGGCGCCGGCCTGCTCACCTGGGAACCCCGCACCTACTCTTCTTCCGACGTCGACGGCGTCTGGTTCGTCCAGACCGCCACCGGCGATCCCGCCGTGGACGCGCAGGTCTCGGCCGACGCCGAGGCACAGCGCGTCTGGTGCGTCAACGCCTCCGACCACGAAGCCTCCGCAGCCTGGACCCCCGCCGTCGCCGTGGTGGATGACGTCAAAATCGCCGTGAACGCCGGGGGAGACCCGCGCCGCGCCATGGCCCTGCGCGACGCCGTCGCCACCGCGCTGGAAACCGGCGACCTGCCATTGCGCCGGCGCCGCGTTTCGACAAACGCGGCTTCTGCCGGTTCCGTGGCCCTCGTCGGCGGCGGCCCCGGCGACACCGGGCTCATCACCGTGCGCGGCCGGCGGCTCCTGGGCCAGGCCGACGTCGTGGTCGCAGACCGCCTGGGCCCGCGCGAACTGCTCAACGAACTGGCCCCCGATGTCCGCATCATCGAGGTCGGCAAGACGCCGGGCCACCACCCCGTGCCGCAGGCCGAGATCAACCGCATCATCGTGGACGAAGCCCTTGCCGGCCACCGCGTGGTGCGCCTCAAAGGCGGGGATCCCTACGTCCTGGGCCGCGGCGGCGAGGAAGCGGAGTTCTGCCGCCACCACGGCGTCGAGGTTGAAGTGGTTCCCGGCGTAACATCCGCCATCTCCGTGCCCGCCGCGGCCGGTATTCCCGTGACGCACCGCGGCCTGGCCAAGGGCTTCAGTGTGGTGACCGGCCACGAGGAACTGTCCGAGGTTCCGGCCCGCGCGGACCACACCGTGGTGCTCCTCATGGGAGTGGGCCAGCTGCGCGAATCGGCGGCCGCCCTGGTCCTCGCCGGTCTGCCCGGGGACACGCCGGTTGGTATTGTGGAGAACGGCTACCTGCCGAACCAGCGCGTGACGATCGGCACCGTCGAGGCCATCGCCGACCAGGCCGAGGCCACCGGCGTCGCGAATCCTGCCGTGATCGTCATAGGTGACGTTGTCCGCGTGAGCCCCTTCGCGCCGTCGCACTTCAAGACCGCTGACTACAGCACCACCAGCCCCAACAAGCCCCGTACAAGCACCACCCGCGTTCTCACCCCCTAGCCCCCGTTCCCCAACCAGGTAGCAGCTCACGCCGTTCTGAGCCGTCAAATCGACGTCAGCTGCTACCCAGTTGGGCGGGACCGAAGAAAAGGAACACAGCCGTGTCAACCAGCACCACCGTAGGAACCGCTGCCCGCCCGTTGCGCGTGGCCGTCGTCGGCTCCGGCCCGGCCGGCGTCTACGCTGCGGACATCCTCACCAAGAGCGAGGCCGTCAAGAGCGGCGAGCTGGCCGTGAGCATCGACCTCTTTGACCGCTACCCGGCCCCCTACGGACTGATCCGCTACGGCGTTGCCCCGGACCACCCGCGCATCAAGGGCATTGTCAACGCCCTGCACAAGGTCCTGGACCGCGGCGACATCCGCTTCTTCGGCAACGTGGACTACGGCACGGACCTCTCCATCGAGGACCTGCGCACCCACTACGACGCCGTCATCTTCGCCACCGGCGCCATCAAGGACGCCGACCTGAACATCCCGGGCATCGAGCTGGACGGCTCCTACGGCGGCGCGGACTTCGTTTCCTGGTACGACGGCCACCCGGACGTGTCCCGCGAATGGCCGCTGGACGCCAAGGAAATCGCCGTGATCGGCAACGGCAACGTGGCCCTGGACGTGGCCCGCGTCCTGTCCAAGCACGCGGACGACCTCCTGGTCTCCGAGATCCCGGACAATGTCTACGCCGGCCTGAAGGCATCGCCGGTCACGGACGTCCACGTCTTCGGCCGCCGCGGCCCCGCCCAGGTCAAGTTCACCCCGCTGGAACTGCGCGAGCTGTCCCACTCCAAGGACGTGGACATCATCCTGTACCCGGAGGACTTCGAGTTCGACGAGGAATCCGACCGCCAGATCCAGAGCAACAACCAGACCAAGACCATGGTGGGCACGCTCACCAACTGGATCGCCGAACAGCCCGAGGACCTCTCCGAACTCAAGGCCTCCCGCCGCCTGCACCTGCACTTCCTGCACAGCCCGGTGGAGATTTACGACGACGCCGAGAACCCCGGGCGCGTCAGCGGCATGAAGTTTGAACGCACCGAACTGGACGGCACGGGCAACGCCCGCGGCACCGGCGAGTACGTCGACTACCCGGTGCAGGCCGTCTACCGCGCGATCGGCTACTTCGGTTCAGCCCTTCCGGAGATCGAATTCGACCACAAAAAGGGCGTCGTCCCGAACGCCGGCGGCCGCGTGCTGGACGCGTCCGGCGAGCACGTTCCGGGCATCTACGCCACCGGCTGGATCAAGCGCGGCCCCGTGGGCCTGATCGGCCACACCAAGGGCGACGCCCTGGAAACCGTGACGTACCTGCTGGAAGACCGCGAGAACCTGCCGGTTGCCGAGGCACCCGCCGCCAGCGCCGTCGTCGACCTCCTGGAAAGCCGCGGCGTGCAGTACACCAGCTGGGAAGGCTGGCTCGCCCTGGACGCACATGAACTCGCCCTGGGCGCCGAGGCCACCGCGGCCGGCGGATCGCACGGCGTCGAGGTCAAGCGCGAGCGCATCAAGGTTGTGCCGCGCGAGGACATGGTTGCCATCTCCCGCGACGGAGTTGCCGCCAGCGTCTAGCTTTTTCCGCAACGCGGGGTCACTTCGCGCCCAATAATCCGACCGGATTGGGCGTCAAGTGACCCCGCGTTTGCTGTAACGGCGGCTAGGCTCCCGCGCCCCGGCGGCCATGAGTTCGAGCCGCTTCAGCGTCTCCGTATTGCGCAGGCTAATGAGCGGAACCCGCAGGGCCTTGGGAACCGCGAGGCCCGGTCCGCGGACGGCGTCCTCGGCGATGGTGACGCGGCACTGCGGCCCCAGGTCTTCGAGGGTGATGACCACCTTGGCCTCGCCGACGGGCCAGGCGCGCGCGATCAGCTCCAGCTTCCGGCCGGGATCGGCAGCCGCGACCCTGGTGGAATCATTGATGAGCAGGGGCCACGCCCCCACGGAATGATGGAGCCGCGCGTCCTTTTCCGGCCAGTGGGCGTCCACGGAGCGGATCCTCGACGCGCCCACAACCCAGCCGGAGTAGAGCCAGCCGTCGGCCAACACCTTCCAGACGTCTGCTGCCGGCGAATTGAAGACCTGCGTGACGGTTGACATGGGGTTCCTTTCATCCGGGTCGTGCTGGCCGGTTGCTGAGATCCGGCCGGCCTTCTGCCGGGTCTTTCGGGGTGTTGCCATTGGCGGCGCAGCCCGGCGGGCCGCGCGGTAAGAGCGTTCCCGGAGCCGGCGCGCCCACGGATAGGTCCCGGCTCCGGGCAGCGGATGCTCCAAGGGATCGAAACGGGCTGGCGTGTCCCCGGAAGCCGGGGCTGCCCGCAGCCGGAGCACTCCGGCGGGGACCCACCTGCCGGCGGGCGTGGCAAAGGAGAGCGCCAAGGACCATTCGCCGTCGGCCAGTGAATCCTTGAAGTTGCCGCCGGTATCGGCCCGGCCCGTGGCTCCGGACGGCAGGGAGAGTGTCCGCAGCCCCAGAAGCACGGGTCCGTCCGCACCCTGGTAGGGCATCAGCGTGGTGAATCGGGCGGAGCCGACGTCCAGCTTCGGAATCAGCACGAACCGGGCGGGGAAGCCCCAGCCCGTCGAGGCGAACAACATGTCCGCCGGCTGGTCGGCGGAACCGGAGCGGAGGGCCAGACCGAGAATGTCCGGCAGCGCTTCCGGCAGGCCCACGGAGCGGGAGAAACGAGCCTGCACGTGCTCCGTTCCGGCGGCGTCCAGCCAGGCGATCCCGCTTCGTGCACGGGGGATACCGCTGGCAGCGCGCCCGTCAGCACCTGTTCGGGTGAGCTCACCGACCAGGCTGATGCCCCGTGGATGGATTGGGCGGACAGGACGAACGGCTTTGATGGCGCGGAAAATGGTGGCGAAGGCCTGCCCGGCGAGATCCGCGGCCCGTTCGCCCGGATCCGCCCGACCAGGTAGCAGTTTTGTCGGCTCAGAACCGCGTGACCTGCTTCCTGGTGGGGGGACGGTCCCCGACCTGCGCATGATGTCGCTTGCCTGTCTTGCGAGCTCACGGAAGTCTCGCGTCGTACTGCGCCTGCTCATGACTCACATCCTGCCGAATTTTGACCGAACCAGGGCAAAAATGCCGTAGCAAATGAAGCCGGCGCCGATTGCCACCAGCAGGTACGGCCCGTAGGGATGGTCGCGAAGCGCCTTGAGGCTGCCGTCCAGGCCGGTGGATTCTTCGGGGGACTGCTTGGCGGCCGCGATCACGAACAGCAGCCCGGCCAGGTTCAGGGCGATGCCCTTGGCCACGTGCCCTGTCACGCCCAGTGAATCGATGATCCTTCCCCGCCGTGTGCCCTCAAAGCGGAAGAGTTCCTCCTTGAAACCGCGCCGGAGACCCTTCACCACAAAATAGACCCCGACGCCCATCACAGTCAGGCCCAGGGCACCCAGCACCGGCACGCCAAAGGGGGTCCTGATGAGGGCCGTGCTGATGTCCCGGGTCGTCTCGCCCGAGTCGCCCCGCAGCCCCACGGCAAAGCCGCCGAAGGTGAGCGCCACGCTGCCGTACGCAACCGCGAGAAACCCCGAGGAGACCAGCTTTCCCACCCGTTCTTTCCGCGCCTTGCGCCGGGCCCGGAGGGTCGCCTCGCTGAGCTGCCAAAGGGCCAGGCCCGCGCAGCCGATCGTGCACGCCCACATGACGGCTGGGCCCCATGGATTAGCCGCCAGCTGCTCGATGGCCCCGGTGGCTTCGGCCTGACCGGGCTGTCCCAGCGCCAGGGCGATTGAGATGGCACCGACCACTATGTGGAGCAGGGCCATCACGGCAAAGCCTGAACGCGCGACGACGTCCAGCACCTTGGTGTTCGACGCCGCCTCTGCGACGTCCGCCGCTTCGCCGATGGTGGACTCCTCTTCCGCCGCTGCCCGGTTATCCGTTCATCGGCCCTTCGGCGTGGAGTTTGTCCGCTCCCTCGCCCACGAGTTTCACCGTGCAGCGAACCACCAGGCTGTCCGGTGCCGTGTCCACATCCACCAGCGCATCGCCGGCGCTGAGGACGGTGAAGACCTCCGAACCGGGCTCAACGTCAAAGCCCTTGGACTTCGCGGCCTCCGTGGCGTTGTCCAGGGCCTCCCGCTTGAGCTCGCTGACGTACGCGGCATCGTCCTCGCGCGCGGAGTCCCCGAAAGCCCAGCCGAACAGTGTTCCAGTTGATCCCATGGCGTTGATTTTACGCACAGGACGGCCGATATGACGGGCTTCCGTAACGTTAGTAAGTGTGCTTACTATACATACAGCATGACTTTGGTCTGCAGGCGACCCCAGGCGCAGCCGGCTGCGGCGGCCACTGATCCACCTCGCAGGTTTGATCTCTACGTTAGGAAGCACAACATGGCAGGAAATCTTTTGGCCCGGTCCGTTCACGACCTGACGGCGGCGGCGTGGTTCGGCGGTTCGCTCATGGGCGCCATCGGCCTCAACGGGGCGGCTGCGGAAGCCCGGGACCCCGCTGAACGCACGCGGCTCTCCAGCCGCGGCTGGATGAAATGGGCTCCGATTCAGACCGCCGCCTTCGCCGCGCACCTCGCGGCGGACCTGGCCATCGCCTGGGAAAATAAGGAGCGCATCGCCAAGCAGGACAGCGTTGGCGCGGACACCATCTATAAGACGGCCGTCACCCTGGCGGGTGCAGCCGTCACGCTGTATGCCGGTGTGCTGGGCAAGAAAGTCGAAAAGCTGGCTGGCCAGGGTGCCGAAGGCGCCACCGAGCCCCGCGCCGGCGCCTCCGGCGAACTGCAGTCGGCCCAGAAGCAGCTCAAGGCACTCCAGTGGGCCATTCCGGTATTCGCCGCCTGGGTCATCGTCCTTGGCGCCAAGCACGGCGAGATGCAGCGGCCCGTGAACGTGCTCAAGGGCCTCCGTTGAGGGCAGCGTTCCTTAGGGGGTGACCTCTAAAGGGGCGACCTCTCTAAAGGTCGACGGCGGCCGGGCACCTTAGTTGCCCGGCCGCCGTCGCGCCCGGCCACGGCGGCCGCCAGAGGTGAGGGCCGCCGTCGGACGCCTCAGAACTCGGCGTTGACGAACCCGATGGTTATTGCCGTCCACCAGCATGCCTGTGAAATGGCCAGGCAGGAGAGCATGTGGAACCGCTGGCCCGGCGTCAGCGCACCGAACGTAGTGGTGGGCGGCATGACCAGCAGGCGGCGCATGAGCGGGATCAGCATGAT
Organism: Burkholderia sp. RS01; assembly: GCF_039748055.1. Classification (NCBI taxonomy): domain Bacteria; kingdom Pseudomonadati; phylum Pseudomonadota; class Betaproteobacteria; order Burkholderiales; family Burkholderiaceae; genus Burkholderia; species Burkholderia sp. RS01. Next base: position 52,973 of record NZ_JBDLAK010000002.1, read on the forward strand.
GCCGTTGAGCATGAGGACCAGCACGGCGCCGAGCTTGATCAGCGTCAGGGGGTTGGACAGGTTGGGACTCAGGAACACGCCGGTGAACAGGAGCCCGACGATGCCCGTCCAGATGAGCGGGCTCGCGGCATCGTCCAGCCGAATGGTTTCGAAGAGTTTTCGCCTGCCGATGAGCCACAGGAAACCGTGCCAGTCCACCAGCAGGATGGCGCCGAAGGCGACCACCATCGCCAGGATGTGCGAGGAAACAGCCAGGGCCCGGAGGGGGCCCTCGGCGGTGACGTAGGTTCCCGACACCAGGGCCAGGGTCCAGGCGGCAGTGGCGCCCACGCACAGGATGGCAACCAGGCGCCGGGATGACTTGTGTGCGACGGGCTTTATTACATTGCCGGCCGACGCGCTGTACGCCACGGTCTACCTCCAAAGGCTTGAAGGACTAACTCCACGGCCGGCCCGGTGTTGCCGTTGGGTAAACCGCTGGTACGAGCATCAAACGGCGACCCCGCGAAAACCTTGGGAAAACCCTACAAAATTGCCCCAGACCCCTCTGGCGGGTCCCCCAATTGGCGGGGCAGCGGCCGGGATAACGGCGCTACTCCCGGAGCCACTCCGCGCACGAGTTGAGGTTCCGGTGCACGCTGGCGACGGCGGCGTCGCAGTCGTGCGCTTCGATGGCGTCCACCAGCTCGCCATGGCCCTCGTGCGGCAGCCCGTTGAAGCCGCTGCGCCGCTGCTGCTTCAGCAGGTCGTTGTGGAAGACGCCGCCGAAGCTGACGTAGAGCTCGTGCAGGAGCGGGTTGCCGGAGGCCTGTGCCACGCGTTCGTGGAAGCCCCAGTCCGCGCCGGCCCAGCGCGCGTAGTCGGCCGCGTGCCAGGCCTCTTCGCGCTCGGCGAGCAGGGCCCTCATGGCGGCGACGTCGCCGGCAGTTGCGTGCCTGGCGGCGAGGCGTGCCGCCTGGGTGTCCAGCCCCACGCGCACTTCGAGGATGTGCTCATCCGTGTGGTCCTGGTACAGCCGCCGCGCGGCGCCGGAGATCTCGCTGGTGGCGCGGACGTACGTGCCGTCGCCGCGGCGCACCTCGAGCATTCCGCTGTGGGCCAGGGCTTTTATGGCCTCCCGCAGGGTTCCGCGGGATACGCCCAACCCGGCCATGAGCTCGGTTTCGGACGGGATGCGCTGCTGCAGCGGCCACTCGCCCGAGTGGATCATCTCCCGGAGTTTGGCGGTGATTTCATCCGCCAGGGGCGGGCGGTGCGAGGTGCTCAGGGTCATGGCGTCCTATTCCTTCGTTCCGGCCGCCGGCGCGGCAGTTGTTCCGGCCGCCGGCGCGGCAGTTGGCCCGGCAGCAACCGGAGGCCTGGCCATGCGGCCGCCGCTCAGGAGATGGGCCACAACGATCTGGACCAGGGCGATGGCCAGCAGGAGCGCCAGCGGCAGCGTCCAGCCGCCGGTGGCGCTGTGCAGCAGGCCCATCCCGAACGGTCCGACCGTGGCCAGGAGGTAGCCGGTGGACTGTGCCAGGGTGGAGAGGGCCGTGGTCTCGGCCGTGCTCTGCCCGCTGCGGCTGATGATCACCATGACCAGCGGGAAAATGCCCAGGCCGAAGCCCAGCAGGACGGCGGGGATGACCGCCAGCGCAACGGGCAGGACGAGCAGTGCCGCCACCCCGGCGGCCATGGCGAGCGTGGCCAGGTAGAAGGCGGGCCGCAGCATGCCGGGGCGGGAACCGGTGGCGATCAGCACCATGCCGGCCGGGACGGAGACGAGCTGCATGAGCCCGTACATCAGGCCGCTGTCCGCCGCGCTCAGCCCCATGGTGGTCAGCATGTAGGGGAACCAGCTCAGCAGCGCGTAGGCGAGCAGTGCCTGCAGCGTGAAGATCGCGGTGATCAGAAGTCCCTTCCTGGTGCGCAGCAACGGCCACGGAGAGACATGGCCGGCAGTCTTCCGGACGCTGTTGCGGTGCGCGTGCAGGGCCACTGGCACGAAGCCCAGGAAGGCGGCCACCGCCATGAACCCGATGGCGCCCACACCCGCGGACGGCGAGCCGAGCGCCTGGGCCAGCGGCACCACCACAACGGCGGTGACCGTGGCGCCGCTGGTCATGGTCACGGTGTACAGCCCGGTCATGAGGGATGTGCGGCGGGCAAAATGCTCACGGATGAAGGACGGCATGGCAACGTTGCACACCGCGAGGCCGGACATCCCCAGCACCGTGCCGGCCACCAGCATGCCGGTCGACGGAACACCGCGGACCAGCAGCCCGGCCGCCAGCATCGCGAGGGACAGCAGGATGGACTTCTCGACGCCGAGCCTGCCCGTGAGCCACGACGTTGCCGCCCCTGCCACCGCGAAACACAGGGTGGGAATGGACGGAATGATCGACGCGACCAGCGGTCCGTAGCCCAGGGACAGCTGAAGGTCGTGCAGCAGTGCCGAAGCCCCGGTGATCCCGGCGCGGAGGTTGAGCCCGATCAGCACGAGTGCAATTACGCCGGTGACGACGGCGGCACGCGGCCTCGGCAGGCCGGGTGCCGTCGCGGGGGGAGCAGAAGAAGTGGTGGCCATTCCTTAAGGTTAGACGTTAGACGTTTGATGTCTAGGGTTTTGTGGCCAACCTCTCGCGGCGCTGCGGTCCGGGGAATAGACTCGGGCCACCGAGACATCCGGGCCTCAGCGGCCCGCCGCTGGGAAAGGACGCCGTGCGGCCATGACTGCCGAGGGCACTGAAACCGAGAAGAAGTACGACGTCGATGCCGCGGCTCCGCTGCCGGCCCTTGAAGACATCCCGTGGGTCGGGCGTGTGGGGGAGCCCCACGAGGCGCACCTGGAAGCGGTCTACTTCGATACGGAGGACCTGGCCCTTGCCGCCCGCCGCATCACGCTGCGGCGCCGGACCGGCGGGTCCGACGCCGGCTGGCACCTCAAACTGCCGCAAGCGCCAGGGCCCGGGGCGGCAGCAGTAGCCGAGCAGCGACGCGAGATCCACGCGCCGCTGGGCCAGGCCGACGTCGTGCCTGACACATTGCTGGCGCACCTGCACGTGCACCTCCGGGGCTCCGGCCTGGCGCCGGTGGCCCGGCTGGACACCCGGCGCACCACGCTCGCCCTCTACGGGCACGACGGCGTGCACCTCGCCGACCTTGCCGACGACCACGTGGACGCCGGAGCACTGACCTGGGCGGGGCAGGAAGGTGCCGGGCAGGCCGGCGCCGCGCGGAAGCTGCAGTGGCGCGAATGGGAACTCGAACTCGTGCACGGGAAGCCGGATCTTTTTGCGGACGCCGCGGCATGCCTGGCAGCGGCGGGCGCACGGCCCGCAGTGCATGCGTCCAAACTGGGGCGGGCACTGGGGGAGGCATGGCCCCAGCAGCCAGAGGGCGCGCACGACGAAACGGCGCAGTCCGCACAGAATCCCGCACAGAAATCCGGCAAGAAGAAGCCTGGCAAGAAGAAGCCTGCCAAGAAATGGCCCGCGTCCGCCGTCGTCACCGCGTACCTTGGCGGGCAGATCGACGAAATCCTGGCTCAGGATCCCCGCGTTCGGCTGGAGGAGCCGGACGCGGTGCATGCCATGCGCTCGGCAACCCGCCGGATGCGGTCGGCCCTGTCGGTCTACCGCAAACTCTTCGGCGGCGCGGCGGCCCACCGGCTCAGGGACGAGCTGCAGTGGATTGCCCGGATCCTGGGCACTCCGCGCGACGCGGAAGTCATGCTGGAACGGCTGCGGCAGCACGCCGCCGAGCTCCCGCCGGAGCAGGCCGCGGACGTGGTGAAGGAGCGCGTGGAACGCGAACTGGGCACCCGGTTCAACGCCGGCTACCGGAAAGCACAGGAAGTCCTCCTGACCGATCGCTACTTCCGGCTCCTGGACGACCTCGAGGACTTCCGTGACCATCCGCCGGCCGGGCCCCTCGCGTCGTCGCCGGCGCGAAAGGTAGCGGGCAATCGGGTGAACAGGACGGTGCGGCGGCTGCGCCGTGCCCACAAGGCCGCCATGCGGTCCGCGGAGGGCCCGGCCCGCGACGCCGCGCTGCACCAGGTGCGCAAGGACGCCAAGCGGGTCCGGCACGCCGCAGAATCTGTGGAACCGGTCTATGGCAAGCGTGCCGCGAAGCTCGCCAAGGCGGCGCACAAGCAGCAGAAAATCCTGGGCGATCACCACGACAGCGTCATCGCCCGGGACGTGCTCGGAAAGCTCGGCTCGGCCACGGACCTTCCGGAGCCCGTGGCCTTGGCCTACAACTCGCTGCTGGAGCGGGAGGAACGCATCGCCGCCGCAGCAGAATCCAAGTACCGCAAGGCGCGCAGGAAGGCCGGCAGGCTCCTGAAGCGCGGCGTCAAATAGCCGCAACGCGGGGTCACTTTACGCCCAATGTGGCCCCCGGATTGGGCGCAAAGTGACGCGTTGCAGTGGGCTGGCGGATCGGAACGCGGGGCGTCAGGCGTGCCTGGCCCCGAGCCGCGCGACGGCCAGCGCCAGCCACAGCTGAACGCGGTCGGCGGTAACCGAGGGGTCGTAGCCGGTGAGTTCGGTGATCTGCGCGAGCCGGTACCGGACCGTGTTCCTGTGCAGCGTGAGGGCCTCGGCCACGGCCGCCACCGAGCCGTTGTTGTTCAGGTAGCTCTCCAGCGTGGCCATCAGCTCGGCGCCGTGGGCGGCATCGAAGGTCCGGAGGGGAGTCAGCGATTCGTTGGCCATGTCCGCGAGCGGCACGTCCTCGCTCGCGAGCAGCAGGGACGTCAGGCTGAGCCGTTCGGGCTCGTTGACAGGGAGCCCGTGGCTCGCGGCGTCGCGCGCCTCGAAGTAGCTCCAGCGCAGCCCGTTGGGTTTCGTGTAGGCGCCGCCGATCCCGATCGTCGCGTGAATGCCGGCCTCGGCCAGGTGGTCGCTGAGGCTCTTGGCCAGCGCCGTGGCGCCGCGGCCGTCGTCGGGAATCACCGTAATCAGGTCCTTCCCGACGACGGCGGTCACCGCCTTTTCGAAGGCCCGCGGCAGCGATGAGGTAACCAGCTGCTTGTGGTGCGCCTCGGAGCCGGCCAGGATCACCACGTTCTTGCGGGTGCTGTTGATGCCCGTTCCGGCGAGCCGGCGGGTGGCCTCGCTCGGGTCCAGCGTTCCGTGAATCACGTCCTCCAGCACCTGGCCGCAGAGTGCCCGCTCGGCCTGGCGCTGCTTCACCATGTTGTTGAGCTCCACGCTGATCAGGTTCTGGGCGTATCCCACGATGCCCGAATCCTCGAACGGCTGCTTCACCCAGAGCGTGCACGCGTCCCGGCGGCCGGTGGGAATCGGATACGACGCCCAGGAATCCGCCGACGGCGCCTCGGCGGTGCTGTTATAGAGCTGGGCCGTGAACTGGGTCAGGACAATGTCCGTACGCAGCATTCCGCCCAGATGCCGGAGGAGATCGGCCAGGCCGCCGCCGGTGAGGAGGGCCCGGGCCAGGATCTGGTGACCGGCTATGAGCCGCTCCAGCTTCGAGTAATGGTCGGCCGACTGTGCGTCGGCCACAAGCTTGCCGATGGCGATGAAAGGCGTCTCATACGGGACTTCAACAACGGGCAGGCCCCAGCGGTTCGCTTCGGCGATCAGGGCCGGCGGAACGGCGTCGTGCGTCAGCCCCACGCCGAACCCGATCCCCACCGCGCCGGCGCGCTGGACCTGCCGGACGAAGCGCCGCTGCTCCGGGGCGCTGCGCAGCCGCATGCCGGTGGTGAGCACCAGTTCGCCGCCGTTGAGGAAACGCTGCGGATCCTCCTGCTCGGTGACCGCCACCCAGTGGATGTCCTGGTGGGACGTGGTCTCGGCCAGTCCGGCTTTCTTGAGCCCCAGGGAGTGCACGGCGAGCAGCGCCGCCAGGGAAATTGCCATGACATCAAGGGTAGCCGGATGCTGGCCGATCGCACTAAAGCTTCCGGCCAAGGGTGTGCAGGTGGCTATTCCCCGGCTTGCCGGGCTGGCATAGGCTCGGAGCAGCCGCATCACATCATTCCGTACGAAAAGAGGTTGTACACCGTGGTTCAAACCTTGCAGAACTTCATCAACGGCGAATTCGTCACGCCCGCCGGCACCGGACTGCTTGACATCGTGAATCCGACCAACGGTGAAGTGGTGGCCAAGTCGCCCATCTCTGTCGCGGAGGATGTCGACGCCGCCATGGCGGCCGCCAAGGACGCCTTCAAGACCTGGAAGCACACCACGCCCGGCCAGCGGCAGCTCATGCTCCTCAAGCTTGCGGACGCCATCGAGGCCAACAGCGACGAACTCGTCGAGGCGCAGCACCGCAACACCGGGCAGGTCCGTTCGCTGATCGCGTCCGAGGAAGTTGCCGCCGGCGCCGACCAGCTCCGCTTCTTCGCGGGCGCAGCCCGCATCCTCGAAGGAAAGTCGGCCGGCGAGTACTTCGAAGGCCACACCTCCTTCGTGCGCCGCGAGCCCATCGGCGTCGTGGCCCAGGTGGCACCGTGGAACTACCCGTTCCTCATGGCCATCTGGAAGATCGGCCCCGCGCTCGCCGCCGGCAACACCGTGGTCCTCAAGCCCTCTGACACCACGCCGGAATCCACCCTGGTGCTGGCAAAGCTGGCCAAGGACATCTTCCCGGCCGGCGTCCTGAACGTCATCCTCGGCACCGGCGAAACCGGCTCCATGATGGTGGAGCACAAGGTCCCCGGCCTCGTGTCCATCACCGGCTCCGTCCGCGCCGGCATCGCCGTGGCATCCGGTGCCGCGAAGGGCCTCAAGCGCGCCCATTTGGAGCTCGGTGGCAAGGCCCCGGCCATCGTCTTCAAGGACGCCGACATCAAGAAGAGTGCGGCGGCCATCGCCGAGTTCGCCTTCTTCAACGCCGGCCAGGACTGCACCGCCATCACCCGCGTGCTGGTCGAGGACTCGGTGCACGACGACGTGGTGGCAGCCATGGTGGAGCACACCAAGACCCTGCACACCGGTTCGCAGAACGACGAAGACAACTACTTCGGCCCGCTGAACAACGTCAACCACTTCAAGGCGGTCACGTCCGTGGTGGAGCACCTGCCGGAGAACTGCCGGATCGAGACCGGCGGCCACCGCGCCGGCGACAAGGGCTTCTTCTTCGAGCCCACCATCATCACCGGCGCCAAGCAGACCGATGACATCGTGCAGAAGGAAACCTTCGGCCCGGTCATCACCGTGCAGAAGTTCAGCACGGAGCAGGAAGCCGTGGAGCTGGCCAACGACGTCGACTACGCCCTGGCGTCCAGCGTCTGGACATCCGACCACGGCACGGCCATGCGGCTCAGCCGGGACCTCGACTTCGGCGCGGTCTGGATCAACACCCACATCCTGCTCACCGCCGAGATGCCCCATGGCGGGTTCAAGCAGTCCGGCTACGGCAAGGACCTCTCCATGTACGGCGTCGAGGACTACACACGCATCAAGCACGTCATGAGCGCGCTGGACGCATAACTGCGTCGCCCAACAACTCCGGTGGTCGAGCCTGTCGAGACCGCCCCCACGCAACAAGAGCACCCGGTGGTCGAGCTAGTCGAGACCCGGACCGGCACCCACCAGAAAGGCATTCCCATGACCACCACCGCAAGCGAAATCACCTACCGTCTCGAGCAGAAGCGGCGCGTCCAGGCCGACTTCCCGGGCCCCAAGTCTGTGGCACTGACCGAACGCCGCAAGGCAGTGGTTGCCGCCGGTGTCGCCTCCAGCGTTCCGGTGTACGTCGCGGACGCCGACGGCGGCATCATCCACGACGTCGACGGCAACTCCTTCATCGACCTCGGCTCGGGCATCGCCGTGACGAGCGTCGGCGCGTCCGATCCCGCCGTCGTCGGCGCCGTGAAGGAGGCGGTGGAGCACTTCACCCACACCTGCTTCATGGTCACGCCGTACGAAGGCTACGTCGCGGTCGCCGAGCAGCTGAACCGCCTCACCCCGGGCGACCACGAGAAGCGCACCGTCCTCTTCAACTCCGGTGCGGAGGCCGTGGAAAACGCCGTCAAGGTGGCGCGGCTCGCAACCGGACGGGACGCCGTCGTCGCGTTTGACCACGCGTACCACGGCCGCACCAACCTGACCATGGCGCTGACCGCCAAGGCCATGCCGTACAAGACCAACTTCGGCCCGTTCGCCCCCGAGGTCTACCGCATGCCCATGAGCTACCCGTACCGCGAGGAAAACCCCTCGATCACGGGTGCGGAGGCCGCCAAGCGCGCCATCACCATGATCGAGAAGCAGATCGGCGGCGATTCGGTCGCCGCGATCATCATCGAACCGATCCAGGGCGAGGGCGGCTTCATCGTCCCGGCCGACGGCTTCCTGCCGGCAATCGCCGCGTGGGCCAAGGAAAAGGGCATCGTCTTCATCGCGGACGAGGTCCAGTCCGGCTTCTGCCGCACCGGCGAGTGGTTCGCCGTGAATCACGAAGGTGTTGTCCCGGACATCATCACCATGGCCAAGGGGATCGCCGGCGGCATGCCGCTGTCCGCGATCACCGGCCGGGCCGACCTGCTCGACGCCGTCCACCCGGGCGGCCTCGGCGGAACCTACGGCGGCAACCCGGTGGCGTGCGCCGCGGCGCTGGCGTCCATCGGATCGATGAAGGAATACAACCTCAACGCCCGGGCGAAGCACATCGAGGAACTGGCGCTGGGCCGCCTCCGCGAGCTTGCCGGCGAGCTTCCCGGCGGCACCGACGGCTCCGTGATCGGCGACATCCGCGGCCGCGGCGCGATGCTGGCCATCGAGCTGGTCCAGGCCGGGTCCAAGGAGCCCAACCCGGAGCTCACCAAGGCCGTGGCGGCCGCCTGCCTCAAGGAAGGCGTCATCATCCTGACCTGCGGCACCTACGGCAACGTCATCCGCCTGCTGCCCCCGCTGGTCATCAGCGACGAGCTCCTGACGGACGGCCTCGACGTACTGGCCGCGGCCATCAAGGCCAACGCGTAGTCACTGCCAGACTGAAGCGCTGCCAGACAGAAGCGCGAACGAGCAGATAACGCCCTCAGCAGGCGCCGAACAGGGCATTATCTGCCGGTTCGCGCCGGGCTGTGCGGACTGAGCTGTGCACACCAGCGGGCCGGGCACTTTCACAGGTGCCCGGCCCGCCGTCGTTTCCGCGGGTAGAGTCAGTCCCACCACTGCACCAGAGAACGCAGGCCGGGCAGCGACGCCGGGAATCCGGGCGGCGCTGCCGCCTGCCCCGACCCAAAGAGGGGTTTCGCATGCGATACGTAGTCGGCTACACACCCACCGAGCGCGGCGCGGACGCCGTCGCCCTGGCCTCATCCATGGCGATGGCCCAGGGAGCACAGCTGGACCTTGTCTATGCCGTGAAGAAGGGCGCCCCGAGCGCCGCCGAGCAGGAGATGCAGACGGCCGAACGGCAGGGGCTCGGCCAGGTTCCCGAGGGGCTCGAGGTCAACTTCCATGTCCGGGAAGGGGAGTCCTTTGCCGGCGGGCTCATTGATGCCGCGGTGGAGTTCAAGGCCGGGCTGATCGTGGTGGGCGCGGCCAGCAACGGCCTGTTCAAGCGGTACTCGGTGGGCAGCGTGGCCAACGCCCTGTTGCACGCCTCGCCCGTTCCGGTGGCCCTGGCGCCCCGGGGGTACCAGCGGAAAGCGCCGGTGACCCGGCTGACCCTGGCTGTTGGCCGGCGCGCCGGGGCCGACGCCGCGATTGACGTTGCCATCGATTCGGCAAAGAGGCGCGGCGTTCCCCTTCGCCTGGTCTCCCTCGTGGAACTGGACGCCGCGGGCGATGCCGGCGAGGCCGTCAATGCCGCACACATCCATGCCAACACCGTGCTGGCCGACGCCGCCGGAAAGCTGCCCGGGGGCCATGGCGTCAGCGTGATCGTGGCCCACGGCCGCACCATCGAGGAAGCCATTGACGGCCTGGAATGGGACGAGGGCGAGGTCCTGATCGTGGGCTCCTCGCGCCTGGCCCAGAAGAACCGCATGTTCCTGGGCAGCACGGCCAACAAGGTGCTGCGTGCCCTGCCGGTGCCCATGGTGGTTGTCCCGCGGGATTACGAGCGGGTCGGCCCAGCCCACGAACTCTGAGCCCACCCAGAGCGCGAACCAGCAGATAACGCCCTCAAACGGCGGAAAACAGGGCATTAAGTGCTGGTTCGCGCTGGGGTGGGTCGGTGAGGGGCCGAAGCAGGGCGGGTGCGGCGGGGCTTAGGTGTTTGAGCAGGGCGGGTGCGGCGAGGGCTTAGGTGTTCGCTCGCGCTGCCCGCAGGGACTGCTTCTTCGCCACGGAGTTCTTCCGCGCGACGGCCAGCATGTCCACGGTGAGCACGAGCAGCGCCAGCCACACGACGCCGAACCCGATCCACCGGTCCAGGGTCATGGCCTCGTGGAACACCGCCAGGGCAACGATGAACTGCAGCACCGGTGCGAAGTACTGCAGCAGTCCGATGGTGGTCATGGGCAGCCGGCGTGCGGACGCACCGAAGAACAGCAGCGGCACCGCGGTGATGACGCCGGACGAGACGAGCAGCCAGAAGTGCCCGGCGCCGTGGCTCGCCAGCGAGGCGCTGCCGCTGACCGCCAGGAAGATCGTGGTGGCGGCCGCCAGCGGAGCGAGGACGATCGTCTCCACCGTGAGGCTGGTGATCGCATCGACCCGCGGCCCTACCCGCTTCTTGACGAACCCGTACAGCCCGAAGCTGACGGCCAGCGTGAGGGCGATCCACGGCAGCTTGCCGTAGGAAAACGTCAACACAATCACGGCAATAAAACCGATGACGACGGCGGCCCACTGCAGGGGGCGGAGCGTCTCCTTGAGCACGAACACGCCGAGCAGGACGGACACGAGGGGGTTGATGAAATAGCCGAGTGAGGCTTCCACGGCCTGCCCGGTGGTCACGCCGTAGGTGTACGTCAGCCAGTTGACGGCGATCAGCCCGGCCGCGATCGCCAGGGTAAGGAGCACGGACCTGTTCCGGAACGCCGCACCCAGGACCCGCCAGGTCCGCGTGACCGTGATCAGCAGCGTGCAGAAGAGCAGGGACCAGACCACCCGGTTTGCCACGATTTCGACGGCGCTTGCCGGCTGGAGCACGTAGAAGTACAGGGGAAGCAGGCCCCACAGCCCGTAAGCGCCGATGCCGAACAGGACACCCGCCGTCGTCTCTTTGTCCACGGACTTCAGGCCGCCTGGCTTACCGGCCTGGCCACTGCCGGAAGCGGCACTGCCGGGGCGGACCACGCCGGACGGTCCTGCACCGGGACGGGCGGCAGCGGGGACAGCGGAGGACACGGATCCGTTGGGGGTAGGCACAAGACCAATAACACCACCCGGGCGGCAGGTATTCCGCTTCCGCGGAACCGTGTTTGCCTACAGCGCCGAAATAGTCAGTAGGCTTGCCATTATGAGCATGATGCACCGGCGGGATTCGGCCCGATGAGGCTCCGCCACAGCAACGCGACCGGCCGCGGATACCGCAGGGTGGCGGCCGGAACCGGCTTCAGCTACCGCGACCTCGACGGCAGCACGTTGCCGCCCGGGCCCGTGCGGGACCGCCTCGAAAGCATCGGCATTCCGCCGGCCTGGACGGACGTGTGGATTGCGCCGTTTGAGAACGGCCACATCCAGGCCACGGGGCTGGATGCCGTGGGGCGGCGCCAGTACATCTACCATCCCGAGTGGCGGGAGCGTAAAGACCGGGTGAAATTCGACCGTGCGCTCCAGCTCGCGGAGTCCCTGCCGGCGGCGCGCCGGCTCGTCACCATGGATCTCAGGAGCGACGGCGTCACCCGGCAACGTGTCCTGGCGGCCGCCTTCAGGATGCTGGACAGCGGATCGCTGCGTGTCGGCTCCGAGCGCTACACCAACGAAAACGGCAGCCACGGCCTGGCCACCCTGCTTTGCGCCCACGTCCACGTCCGCAAGAACCGCCTGAAGCTCAGTTTTCCGGCCAAGAGCGGCAAGACCTGGGAGTCCGAAATCGTCGACGAGGACCTGGCCGCCCTGGTCCGGGTCCTCAAGAGGCGCGGCGGCAACGCGCGGCTGCTGGCGTACAAGGACGGGCGGACCTGGCATCCGCTGACCAGCGCCGACATCAACGGCTACGTGAAGGAACGCACGGGCTCCGACTTTACCGCGAAGGACTTCAGGACGCTGCGGGGCACTGCCGCAGCGGCGGTCGGCCTGGCGCAGGGCGGTCCGCAGAAGACCGTGGCGGCACGGAAGGGCGTCATCAGCACCGCCATACAGGACGCGGCCGCCGTGCTGGGGAACACGCCGTCGATCGCGCGGAAGAGCTACGTCGACCCCCGGTTGCTGGACCACTTCTCGTCCGGCGAAACCATCGACCCCAAGAGGCTGGAGTCGGTGGAGTCGGAACTGCGCGCCCTGCTGTACCGCGAGGGCGAGGTGGTGGCCCTGCGCGGCGGCGGTGGCTGACGCCCGCGCTGACGCCCCACCCCACTGACGCCCTGCTGACGCCCCGCGTCACGGGTTCACCGCGGAATGCGGCGGACAATTAGAATTGACAACTGTGCGCCCCGTTGATCGGGCGCAGTCTCCCGTTCCAGAAGGGCTCCCGGTGTCCAACTCAACTGAATCCGCCGCCAAACGGCCACTCCGCGTTGCGATCGTCGGCGCCGGACCCGCCGGTGTCTACGCTGCGGACATCCTGACCAAGTCCAACGAGGTGAAGGACGGGGACTTTGAGGTCAGCATCGACCTTTTCGAGGCCTACCCCGCGCCCTACGGCCTGATCCGCTACGGCGTGGCCCCGGACCATCCCCGCATCAAGGGCATCGTCAACGCGCTCCACAAGGTGCTGGACCGCGGCGACATCCGTTTCCTGGGCAACGTCACCTACGGCCGGGACCTCACGCTGCACGACTTCCGTTCCTTCTACGACGCCGTGATTTTCTCCACGGGGGCCATCAAGGACGCCGACCTGGACATCCCGGGGGTGGAGCTTGAAGGCTCGTTCGGCGGCGCGGACTTCGTGTCCTGGTACGACGGCCACCCGGACGTCCCGCGTGACTGGCCGCTGGACGCCAAGGAAATCGCCGTGATCGGAAACGGCAACGTGGCGCTGGACGTCGCGCGCATGCTGGTCAAGCACGCCGAGGAACTCCTGGTCACCGAGATCCCGGACAACGTCTACCAGGGCCTGAAGAACTCGCCCGTGACGGACGTCCACGTGTTCGGCCGCCGCGGCCCGGCCCAGGTCAAGTTCACGCCGCTGGAGCTGCGGGAACTCAGCCACGCCAAGGACGTCGACATCGTGCTCTATCCCGAGGACTTCGAGTTCGACGAGGCCTCCGATGACGCGATCCGCAGCAACAACCAGACCAAGACCATGGTGAACACCATGACCAACTGGCTCGTGGAGGAGCACGCCGAGGCTGAGGAACCGTCTTCGCGCCGCCTGCACCTGCACTTCCTGCACAGCCCCGTGGAGATCTACGACGACGGCGGGTCCGGCAAGGTTTCCGGCATCAAGTTCGAGCGCATGCAGCTCGACGGCACCGGAAACGTCAAGGGCACGGGGGATTTCGTCGACTACCCGGTGCAGGCCGTGTACCGGGCCATCGGCTACCACGGCTCCGCGCTGGATGAGCTGGAGTACGACGCCAGGCGCGGCGTCATCCCCAACGAGGGCGGCCGTGTCCTGGACGCCGAAGGCAACCCCGTTCCCGGCATCTATGCGACCGGCTGGATCAAGCGCGGCCCGGTGGGCCTCATCGGTCACACCAAGGGCGATGCCCTGGAAACCATCGGCTTCCTCCTGGAGGACCGGCTGACGCTGCCGCCGGCCAAGAACCCCGACCCGCAGGCGATCATCGACCTGCTGGAAGAACGCGGCATCGAATACACCACGTGGGAGGGCTGGAACAGGCTGAACGCGCACGAAGCAGCCCTCGGCGCGGCGTGGTCGGAATCAGCGGCGTCCGACGGCGTCGTGCGTGAACGCATCAAGGTTGTCCCGCGCGAGGAAATGATCGAGATCTCCCGCGGCTGACGCGTTCGCGCTTCCTACCGGTCCACAAACTTCAGGTCCAGCCCGCTAAGCACGCCGGGATCCGCCAGGATATCGATCCGCGCGATCCGTCCGCCCGCCAGGGTGAAGCCGAACACGACGCGCGGCTGGCCGCCGGGCGCCCACACACACGGCACCGGCGACGCCGTCGATGAGCGCCAGTTCCACGGCCTGCGCACGGCCGGAGAACGTGACCGCCACCGCGTGCGCCCCGTCCGCGCCCTCGGTGCCGAAGCCGGCGGCCGCGGCGTCGGGCGCTGCCCCTGAAACCCCGGAGCCCTGAGCCAGCCCCCGGGACCCGGCGGCGGGCGCGGCTGGCGAGCTGCCGCACCGCGGCGGGGGAGCGGCCGGCAATGGCGGCGGCGATCTCCGGGCAGGAGCGGCGCATCCGCAGCATGTCCAGGCACACCCGTCCCACCACCGTGGTCAGCCAGCCGCGCAGGTTCTCGACGCCGGTCGTGTCCGCACGGCTGAGCCGCAGCCAGGACTCCTGGACGGCGTCGTCCGCTTCGCTGAGGGAGCCCAGCATCCGGTACGCCACCGAGCGCAGATGTCCACGGTGCGCCTCGAATCCCCGGGCGAGCAGCTCATCCTGGTCCATGTCACATTCCTCCAAAGCCTTCGGGCTGCCAACGCAGATCAGCTACGGCACGAACTACGGGGAAGTGGAGACCGGCAGCGCCACCCTCGCGTTCGCGTCGTACGACGCCGGCCAGTCCCACCTCCCGCGGGGCCTCCGCCCAGGCCGCTCCACGGACATGAGCTTCGAGGTCGCGCTGCTCACCGAATCGGTGGAGGAGGACTTCCGGCGGGCGGTCGACGCCGGCGCTGTACCCCTGTTCGAACCCTCCGCCAGGCCGTGGGGCCAGACGGTGTCCTACCTCCGCTGCCCCGACGGCACCTTCGTTGAGCTGAGCACCCCGGTGGCGGCTCAATAGCGCCGTCCGGCTCCGGCGGGGCGTGACGGGCGAGTCCGGGCGAGGCTAGACTGGCTTGACATGACGTGTTCCTTTGATGGAGCGCGCCCCCTGACGGGAAGCGCCGGGCAGCCCCGCCAGAAGGCGGCGGCAGGTGCGAGCAGTGTGTCATACGGGAGTTCGATGAAGAACCTGATCCAGCCGGCAATGTCCGGCGGCGAGGCCACGGAGCTAATCCAGCGGCGTGCCCTGGCAGGCCACGAATACCTGGACGGGCAACTGGAACGCCAACCGGGCATGCCGGAGAACCACGCTTTTCCGCAGACACAGGAGATTCCCGGACTCCGCCGCCTAATCCGCGAATCCTGGCAGCGCTCGGTCAGGTTGCAGGCCAACCCGGACGTCCCCGAGGCGCCACTGGCCATGGACCGGGAAGAGCTGGAGGACTACCGCCGCCAGCACCCCCTTGCCACCATCATGCCCGTGATCCACAAGCTCCTCATCCAGCCCAGCCACGACAGCGGCCTGTTGGTTGCCGTCGGCGATGAAGTGGGCCGGCTGCTGTGGGTGGAAGGCGACCCCGTGATGCAGCGCCGCGCGGAGGGCATGATGTTCGTGCCCGGCGCGGACTGGTCCGAGGCCAAGGTGGGAACCAGCGCCCCCGGAACCGCGCTCGCACTCGGCAGAGGCATCCAGATCTCCGGTGCCGAGCACTACAAACGTTCCGTCCACCCGTGGAGCTGCACGGCCGTCCCGTTCCAGGACCCGGATTCGGGTGCACTGCTGGGCGTCGTGGACATCACCGGCACGGAATCGGCAGTGGCGCCCCACACGCTGTCCCTCGTGGAAGCCACCGTGGCCGCGGCGCAGGCGCAACTGCGCGTCGAACGGCTCCAGCTGGCCGCGGCCCAGGCGAAGGCGCCCGCACGACGGCGGAGCCCCGGCTCCGCTGCCAAGTCCGGGTCTGCGCCGGAAGGCAGCCTGTACCGCAACAGCCTGCAACTGCTGGGCCGGGACCAGGCGCTGCTCAGCATCGAGGGCCGGACCGTGGCACTGTCGGCACGGCACAGCGAAATCCTGGCCCTGCTGAGCACCCACCCCAACGGCCTCAGCGCCGAGGAGCTCAGCACGCTGCTCTATCCGGGCGACGGCTCCAGCATCACACTGCGCGCCGAGATGGTGCGGCTCCGCAAGATCCTCCAGCAGCTCAGCCCTGCGGCGGTCCCGGAGTCCCGTCCGTACAAGCTGACCATGGACCTCCTGCCGGACAGCGGCCAGGTGCTGAACTGCCTCCAGCGCGGCGCACACAGGATCGCCCTCGAGATCTACCGCGGGGCTGTGCTCCCCCGGTCCGAAGCGCCGGGCATCGTGGAGCTGCGCGACCGCGTGTCCGCGCTGCTGCGCGAGGCCGTCCTGACGGACGGCAGCGCGGAGTCGCTGCTCAAGTATGCGGAACTGCCCGAGGCGAGGGACGACGTCGGCGTCCGGCTGACCGCCCTCAAGCTGCTGCCGCCGCGCTCGCCCAAGCGCGCCGCCGTCGTCGCCGATCTTGAACGGATGGAAACGGAACTGAGCGCCTGACCGGCGCATTGCGGGCGCAACGTTCTACGTGAGCTGGCTCACACGGTTGCAACCTGCCTGCAACCTCCACGCTCCTACGCTGGGTGCAACGGCGATCACCATGCGGATCGCCACCATGTTGCAGAGCAAAGGAGCCAGCAATGACCGTTTACGCACAGCCCGGTACCGAGGGTTCGAAGGTCACGTTCAAGGACCGCTACGAGAACTGGATCGGCGGCGAGTGGG
This sequence comes from Burkholderia sp. RS01, assembly GCF_039748055.1. Classification (NCBI taxonomy): domain Bacteria; kingdom Pseudomonadati; phylum Pseudomonadota; class Betaproteobacteria; order Burkholderiales; family Burkholderiaceae; genus Burkholderia; species Burkholderia sp. RS01. Next base: position 69,697 of record NZ_JBDLAK010000002.1, read on the forward strand.
TTGCCCCCGTCAAAGGCCAGTACTTCGAAAACATCACGCCCGTCACGGGTAAGGTCTTTTGCGAGGTGGCCCGCGGCACGGCCGAGGACATCGAGCTGGCCCTTGACGCGGCCCACAAGATTGCGCCGTCGTGGGGCAAGACGTCCGTCGCCGAACGTGCCGCCATCCTGAACAAGATCGCGGATGTCATCGACGAGAACCTCGAAATGCTGGCCGTCGCCGAATCGTGGGACAACGGCAAGCCCATCCGCGAGACCCTGAACGCGGACATCCCCCTGGCGGCGGACCACTTCCGGTACTTCGCCTCCGCCGTCCGCGCCCAAGAGGGACGCCTTTCGCAGCTCGACGACGACACCACCGCCTACCACTACCACGAGCCCCTCGGCGTGGTTGGCCAGATCATCCCCTGGAACTTCCCCATCCTGATGGCCGTCTGGAAGCTCGCGCCGGCCCTCGCCGCGGGCAACGCCGTGGTGCTCAAGCCCGCCGAGCAGACACCGTCCTCCATCCTGGTCCTGATGGAACTCATCGGCGACCTGCTGCCGGCCGGCGTGCTCAACGTGGTCAACGGCTTCGGCGTCGAAGCCGGCAAGCCGCTCGCCTCCAGCCCGCGGATCCGCAAGATCGCCTTCACCGGCGAGACCTCCACCGGGCGCCTGATCAGCCAGTACGCCAGCCAGAACCTGATCCCCGTCACGCTGGAACTGGGCGGCAAGAGCCCCAACATCTTCTTCAACGATGTTGCCGAGTCCAACGACGCGTTCTACGACAAGGCACAGGAAGGCTTCACGCTCTTCGCCTTCAACCAGGGCGAGGTCTGCACCTGCCCGTCCCGCGCCCTCGTCCAGGAGGACATCTACGACTCCTTCATGGCCGACGCCGTTGCCCGCGTGGAGAAGATCATCCAGGGCAACCCGCTGGACACCGAAACCCAGGTCGGCGCCCAGGCCTCCAACGACCAGCTGGAAAAGATCCTCTCCTACATCGACATCGGAAAGCAGGAGGGCGCCAAGGTGCTCACCGGCGGCGCCCGGGCCGAACTGCCCGGCGACCTGGCCGGCGGCTACTACGTCCAGCCCACCGTCTTCGAAGGCCACAACAAGATGCGGATCTTCCAGGAGGAAATCTTCGGGCCGGTGGTGTCCGTGACGCGATTCAGCGACTACAACGACGCCATGGGCATCGCCAACGACACCCTCTACGGGCTTGGCGCCGGCGTCTGGTCGCGGAACGGCAACGTCGCCTACCGTGCGGGCCGCGAGATCCAGGCCGGCCGCGTCTGGGTCAACAACTACCACGCCTACCCGGCCGGCGCCGCGTTCGGCGGGTACAAGTCCTCCGGCATCGGACGTGAAAACCACTCCATGATGCTGGACCACTACCAGCAGACCAAGAACCTGCTGGTCAGCTACAACGAGAACAAGCTCGGCTTCTTCTAAGCCGCTGTTTAGCCCGGGCGGGGATGGATTAGCACCGATCCGTCCCCGCCCGCACCACCTGGCCACCCCTCAGGAAGGCAGCACCACCTCCACGCTCCAACGCTTCATCAACGCAAGGATTTCGCCAATGACGACGACAATGCAAGCAGCAGTAGTAACCGAGTTCGGCAAGGATCTTCAGATCCAGACCCTCCCCATTCCCACCCCGGGCCGGGGCGAGGCGCTGATCAAGGTCATCACCACCGGCGTCTGCCACACAGACCTCCACGCAGCGGAGGGCGACTGGCCGGTCAAGCCGACACCGCCGTTCATCCCCGGCCACGAAGGCGTAGGCGAAGTGGTTGCCTTGGGCGAGGGCGTAACCGACCTTGCCGTCGGAGACCTCGTCGGCAACGCCTGGCTATGGTCCGCCTGCGGCGACTGCCAGTTCTGCCGCACCGGCTGGGAGACGCTGTGCGAAGCGCAGAAGAACGCCGGCTACAGTGTGGATGGCTCCTTCGGGGAGTACATGCTCGTGGACACGCGCTTTGCCGCCCGCATACCGGCGGGCGCGGACCCCGTTGAAGTCGCCCCGGTGCTTTGCGCCGGCGTCACGGTGTACAAGGGCCTGAAGATGACCGAAGCCAGGCCCGGACAGTGGGTCACCATCTCCGGCATTGGCGGACTCGGGCACATTGCCGTCCAGTACGCAGTGGCGATGGGCCTGCGGGTAGCCGCAGTGGACATCGCGGACGACAAACTCGCCCTGGCCAAGAAGCACGGTGCGGAGCTTACCGTCAACGCGCTGCACGAAGATCCCGCCGAAGTCATCCAACGTGAAACCGGAGGTTGCCATGGAGTCCTGGTCACGGCAGTGCACCCGTCAGCGTTCGGACAGGCGATCGGGATGGCCCGCCGCGGCGGCACGATCGTGTTCAACGGCCTGCCGCCGGGCGACTTCCCGGCGCCGATCTTCGAGATTGTGCTCAAGGGCCTGACAGTCCGCGGCTCAATCGTGGGTACCCGGCAGGACCTGGAGGAAGCCCTCGAATTCTACGCGGAGGGCAAGATCCACCCCACGGTGTCCACCCGGGAGCTCTCCGAGGTCAACGCCGTTCTTGACGAGATGAAGCACGCCAAGATCGACGGCCGCGTCGTCATCAAGTACTGATGATGGAGGCGAGACTAGACGCGGCAGTGACGCTGCCCGGAGAGGACATGTCCCGCGTGGCGCTCACGGCCGAGGCCGTGGAACTGCTCAGGAAGCTGTGGGGCCAGCACGGGCCGCTCATGTTCCACCAGTCCGGCGGCTGCTGCGACGGCTCCTCGCCTATGTGTTATCCGGCGGGGGAGTTCATCACCGCGGAAGCGGACGTCCTCCTAGGGCTGTTCGACATCGCCGGCGGCGTGGAGCCGCAGCCCCTCGGGTTCTGGATGTCCCGGGAGCAGTTCAGCTACTGGAGCCACACCCATTTGACAGTGGATGTGGTGCCGGGCCGGGGGAGCGGTTTTTCGGTCGAGGCCCCGGAAGGCAAGCGGTTCCTGATCCGTTCCACTCTCATGGATTGGCCGGTCTGACCCGGCTGCCACACGTTCCAGCAAGACTCCACGCCATGTAAGCCCGGGTGGGGCCGCGAATGAGCGGCCCCACCCGGGCTTTGCATATTAATGCCGCGATTGGGAACCCCCAATTTTGGGTGGCTGAACAGGTCAATCAGCGGGAAGAAGATTGCTGCCACAAGGTTTTCACGGGCCAGCCATCGCACGATGGCACGGTTACATCCCTCCTAGCGGCAGGTGTGCCATGAAAATCTCAGCATGGAATTCAGACGGGGGGGCGGATCAAAGTCGATCCGCTTCACCCACCGATCCACCAACAAACCGACGTCAACGACGTAAAAAGCACGGCAAGCAGGCCATCTCCTTCCGGACGGTGGCAGCAGTAACCACATTGATGATGCCAATCGCCATGGGTTTGCCCGTGGTCGCGGCCAACGCCGTGCAGGCGCCGGTTGGGGAGGGTTTTACCATCACCCCCTCCGATCTCTCTTTCATCCTGAAGCAGATCAAGATCGCTGAAGCCCATGTGGCCAACACGACCTCTGCCACCGGCCCCTGCGGCGCGCTGATCGGCACCGGCCCCAACCAAATCCCCAGCCCCCTGGTCTCCCAGGGGCTGCGGACGGTCGACGGGTCATGCAACAACCTCCAGGCCGGTCAGGAGACGTTCGGTGCGGCCGACCAACTGTTCCCGCGACTGACCACCCCGGTCTTCAAGGGCGCAGAGAACTCGCCTCCCGCGTTCGGCCCCTCCCAGCCCACGAGCTACGCGCAGAAGAAGGGCAACGTCTTCGACTCCGAGCCGCGCGTGATCAGCAACCTGATCGTGGACCAGACCTCGACCAACCCGGCTGCGGTCGCCGCGGCCGGTAACCCGGTCAGGACGCAGGGCAACACCGGTGTCGTCCCCTGCACGACGGACCCGCAGCCCCTGGCCGATCCGCCTGTCGCTGGTGATCCCGTTGACTGCGTGCCGTCCCACAGCACGCTGTTCATCCCGAACGTGACCACCGACGTCGGCCTCTCACCGCCCTACAACTCGATGTTCACGCTCTTCGGCCAGTTCTTTGACCACGGCGTTGACCAGACTGTGAAGGGCGGCGGTACCGTCTTCGTTCCGCTGAAGGATGACGACCCGCTGATCGCAGGCCCGGACCACGTCTTCGGGAACGCGGACGACCTCAACCCGAACTTGCGCTTCATGGTGCTGACCCGTGGCCAGAACCAACCCGGTCCGGACGGCGTCTTGGGCGACAACCCCGCAACCCCTGCCGATGAGAGCGCTGACGACATCCAGGATGCGAACAACACGGACTCGCCTTGGGTCGACCAGAGCCAGACCTACACCTCGCACTCCTCGCACCAGGTATTCCTGCGCGAGTATGTTAACAACACCGCCGGAAGGCCGGTCGCCACGGGCAAGCTGCTCGGCGGACCGGCCGGCCCCACCGCGGGCGGCATGGCCACCTGGACCACCACCAAGCTTCAGGCGAAGACCTTGCTTGGTCTCAGGCTCGAAGATAAGGACGTCCTGAATGTCCCGATGATCGCCGCGGACGCGTACGGCAAGTTCATTCCCGGCCCGGCGCGCGGCCTGCCGCAGTATGTTACGGCGACCGGTCTTGTCGAGGGACGACTCGACGACCCGTCGACGGCAGCGGTAGACGAGACCGTACCGGTCCCTGCCAACGTCAAGTACTTTGACACCCCGTTCCTGACGGACATCGCGCACAACGCGGACCCGAGTCCCCAGGACACCGACAACAACCCGGCAACACCGCGGGTGACGCCGGCGCCGGACGCCGACACCACGGCATCCGCCGACTTCGCCAGCCAGCCGGCAGGCACCTACGACGACGAGATGCTGAATGCGCACTTCATCGCCGGTGACGGCCGGGTCAACGAGAACATCGGCCTGACCACCATCCACCAGATCTTCCACTCCGAGCACGATCGGCTCGTCGGCGACATCGAGAACGTCCTGACCACCGATACCTCGCCAAGCGGCGTTACTGCTTTGGCCGAGTGGAAGCTGGCCGCCGGTGCAGACGGCTGGAACGGTGAGCGGCTCTTCCAGGCCGCCCGGTTCATCACGGAGATGGAGTACCAGCACCTGGTCTTCGAGGAGTTCGCCCGCAAGGTTCAGCCTGCGATCAACCCCTTTGAGCCGTTTGCTTTCACCCAGACGGAGCTCAACCCGGCGATCAAGGCGGAATTCGCCCACGCCGTGTACCGCTTCGGCCACTCCATGCTGACCGAAACGATCTCTCGCAGGAACGAGGACGGCGCCGGCGCCGACTTGGTGTTCGGAACGTCGGACGACACGAGGGGCAGCCAGAACGACATTTCGCTGCTCCACGGTTTCCTCAACCCGCCGGAGTACACCAACGGCGGTCCTGCAGGGCCGCTGACCTCGGAAGAGGCTGCCGGAAGCGTCATCATGGGGATGTCGGACCAGGCCGGTAACGAACTGGATGAGTTCGTGACCGACACGCTCCGCAACAACCTGCTGGGCCTGCCCCTGGACCTTCCGACGATCAACATGACGCGGGCCCGTTCTGAAGGAATCCCGCGGCTGAACGTCCTTCGCCGGGAGCTTTTCAACTCAACGAATGACGGCCAGCTGAAGCCCTACACCAACTGGGTCGACTTCGGCGAGAACCTCAAGCACCCGGAGTCGCTCGTCAACTTCGTCGCTGCCTACGGCCTGCACCCGTCCATCACCGGCGCAACAACGCTGGCGGGCAAGCGGGAGGCCGCGCGGCTGATCGTCAGCCCCGCAGCCGCGGATGTCCCGCCGGCAGACGCCGCAGCGTTCATGAACAGCACGGACGCCTGGGCCAACACCGGCACGACCTCGATTACCGGCCTCGACAACGTCGACCTCTGGGTCGGCGGCCTCGCAGAACGGACAAACCTGTTTGGCGGCCTGCTGGGCAGTACGTTCAACTACGTCTTCGAGAACCAGCTGACCAACCTGCAGAACGGCGACCGCCTGTACTACCTGGCGCGCACCCCCGGCATGAACCTGAGGGCGCAACTGGAAGGCAACTCGTTCGCCGAACTGATGATGCGCAACACGAACGTCAAGAGCCTGAAGGCCGATGCGTTCGCGACGGCCGACTGCAAGTTCGAACTGAAGAAGCTGGCAGGCACCACCGCCGGCTTTACAACCTCCGGCAACACCGTGGTGGACGACCCGGACACAGACTGCAGCGAGGCGGATCTCCTGATCCGCATGCCGGACGGCACCATCAAGTACCGCGCGAGGAACACCGTGGACCCCTCCGGCATCAACGGACAGAGTGTCTACAACGGCACGGCCGGCGTTGACCGTATCTACGGCGGTAACGACAACGACACCTTCTGGGGCGGTGAAGGCAACGACGTCATCGAAGGCGGCGACGGAGCCGACGTCGCGCTCGGTGGCGACGGCGACGACATCATCACCGACCTCGCCGGTGACGACGTCCCGAAGGGCGGACCCGGCAACGACGCGATCGACGCAGGACCCGGCCTGGACATCATCATGGGTGGCGACGGCAAGGACTTCACGAACGGTGGAGCCAACGCCAACGAGACCTTCGCCGGAGCCGGTGACGACTTCGTGATGCTCGGTGAGAGCCTTGACGCCGCATTCGGCGACAGCGGCGATGACTGGGAAGAGGGCGGCGACCAGCCGGACCTGATGCAGGGAGACAGCGGCAACCTGTTCTTCCTGGATGACTCCCAGAAGCCAGGACACGACATCCTCGTCGGTCAGGGCGGCGACGACGACTACGACATGGAGGGCGGCGACGACATCGGCGTCGGCGGTCCCGGCATCGAGAAAGTCGCTGGAGCCTCCGGCTACGACTGGGAGATCGGTCAGGGCGACCCACAGGCACAGGATCTTGACCTGGCTCTCCCGATCCCTCCGCTGGACATTCTGACGGTGGGCGTCCGCGACAAGTTCAACGAGGTTGAAGCGCTCTCCGGCGGCAAACTCGACGACAAGCTTCGCGGTGACGATTTGGTTCCGAGCGCCGTTGGCGGTGCCGGGTTCATTGGATGCGACGTGCTGGATCAGGCCGGCGTGGACCGGATTGCCGGCCTCGGCGACCTGGTGACGACCTTCCCGACACTGACATCCGATGTTGTGGCCGCCTCGGCGTCCAAGGACTGCCCGCTCCTCACCGGCACGAACGTCTGGGGCGAAGGCAACATCCTCCTCGGCGGCAGCGGCAGTGACCTCATGGAGGGACGCGGCGCCAACGACATCATCGACGGCGACCGGTACCTCGGTGTCCGGCTCAGTGTCCGCACCAACGCGGCCGATCCGGCAAGCGAGATCGGCAGCGCCAGCATTGAAGGGCTGGGGCAGAGCGCCATGGCCAGCCGGTACCAGAAGGACGCCAACGGCAACCTGACGGGACCGACACTCCAGGAAGCTGTCTTCGCAGGCACCGTGAACCCCGGCAACATCGTGGCGGTCCGCGAGGTCCTCACGGGCTCCGGCGGCACCGACTCGGCAGTGTTCACCGGCCCGGCGGCTGACTACACGGTCACCACCACCGGCGGGACCGGCGTCCTTGGCTCACCGGGGTCGACCACCACGGTGACCGACAACGTGGGCACCGACGGTACCGACACCCTGCGGAACGTTGAACGGCTGGTGTTCGCAGACTCTGTTGCACCCGCCGCTCCCGTCATCGGCGCGGCAGCTGCTACCGGCAGCGGCCAGGCTACGGTCAACTTCACCCCGGCAGCAGGCGGCGTTGCCACCAGCTTCGAGGTGCGGGTGGTCAACGCGGCCGGAACCCAGGTAGGCGCACTTCAGACGGCAGACGCCGGTTCCACCAGCCTGGTGGTTACGGGTCTGGCCAACGGAACGCCTGTCCGGTTCCAGGTACGGGCAGTGAACGCAATCGGCGCCAGCGCCTTCTCGGCACTGTCCAACGCGGTCACCCCGGCTGCTCCCGTCCTTGCCAGCGCTCCGGCGATCGGCACGGCAACGGCCGGCAATGCCCAGGTTACGGTGACGTGGACCGCCCCGCCGGCTGTCCCCAGCGCCGCGGTCACGCAGTTCCGGATCCGCGTCTTCGTGGGAACGAGTGCCACTCCGACCCGCGAGGTCATTGTTGGCAACATCACGAGCAGCGCGGTGACGGGCCTGATCAACGGAACCGGATACACCTTCGACGTCTCGGCGATCAACGCCGCAGGAACGGGCGCACCCTCGGCCCGTTCGGCGCTGACCACACCGCGGACCGAGTTTGTGCTCCCGACGATCACCGCCAGGACACCTGCTCTGGGTGCCACGTCCGTCAGCCAGACGGCCAACATCACGGCGACCTTCAGTGAGTCAGTGGCGAATGTCGGCACGAACACGGTGGTGCTCCGCCTCAACGGCAGCGCAACTCCGATCCCGGCCACCGTGGTGTACAACAACGCGACCAGGACGGTGACGGTCAACCCGAACGCGACCCTGCTGGCTGACCGCACGTACAACATGGCATTCTCATCGATCCGGGACACGGCAGGGAACACCATGGCAGCACCGCCGTCATGGCAGTTCACCACCGGCCCCGCTCCAACGGTTATCGCAGTCACTCCGGCTATCGGGGCGACGAACGTAAGCCGGACAGCCAACATCACCGTCCGGTACAGCGAGCCCGTGGCGGGCGTCAGCACCGGAACTGTGGTGCTGCGGCGCGGAGGCACCACCGGACCGGTTGTGACGGCGGTCGTGACCTACAACGCGGCAACGCGGACGGCGACGCTGAACCCGTCGTCGACCTTGGTGGCAAACACCACCTACACCGTGGCTACGTCCTCCGTCCGGGACCTGGCGGGCAACCCGCTGGCCTTCCGCTCCTGGACGTTCAGGACTGGTGCCGTGTAATTCACCAGGCCGGCTGGCGGCTCCCGCAAGGAGCCGCCAGCCATCCTCTCAAGACACCACGCCCGACCCTCCACACACCGCGCAGCCGCAGCGCGGGGAGGGCCGGGCGTGGTTTTACGTGCCCGGCGTCTCACCATGCGGGACAAATATGGCCGTCCACTGGATGGACACTACGATTGATAGGTCTGTTTCCAACCCCAACCAGGATTGTGGACTCCTCATGAATCTTTTCCGGACCAAATCCATCGAGCAGTCGATGGCCGACGCCGATGAGCCCGGACGTAAGCTCAAGCGCTCCCTGAGCACGTGGGACCTGATGATCATGGGCGTGGCAGTTGCTGTCGGCGCCGGCATCTTCTCGGTCGGCGCAAAAGCCGCGGCGAACTTCGCCGGCCCCGCAGTGACGGTCTCCTTTGCTGTCGCCGCCGTCACGTGCGCCCTGGCGATCATGTGCTACGCGGAGTTCGCCACCGCCATCCCGGTGGCAGGATCAGCCTACGTCTTCACCTACGCAACCATGGGCGAGGTACTCGCCTGGATCATCGGATGGAACCTCATCCTGGAGCTATTCACTGCCGCCGCCGTAATTGCCAAGTACTGGGGCATCTACCTCAGCAAGGTCTTTGCCCTGATGGGCGTTGACATTCCGCCCGCCATCTCGCTTGGCGGAGTCGACCTCTACTGGGGCGCCTTCCTCATCGTCGCCATCTTCACCGTGTTGCTCGTGCTTGGAACCAAGCTTTCCGCCCGCGTCGGCAACATCTTCACGCTGATCAAGATCGGCGTCGTGATCTTCGTGATCGTGGTCGGCTTCAGCTACCTCAAGCTCTCGAACTACACCCCCTTCGTGCCCGCCTCGGAGCCCACCGCCAGCACCGGTGCGGCCGACGTGATGAAGCAGTCGTTCTTCGGATTCCTGACGGGCGCGGCCCCGGCGCAGTACGGGACGCTGGGCATCTTTGCCGGCGCGGCGCTGGTGTTCTTCGCCTTCATCGGCTTCGACGTGGTGGCCACCTCCGCGGAAGAGGTCAAGAACCCGCAGAAGACGCTGCCCCGCGGAATCTTCGGCGGCCTGGCCCTCGTCACGCTGCTCTACATCCTGGTGTCGCTGGCCCTGACGGGCATGGTTTCCTACAAGCAACTCGCGGAAGTCAAGAACCCCACGCTCACCACGGCCTTCGAAGCCGTCGGCAACACCGATGCTGCCAAGGTAATTGCCTTCGGCTCGCTGGTGGGCCTGACCACCGTGATCATGGTGCTCCTCATGGGTCTCTCCCGCGTTGTGCTCGCCATGAGCCGCGACGGCCTGCTGCCGCGGTCCCTGTCCAAGACCAGCGAAAAGCGAGCAACGCCGGTCCGCCTGCAGGTCATATGCGGTGCCGCCGTCGCCGTGGTTGCCGGGCTGACCAACGTGGACCTGCTCGAGGAAATGATCAACATCGGCACGCTGTCCGCGTTCGTGATGGTCAGCCTGGGCATCCTCGTGCTGCGCAAGAAGCGCCCGGACCTGAAGCCTGCCTTCCGGGTGCCGTTCGGGAAGGTGCTGCCCGTCGTTTCCGCCGTTCTCTGCCTTTACCTGATGACCAACCTGGCCGTTGAGACCTGGATCTTCTTCGGCATCTGGCTCGTTCTTGGGCTGGCGATCTACTTCGCCTACGGGCAGCGGCACTCCCGGCTCAACGAGAAGTTCGCCGGCGCCAAAGCCGCGGTGGACGGCCCGGCCGCGAGCCTCGCGGACGACGAGGACGACCGGGATGTCCTGACGAAGGTCTGACCTGCCGCAGGTCTCACCCTGCCGGGCGGAACGTCGTTCACGGAGCGGCGTTCCGCCCGACCCAGTCGACCAGCGGGCGCAGTTGGTCCCACAGCCTCGCAATCTCACCTTCGGCGTCCGGGGAGGACAGCCAGTCCGGCTGCCCCAGGGCGACGCTGGCGGAAAGCGACTTGTGTTTGAGCAGCTCCGCGCGCGGGTGCTCCCGCAGGAAACCCCGCGGCACGGTCTTGAGCTTTTCACCTTCAACCGTGAACCCTGCCGCGGCGACGGCGTCCACAATGTGCTGCAGCTGCTCGCCGGTGCCCGTCGCATCGACGGCATTCCGGTAGCGGGCCAGCTGGGCCGGTGAATGGGAGTGGTAGCCGCCGCCGACGAGCAGGCCGTCAGCGCTCAGCTGCAGGTAGTAGCCCAGGCCTTCTCGAAACGAAGCGAACGCGCCCTGGGCGGTTTTGTAGGGTGATTTGTCCTGCGAGAACCGGATGTCACGGTTGGGCCGAAAGATCTTGCCGGGCCCGAACTGCGGCTCCAGCCGGGCCAGCAACGCACTGAGGGGCTCCCTGACGGACTCCTGGTACACGGCTGAATGGGCCTGCCACCAGTCCCGGGTGTTGTTCTCTTCCAGTTCGGCGTAGAACGCCGCCGCAGTGGCTGCGGGGATGCCCTCGAATGTGCTCATGACTGAAGCCTAGGCACCGTCATGACTGCGGGCCACCGGCGCGGCCGCGTATGTGGAAAAACGGGCGACTCGCCGGATTACCGCGGCTCGTTGCAGGCCGTGATCCGGTACAGGGCGCGGACGCCGTCGGACGCGATCTTTTCAAAGCCCAGCCCGGTGGGCACATTGTAAAAGCCCGGCCATCGCTTCAGGCTGGCGCTGCCGTGCGCCGAGCCTGGCGAGTCCTCATAGAAGTGCGTGGCGCCGACCTTGAGCACGGCCTCGCAGATGGACTTGTCAGTCCGCAGCCGGTTGAAGCCGGTGCGGAGCAGTTCCTTGGCCGCACTCCCGGCCGTCGGGGCGCCCAGCTGCGTGTACACCACATGCCGTCCGGTGAGGGTGTAGAAGTAGGTTTCGCCGTTGAACGGGTCGCCGATCACCACGGCGTTGGCCGGAAGCATCGCACCGGCGCGCTCGATGAAGGCCTGCTCGCCCTTGGAGAGGACGCCGGATCCGGGCTTGTCGGAGACCACGTAGTTCTGTGCGGCCACCGCCACGCGCTCCACCGACCGGTAGCTCCCCGATCCCCAGTAGATTCCGCAGATCAGGACGGCAACGGGTAGGGCGACGAGCATTGCGGCAACCGGCCACCTGCCGCCGGTTCGGGCAGAGGTCAGCCGCGCTGACACCGCACGTCTGGCTGCCCTCGCGGCCACGGCGACAGCCAGGGCCGCCAGCAGGCTCCCTGTCATGGCGATGAAGGGGGCGATCCTTTGCGTGTCCTTGTACCAGAAGCCGGTCAGCCACCGTAGCCCGTTCTCGGGTCCGGCGGCCAGCACATAGAGTGCCACAAACGCGAGCCAGGAGATGGCGAGCGGCCTCGCCTCCCGGACAAAGACGGCAACAACTGCGCCGACGATCACCAGCAGCCCAACCGCGAGGTTGAAATCGTCCGGGGCTGGCGGGGAAAGCGCCGGAAACCGCGGAAGGTCGAAGAACGCAAGGTCCAATGAATCCGGGATTTCGGCCCGCACCGCCCGCCGGTAGGCCATCACGCCCGCCAGCAGCCGGGAGTTGGCCAGTGCTGAATAGGCCGCCACCGCGGCAATCACCGCCACGGCCGCCGCAGCGCCGGCACGCCGGGGACGGCGGCGTGCAGCCCGCACCAGCAGCGGCAGCAGGCGCGCCGCCACGAAGGGCAGGATGGCAACGGCGGTGGCAAAGACGGCACTCGGGTGCGCGGCGACGCAGCCGCCAAGGAGCGCGGCCGCGAGGACGGCGAGGAGGACCAGCTCCCTGGCCTGCCTTCCGGCCTGCTCGTCAGCGGTCAGGCGCCGCAGGAGCAGCACCATCACCGCCAGGGTGGCCGGGACCAGTGCTGTGGCGAGACCGTTGGGCCACTGGCCGCTGCGGAGGAGCTGAGAGAAGGGAAAGCTGACGAACGAGGCCCCGATCAGCGGCGTCAGTGCCCAGGCCGCAGGGTGCCGCGGCAGGACGACGGAGGCCAGGAACGTGAGGCCGATCGGCCAGATCATGCCGCCGATGACGATTGAGGACAGGTTGGCTGCTTCCGATACGCTGCCCGGGACGAGCGCCACCGCGCTGTGCCAGCCCGCCGGGTAGTACGTGGGCGGGCCGGCGCCGAATATCGGAGCCACGCCCCACGGGGTGGCGCTGCCGGATTCCTGGATCCACCTCAGGACGTTCAGGTGGAAGATCGGGTCCCAGCCCTGCGAGGCCGTGGCGGGGTCGCCGATTCCGCGGAGCAGCGCCAGGCAGGTCACCGCGGAACCCATCGCTACGCCCGCGACGATGGCAATTTTCGCCGGCCAACCGAGGCCGGCGGGCGACAGGGGTGTGCGGAAGCCGAACCGGCGCCCTGCCAGCCAGGCGGCCAGGATGGGCGGCACAGCAATGACGGCGGCCGTGGCGGCGTTCCAGGGTACGCCCGCGGCGTCCGCCAGGAAGGATCCGGCGAGGAAGACCAGCAGGGTGATGGCCGGACTGAGGGCGGTGGCTGCCGGCCAGCCGGGCTTCAGCGGCAGGAGCACCAGAAGCCCGGGCAGGAAAAATGCGGCGACAAGGAGGACAACGGTCAGAGCATGTGGAAGCAGTTCAACAAGCCAATCGAGCATGGGCGTGTCAGCGCGCTCCGGGCCGGATCTTGTTCCTCAGCGGAGCGGCCACGGCTTTGTTGAAAAGCTTGGCGGCGCCGGCTGTCAGGGATCCGGTCTGGCCGGTCAGCGGCGGATAGATCCTGCCGGCCTCGGCGCGTTTCTGCGCCACGAGTGCAGGCAGGGCGTCCCGCAGGGATCCGCGCTGCTGCGGGATCCCTGGATAGTCGCTGTCCAGGGCAAGCGGCCAGCCGCTTCCCAGCGCGGTCAGCGACTCGTGCTTGACGTCGTAGTACCCCTTCTTCATGCCGACGGCGACTCCGCGAGCCCCCGCGGCGGCTGCCAGCAGGTGGAAGTGGAACCGGCTGGTCACCCAGGTCTGGTTTTCGGACAGCGGGAGGCCGTGTTCCCAGATGTGCAGGAACGGCAGGAACCGTGCTTCCGGGATGAGATCGGCAAGCCGGTCGTAGGCCGCGCGGTCAGCGCCGGGGATGGCCTCGACGTAATAGGCCTTGGTTCCCTCGCCGGCCGCCTTTTCAACGGCGTCCCTTGCGATGTTCACGGCTGCCTCGAACCGTTCCGGATCGGCGGTGTCGCTTTGGATGCAGACGTAGAGGCCCGGTTCGGCTGCACCACGCGCGATTTCGTCGGCCGCGCCGAGGAACGCATCATCCAGACCTTGGGTGATGCCGTAGGCCGTGGCGCCCGCTTCGTCCCGGGCAGTGACGTGCGTGAACCCCTGGAACAGCGGCATCTCGGCCGGGGCTGAAGTCAGCAGCGGCATGAGACCCTGGCCGGTCGCGATGAGGCGGGCGCCGGTCAGGCCGTGGACGGCGCGCATGGCCACTACCAGACCGGCGTGGTGGGACCAGTTCTCGTTGATGAAGCCGCCGCCGATGAGGTGCAGGGATTCGGCTTCCCGCAGTTTGAGCAGGCCAAGGTCGTAGGACGGGGAGCCCAGTCCGGTAACCCGCGCCCTGATAGTTTCCGCGGCGGCGTCGAGCGGCATGTCGGCGGTGTCGTGCACCAGCCGCCACAGCGTGTTGGTGACGCGCAGGCGCGGATGCAGTCCTTCGAACAGGATCTGGGCGAGGCCGGGCTGGGGGCAGTCAAGCCAGACGTCGGCGTCGGGCCGTTCCGCCGCCAGGTATTTCAGCCAGGCGGCGGCGATGAACTCGTCGCCGAAATTGGGGTTGCCCGAAGGGCCGATCAGATAAATGGGGCCCGGCTGCATGTTGACGACTATATCGCCCCGCGGGCGGGGAAGGTGCTCTCGGCGGCAGCGGCCCGAGGATGATGACGCGCCCCGGACGCAGGAACCCCGCCGCGGCAGTGCCGCGGCGGGGTTCCTGTCAGGCGGAAAGGCTGTTAGCCGATCTTGTTTGCGGCCTCAGCGTCAGAGCTGGGGCCGGCGGGGGCTGCGCCCAGGTTGGCACGGAGCTTGGCGCCGAGTTCGGCGTCCACGTTGGTCCAGTACTGGATGGCGCGTTCCTTGATGCCCGGGCTCTTGACGCCGCCCACGGCGCCGGTGATGGTCTCCAGCAGGCGGGCCTTCTCGCCGTCGTTGAACACCTCGCGGTACAGCGCGCCGGCCTGGACGAAGTCGCCGTCCTCTGCGTGCAGGGAGTGCGCGGCGAGCGTCAGCGCGCCGTCGTTCTCCCAGCCGCCGGCCGGGCTCTGCGGCTCAACGGCAGCCGGGCCGCCCACCGAGTTGGGGGCGTAGACCGGAACGGACGGGGCGTTGAAGTGGTAACGCCCGGCGCCGTCCTGGCTGTAGTTGTTGACCTGGTTCTTCGGCTGGTTCACCGGGATCTGGGCGTGGTTGGTGCCCACGCGGTAACGGTGTGCGTCAGCGTAGGAGAAGATGCGGGCCTGCAGCATCTTGTCCGGCGAGGCGGCGATGCCCGGCACGAAGTTCGACGGCGCGAAGGTGGCCTGCTCGATCTGCGCGAAGTAGTTCTCCGGGTTCCGGTTCAGCTCCATGGTGCCCACCTTGATCAGCGGGTAGTCAGCGTGCGGCCACACCTTGGTGAGGTCGAACGGGTTGAAGCGGTAGGTCTTGGCGTCCTCGTACGGCATGACCTGGACGTGCAGGTCCCAGGAGGGGAAGTTGCCGGCGGCGATGTTTTCCTGCAGGTCGCGGATGTAGAAGTCCGCGTCCGAGCCCGCCAGCGCCTCTGCTTCGTCGCCGGTCATGGACTTCACGCCCTGGTTGGACTTGAAGTGGTACTTGACCCAGAAGCGCTCGCCCTCGGCGTTGATCCACTGGTAGGTGTGCGAGCCGTAGCCCTGCATTTCGCGCCAGGAAGCGGGCAGGCCGCGGTCGCCCATGAGCCAGGTGACCTGGTGCGCGGACTCGGGGGAGAGGGTCCAGAAGTCCCACTGCATGTCGGCGTCGCGGAGGTGCGTGCCCGGGAGGCGCTTCTGCGAGTGGATGAAGTCCGGGAACTTGATGCCGTCGCGGATGAAGAACACCGGGGTGTTGTTGCCGACGAGGTCGTAGTTGCCCTCGGAGGTGTAGAACTTGACGGCGAAGCCGCGGGGATCGCGCCAGGTGTCGGGGGAGCCGTTCTCGCCGGCGACCGACGAGAAGCGGATCAGCATTTCGGTCTCCACGCCCGGCTGCAGGAACGCGGCCTTGGTGTACTTGGAGACGTCCTCGGTGGCCTTGAAGGAGCCGAATGCGCCGCCACCCTTGGCGTGCACCACACGCTCCGGGACACGCTCGCGGTTGAACTGGGCCAGCTTCTCGACCAGGTAGTGGTCGGTCAGGATGATGGCGCCGTCGGCACCGGTTGCCTGGGAGTGGGCGTCGGACGTGACGGGAGCGCCGGACTGTGTCGTGGACACGGCGGGCGCAGAGATGTTCGAAGTCATCTTTCTCCTATTTTCTTGATTACTTATCAGTTGCGTTCAGAAGGAAGTTTTTGGGCCCGCTGGCAGTCCCCGCAGATGCCCTGGTACATCACATCGGCGATCTGGATGGTCATGGGATGGGAATCCTCGTTCCAGTGCGGGGTCAGGCATGGTGCGTGGCCGACAGCGCAGTCGACGTCCTCCACCCGGCCGCAGCTGATGCAGATGGCGTGGTGGTGGTTGTCACCGACTCGCGTTTCATACAGGGCGGGGGAGTGCGGGGGTTCGAACCGGCGCAGCATGTGCAGGTCGGTGAGGTCGCCCAGCACCACGTAGACGGACTGGGCGGTCAGCTCCGGGAGCTCCTCGCGCGCCGCGGACAGGATGCTTTCTGCCGGGGAGTGGGGGTGATGCTCGACGGCGGCCAGCACCGCCAGCCGCTGTTTGGTCACCCGGCGGCCGTGGGCGCGCAGGGCCGCGGCCCATGCTTCGTGGCTCTCCGGGTGCTCCGTCATGGTTCCATTCAACCACTTATTTTGACTAGATCACAATAAGGCTGGGCTAAGTTCCCTGCGAGGCTAGAGTTGCCGGGTGGGGAAACTACTGGCCGACATCACTCCGCTGCGCGAAAGCCCGACCTTCCGCAGGCTCTGGGCCGGCTCGGCGATCTCCAACATCGGAAGCCAGTTGACGCTGGTGGCCGTCAGCCTGGAGGTCTACCGGCTGACCCACGACAGCCTCTATGTGGGGCTGCTGAGCATCTTCGCACTGGTTCCGCTGGTGGTCGGCGGGCTACTGGGCGGCTCGATTGCCGACTCGCACGACCGCCGCCAGGTGGCCCTCTTTTCGTCCTCGGTAATGTGGGCGGCCGTGGGCGGACTGGCCCTCCAGGCCTGGCTGCAGGTGGGGAACGTCTGGCTGCTCTACGCGCTGGTGGCCGTGCAGAGCGGCGCCCAGGCCATTAACCAGCCGGCCCGCAGCGCCATCATTCCCGTCCTGGTCCGCAAAGAACTCCTCCCGGCGGCGAACGCGCTCAGCATGGTCACGTTCGGGCTGGCCATGACGGCAGGTCCGCTGCTGGCCGGGGTGCTCGTTGCCACGGTCGGATTCGGCTGGACCTACACCCTGGACCTGGTGAGTTTCGCGTTCGCCTTCTGGGCGCTCCTGAGGCTTCCGGCCATGCCGCCCGGCAAGGAGGCGGGCCGGGCGGGGCTGCGGTCGGTGGTCGAGGGCTTCCGGTTCCTGGGCACCCGCCCCAACCTGCGCATGACGTTCGTCATCGACCTCGTGGCCATGATTCTTGCCCAGCCGCGGGCGCTGCTGCCTGCCGTGGGCGCGCTCATGGTGGGAGGCGGCGAAACCACAGTGGGCATCCTGCTGGCCTCCACGGCCGTCGGCGCCTTCCTGGCAGGGCTGTTTTCCGGGCCGCTGGGCGGCGTCCGGCGGCAGGGGAGCGCCGTGGTCTGGTCCGTCATGGGGTGGGGAGCATCCATCGCGGCGTTCGGACTGGTGGTGGTCCTGGCCGGGAGGTCGGGCGCAGAGGGTGTCACGGCCTGGCTGATTCCCGCCGCATTGTGCTGTGGCCTGGCCGGCATCGCGGATTCCGTCAGCGCCGTTTTCCGCACCACCATCCTGCAGTCAGCCACGCCCGACCACCTGCGCGGCCGCCTGCAGGGCGTCTTCATCGTGGTGGTGGCAGGCGGTCCCCGGGTGGGCGACATGTTGGCCGGCGGCGGCACTAAAATTCTAAGTGAGGGCTGGGTCCTGCTGATCGGCGGCCTCCTGTGCATCGTGGTTGCCTGGGCGGCGGCGCGTTGGCAGTCCGGCTTCTTGAAGTACGACGCCGGGAACCCGGTTCCGTAGCGACGCCGGCGGAGTCGGGACCGACGTCACGAACTGTGGAGGCGAAAGTGCACAATCACTACAACGGCCTGAAAACCGCGGCGCTGTTCGGTGTGCTGTGGGCGGTGCTGTTGGGCCTGGGCGCCCTGATCGGCGTCAATTCCCGCAGCGCGGCACCCATCTGGATCATGGCGCTGATCGGCATCGCAACCACCGCCTACGGGTATTGGAACAGCGACAAGATCGCGCTGAGGGCCATGCAGGCCTACCCGGTGTCCCAGGCCCAGGCCCCGGAGCTGTACGAGATAGTGGGGGAACTCTCCGCCCGCGCCAATCAGCCGATGCCCCGCATCTATATCTCGCCCACCCCGGCGCCCAATGCCTTCGCCACGGGCCGGAACCCGCAGAACGCCGCCGTGTGCGTCACCGAGGGAATCCTTCAGATGCTCACCCCGCGGGAGCTCCGAGGCGTGTTGGGCCACGAGCTCATGCACGTCTACAACCGCGACATCCTGACATCATCGGTGGCAGCTGCCGTGGCCGGCGTGATCACCTCCGTGGGCCAGATGCTGCTGTTCTTCGGCGGCGGTGACCGCCGCAACTCGAACCCCCTTGCCCTCATCGCCATGGCCCTGCTGGCACCGCTCGCGGCGTCACTGATCCAGGTGGCCATCTCGCGCACCAGGGAGTACGACGCCGACGAGGACGGTTCGCAGCTGACCGGCGACCCGCTGGCGCTCGCCTCCGCCCTGCGCAAGATCCACCAGGGCGTCCAGCTGGCACCGCTGCCGCAGGACCAGAAGCTGGTCAACACCTCGCACCTGATGATCGCGAATCCGTTCCGCGGCGGCGGCATGAGCCGGCTGTTCGCCACCCACCCGCCCATGCAGGACCGGATCGCCCGGCTGGAGCGGATGGCGGGAAGGCCGCTCGGCTGAGCGCCGCCGTCGTACTTCCTGCTGGCGACGCGCGACTCACCTGGCGACGCGCAAATGACCTGGCGCGGCCGGAATAACCGTAGCGAGGGGCAACATGCGCGTGGCTAGGCCAGCTGCGCGTCGCCAGGGGGGGTGCGCGTCAGGCGGCGCGCCTTAGCTGCGGAAGTTGACGAACTGCAGGTCCGCCTCGTCAAAGTCCTTGAGCAGCGCCATGGTGGCTTGGAGGTCGTCGCGGGACTTGGAGGTCACGCGGAGCTCGTCACCCTGGATCTGCGACTTGACGGACTTCGGGGCTTCGTCGCGGATCAGCTTGTTGATCTTCTTGGCCAGATCCTGCGCGATGCCTTCCTTGATGGTGGCCTCCAGCCGGTATTCCTTGCCGGATGCGTAGGGCTCGCCCGTGTCCAGCGACTTCAGCGAAATCCCGCGGCGGATGAGCTTTGACTGCAGCACGTCCAGGACAGCCAGGACGCGTTCCTCGGAGTTCGCCTTCATCAGGATCTTCTCGCCGCTGAAATCGACCTCGGCGCCGACACCCTTGAAGTCATACCGCTGGGCCAGTTCCTTCTGCGCCTGGTGCAGCGCGTTCGCAACCTCCTGCTTGTCTACCTTGCTTACGACGTCGAATGTGGACTCGCCTGCCATGATTCTCCTTTTGCTGGTGGGTGCTTCGCCCGGGCCGTGCGGGGCCCGGGCAGGCGCCTGAATATCTGGATTCCAGCGTAGTACGGTTGGCGCTGAAGTGAAGTTGCCGCGGCATTCACAGTTCACTCACAGCGGAGGCGAGGCGGGAACGAAGCTTCTGCGCGCAAAGTTGTAGGAGTTGGAAGCCGCTCCGAAAGGAAAGCAATGACCCACAAGGCCGCCCGCTACGTCACCCGATCCACGTCCGCAGCCGCAGTAACCATCGCCGCCGCCGCATCGTCTGTGGCCGCAGCCGCAGTGGCGGCATCCATTATTCTCAGCCCCGCGGCCGACTCATCGTCCAGGCTCGAAGGCGTGCACGCCGACCTCCAGCGGGCGGTGCAGCTGAACCAGATCACCGAGGACCAGGCCGTCCGGTTCGAGGCTAAACTCGCCGGTCGCATCCTCGGAGAAGCCTGAATTCCGGGCTGTTTGTGCCCTTCGTGCCTCGATTCGATTCTTGGGCGGAAGTTCTGTAAGGTTGTCTTGCCGCGGTGCTGAAACAACAACGCGGTGATCTTCTTTTTGAAGTTCGGCAGATTACCCGAGCGGCCAAAGGGGGCTGACTGTAAATCAGCTGGCAACGCCTACGGGGGTTCGAATCCCTCATCTGCCACGTTTTGAAAAACCTCCGGAACCTACTGGTTCCGGAGGTTTTTTGTTTCTCGCTTTCGGTCGGGGAGCGGGCGCGGTCAGGCCGGTTACTGTCGCGCGGGCGGTCCGGCCGGCTACTGGTGGCAACCCTACGGAGTGGGGTCCCGCCGGAGCTCGGCAATTTCGCGCCTCAGCGCGGCCACTTCCGCCGCGAGCTCACCCACCTCCGCAAGGACGGGCCGTTCGGCCGATTCCACTGCGGCACCGGTGCTCTCTTCGACGCGCTGCACCAGCCACGAGGCGATGGACGCAGTCACCACGCCCAGGACGGCGATCCCGCTCATCATCAGGGCAGCCGCCACCACTCGGCCCAGCGCGGTGACGGGGTACATATCCCCGTAGCCCACTGTGGTGATGGTGGCCACCGCCCACCACACAGCATCGCCGAACGTGAGGATCTTGGCATCCGGAGCGGACTGCTCGACGTCGAGCACCGCCAGCGCCCCCACGAACACCAGCAGGGCGGCGGATGCGGCCACGTACGTGACCACCCTGCCCCGCAGCGTTTCACCCACTGTGCGGTGCAGCACCGACAGCAGGGTCACCAGCCGTAGAAGCCGGAGCGGGCGGAAGAAGGGCAGCGCCACGATCAGCAGTTCGTGGAGGTTGCGGACGAACCAGCGGCGGCGGTTTTCCGCCAGCCACAGATTCGCGCCGTAGTCCAGTGCGAAGATGCCCCAGGTGGCCCACATGGTGACCTCGAGCCACTCGGCGCCCCGGCCTTCCATCCGGCCGACCACCTGCCAGGCATAGGCCGCGAGGAACACGATGGCTGTCCCCATCAGCGGCCACTCGGCAAGGTCCCGGTAGCGTTGCTGCGTCATAGGGACGATATTACGGGTGGCTGCCGTGGCCGCGGCAGCCACTCGTCATGCCTTGCCGCTAGTTGAGGGCTATGACCAGCATCTGGGTGGTCCCGGGAATGCACGTCTGCAGGACAGCCCGGGGGAACCCTCCAAAGACCGCCGCGACATCGTTCGTCGTGCCCGGGTTGGGCACCTGGCCGCGGCCAGCCACTGTGTACGATCCGTAGCCGGGGATGTCCACCCTCTCGCCCACGCCGATGCCCGAGAAGCGCGCCCAGCCTCCGCAGAAATCGTGCTCGGTGATGAACAGGGAATAACCGTCAGTGGGGGTGAAGTGGATGGGGCCGATGCAGCTGTCCACCAGCGCTTGCCCGCCAGATCCGGCCACATAGATGGTCCGCACCGCCGGTGCGGGGGCCGGTGCAGGCGCTGGCACTGGCGCCGGTGCTCCCGCCGCCTTCGGCACTGCCACCGCGGGGCCCGTCAGCTTCAGGGTCTGCCCGGGAACAATGACGGAGTACGGGCCAAAGCCGTTGGCGGCCAGCATGCCGTTCACATCGACGCCGAACCGCTCTGCGATGGTGCCCACCGTGTCGCCCGCCACGACGGTGTACGTGTTGGTAGCAGCGGCCGGGGCCGCCTTTCTGGCAGTGGGCGGAGCTTTGGCCGGAGCTTTGGCCGGAACCTTGGCCGCCGTCGCTTTGGCCGGAACTCTAACAGCCTTCGCCGGAACCCTGACGGCGGCAGCCTTGACCGGAGCGGCTTTGGCGGGCGGCGCCACGGCGACCGGCGCCACGGCCGTAACGGACGGCGTCGGACTGGCGGAGGGAGCAGGCTCCGCCGGTGAAGCAGGGCTGGCGACGGCTACTGCAACGCCGTTTCCGGGGGCCGCCACGGAGTTGACCACTGCCGAGGCTGCGAGCAGACCTCCGGCGACGGCGGCGGCGGCGATGATCAGCCGGGCCCTGCGGCGTCCGGTGCCCAGGCGGGACCGGCCGGCAGGGCCAAGCTGGATCGTTGGATCGTCCAGGGAGCCGGGGTCTTCCTGGGTTCCTGCATCTTCCTGTGGGTTCATGGCGTGCCCTTGGTTCGTGCGCTGCCGGGTGACCGGACGCTCGCCGGGCGGTGATGCGCAGAACAAAGAGGGGCTCTGACCAGGAAGGAGGGAGCGTGGCATGTGGGGCGCATGACCGCTATTCATGTGTGAAGCACGCTCGCTAACGTGCCGGCCCCAGCCTGATTCGAGTGTACGAAGCGCCGACAGGGCGCCGCACGAGTAGTTGCTACCTGTTTTTCCCCTCGGGAACACTCGGATTCGGCTGTCGCGCGCAGGTCACCGCGTGGGCCGGCGCCGCAGACAGAGGGTCTTTCGGGAGTTGTTACTGGCGGGTAACATAGTCGCCATGCACTTGCTCCTGCGAACACTCCTGATGCTGTTCACCTCCGCCAAACGCCCGTCCCTCAGCGTCTGGGATTCCGCATCCGTGACACTCCGCGTGCTCCCAACGGACATAGACATCGCAATGCATGTCAACAACGGCATGTATTTCTCGCTCATGGACCTGGGCCGTTTCGACCTGATGGTGAGGAGCGGAACCTGGCAGAAAATGCGACGGCGGGGCTGGAGCCCGGTGGCTGCCGGCGAGACCATAGCGTTCCGCCGGTCCCTCCAGCTCTGGCAGCAATACACCATCGAAACCAAGATCATCGGGCTGGACGCCAAGGCCATCTACTTCGAGCAGCGCATGGTGGTGGAGGGCGAGATCTATGCCCGTGCATATGTCGCCACGCGCCTCGTGGGCAAGGGCGGTCCCGTGACCCAGGAGGAAATTCTCGCGGAGTTCGGCCAGCCGCCGGCGGGACTGGAACTGCCCGATTGGATTCACGGCTGGCGGCTGGACACTGCGTTGCCGAGCGCACGGCGGCCGGCCCCGCATGATTGGGCCGGACGTTAACCGTGACGGCGCCGCCGTCGGCAATATTCCCGGTGACGCGGGGAGCGAACAAACCGGCCTCCAGGAGGACTAACTAACGCTCCTCGCGTACCGTTGAACCATGGCTACCGTTGACATCACAGGTGAACAGTTCGCATCGACCATCGAGGGCAACGACATCGTCCTCGTTGACTTCTGGGCCGAATGGTGTGGTCCCTGCAAGCAGTTTGGGCCCACATACTCCGCCGTTTCGGAAAAGCACGGCGACGTCGTCTTCGCCAAGGTGGACACCGAAGCCCAGCAGCAGCTGGCCGCAGAGGCCGGCATCACATCCATCCCCACGCTGATGGCCTTCCGCGAGAAGGTCCTCGTCTTCTCCCAGCCGGGCGCGCTCAACGCCCCGCAGCTGGAGCAGGTGATCGACGCCGTCAAGGCGCTCGACATGGAGGAAGTCCATGCCCACGTGGCGCGCTCGCAGGCCGAAGCGGCAGCAGCCGACGGCGGCAGCAAGGCGACGGGCTCCGGCACGCAGGACGGCACGCAGATCCCGGATTTCTAAGCGCACCGGCAGCAACAGCACCAAGCAACGCGGGGTCACTCCGCGCCCATTGAACCGGATTCTTTGGGCGCGAAGTGACCCCGCGTTGCTTGGCTGAGGGGACTAGAGGCGTTCGAGGCGGACCGGTTCGGCCAGCAGCGCGCTGAGGGATTCGTTGAGGTCCTGGACGGCCGTGCCCTTGGAGTGCTTGTCCAGGTGGTCTTCGGAGGCCCACTGCTCGGTCAGGACCAGCTTCTCCTCGGTGGCTTCCGTGAGCTCGTACTGGATGCAGCCGGGCTCGTTGACTACCTCGTCAATGGCGATTTCCAAGGCGAGCTTCACGCGGAAGAATTCGCCGTCGTTGGGGATGAACGTTGCCTGCAGGTCGATGGGTGCACTCATGGATTTCACAATACCGGCCGCCGCCCGCACGCCCCGCTCTCTTTACGCCGGACACCCTACTATTGCGCTTCTCTTGCCCGGGGCCTCTTGATAGCGTGCCATCATGCGCGCATACACAGCCGGGGACACTGACGTCCCGCTGCTCGAGGAGACAATCGGCCACAACTTCGAGCGGGTGGTGGCCCAGTTCCCCTTTCACGATGCGCTGATCGAGGCGGCGGCTGTGCCTGGCGCCGACGCCCGCCGCTGGAGCTACTCCAAACTGAACGACGACGTCGACCGCGTCGGCCGTGCGCTCCTCGCCCTGGGCGTCGGGAAGGGGGAGCGGATCGGCATCTGGAGCCCCAACTGCGCGGAATGGACCATCCTGCAGTACGCCACGGCGAAGATCGGGGCGATCCTCGTGAACGTGAATCCGGCCTACCGCAGCCACGAGCTGGAGTTTGTGGTCAGGCAAAACGGCATGCGGATGCTCGTCACGGCGCCGTCGGACCGCAACAGCGACTACGTGGGGATGGCGCGGCAGGCGCTCGCCGCATGCCCGGACCTGAGCGAACTCGTGTTCCTGCCGGATGCCGGCTCCGCCGAGCTCACCGCCGGCGACCCCGAAAATGACCGGGAGCTGACGTACGCCGAGCTGCTCAAGCGGGCGGACGCCGTCGCGCATTCCGGGCTGAAGGCCCGCATGGCGGGGCTTGACCCGCACGACCCCATCAACCTGCAGTACACCTCCGGAACCACGGGATTCCCCAAGGGCGCCACCCTGACCCACCACAACATCCTCAACAACGGCTACTCAATCGGCGAACTGCTCGGGTACACCGAGCACGACCGCGTGGTGATTCCGGTGCCGTTCTACCACTGCTTCGGCATGGTGATCGGAAACCTGAACGCGCTCAGCCACGGCGCGGCGACCATCATCCCGGGGCGCGGTTTCACGCCGGCCGCGGCGCTTGAAGCGGTGCAGGACTTCGGCGGCACCTCGCTGTACGGGGTGCCCACCATGTTCATCGCCGAACTGGCGCTGCCCGATTTCGCGTCCTACGACCTCTCCACGCTCCGGACCGGGGTCATGGCTGGCTCGCTTTGTCCCATCGAGGTCATGAACCGGGTCATCTCCGAGATGAACATGAGGGACGTGGCCATCTGCTACGGCATGACCGAGACCTCGCCCGTGTCCACCATGACCCGGGACGGGGACACGATGCAGCAGCGCACCGAAACCGTGGGCCGGACCATGCCGCAGCTCGAAAGCAAGATCGTGGACCCTGCCACGGGTGACGTGGTGGAGCGCGGCGAGATCGGTGAACTGTGCACCCGGGGCTATGCGGTCATGCAGGGGTACTGGAACCAGCCGGACAAGACAGCCGAGGCAATTGACGCCGACGGCTGGATGCACACCGGGGACCTGGCGCGCATGGATGACGGCGGCTATGTGATGATCGAGGGCCGGATGAAGGACATGGTGATCCGCGGCGGCGAGAACATCTACCCGCGCGAGATCGAGGAATTCCTCTACACGCACCCGTCGATCCAGGACGTGCAGGTGATCGGAGTCCCGGACGCGAAGTATGGCGAGGAACTCATGGCCTGCATCATCCTCAACCCCGGCGCCGCGCCGCTGGACGCCGCCGCCCTGGCCGAGTTCTGCCGCGGGAAGCTGGCCCACTACAAGATCCCGCGCTACGTGGACGTCCGCGAAAGCTTCCCCATGACCGTCTCCGGCAAGATCCGCAAGGTGGAGATGCGCCAGGAGGCCGTGGCCCGGCTGGGGCTCTGACAGCAACGCGGGGTCAGATAACGCCCCATTGAACGGGACTATTGGGCGATATCTGACCCCGCGTTGCAGGGTGGTGAAGTCGGGCTGTGGATAACTCTTAAAGGCGTCGACGAGCAGCCAGAATAATTCCCATGGCCCGGTCAACACCGCTACCCGACACCCTGAACCAGTTGCCCTTTACCGTGTACGAATCGAGGGCGCTGGGCGTTCCCGCGAAACGGCTGCGCGCCAGAGACTTGGCCGACGGCGGCCGCCTCATTTATCTGCCGCAGGGCCGGGAACTCGAACTGCGGGAACGTGCCAGGGTATTGGCAGCGGCGACGCCGGGAGCCTGGGTGTCCCATCAGACCGCGGCGGAGCTCACCTCATTGGGGCTTCCGCCGTGGATGGACGGGGACATTGTTCATCTCAGCAAGCCGCATGAGCTGCCGCGGGTGCGCCGAGTCGGAGTGACCGGCCACCGGGTCCGGGTGATTCCCGGCGAGATCGGGAAGCGCGACGGTATTCCCATGTCCCTGCCGCCGCGGACCTGGCTGGACCTGGCGGCTGTCTTGCCACTCAGGTACGTCATCGCGATGGGGGATCAGCTCATCAGGTTTCCAAGGGCTAACTTCGAAGGCCGGACCACGCCGTACGCCTACAAGGACGGACTGCGCTTGCTCATCCGGCAGCACCCGAACATGAAGGGCGTGGAGAAGGCCCGGCAGGCACTCGAGGAGATGCGTGTGGGGGCGGACTCCTACCCGGAAACGTTCCTGCGGCTCGCCATGCTGGATGCCCACCTGCCCGAACCGGAACTGCAGCTGCGCGTTGACCCCTACGACGCCTGGTCGCCGACTGCCGACCTCGGGTACCGGCGCTTCCGGATCGCCCTGCAGTACGACGGCGCTCATCACCTTTCGCGGGAACAGCAGTCCCGGGACAACCGTCGCGACGAGGCGTTCATTAGTGCGGGCTGGTCCTACTTCAAGGTCAACGCCGACGATTTGGAGGACGGATTCCAGAGCGTGATCAGCCGGGTCAAAAGTGCGAAGCGCCGCTCAGCCTAAGGCAACGCGGGGTCACTTGAGGCCCAATGGAGGCGGGGGATTGGGCGCGAAGTGACCCCGCGTTGCGTTAGGGAAAACGGAGTCAGTGCCGGCGGTGGTCCTGGATGGTCATCCGCGGCCCGAAGGTTTGCTTCCGGAAACCGCTGAGCCCGATCATCCGGACCACGCGTTGCCGGTGCCCCTGCCACGGCGCCAGCAACCTAAGCATGCCGGCGTCGTCCGTCCGCCGGCCGGTCAGCGCGGCGCCGACGTCGGCCGCCAGATGATAATCGCCCACGGCGATCGAGTCCGGACAGCCGTGCGTCCGCTGCACCACCTCGGCGGCCGTCCACTCGCCGATTCCGGGAATGGTCTGCATCTTCCTGGCAGCCTCCGCCGCCGGCAGCGTGGCCAGCCGTTCAAGCGCGACGGCGGAACGCAGGGCCCGCATGACCGTCGCCGAACGCTGGGGGCCCACTCCGGCCCGGTGCCATTCCCAGGACGGGATGCGCAGCCACTGCCCGGGAGTGGGCTGGACCAGCAGCCCGGCCGGTGCAACGGTGCCGGCCCCCGGGGCCGGCGTGCCGTGGCGGTTCATGAGATAGCGGTAGCCGCGCCGGGCCTCAATGACGGTGACCTTCTGTTCGAGGATAGTGGGCACGAGCGAGTCCACCATGCGCCCGGTGGAGGGCAGGCGGACGGCGAGGTTCCGGCGTCGCGCCTCACGGACCATGCGGGGGAGCGTCGCGGAGAAGCCCGGCTCGTCAAAGCCCGACCAGTCGTCGTCGGCTCCCAGCAGGCGGGGCACGCAGGCCAGGGCGGCGGCGGAACCGGGACCCCACGCCTGCGCATCGACGTGCGCTTCCGTGCCGGTTGCGGGCCCGCCGCCGGCGTCGGTGAGGCGCAGCGCTACCGGCCCCTCCGGCGTCGTGTATGCCATCCACAGCCCGTCCGGACGTGCGGAAAACGAGGGATCGCCGTGGCCCCTCATGAGGATGCCAAGCGTCTGGTGCAGGTTGTACGGTCCGCCCGGATGCCACCGCAGGGACGCGTCCGCCGCGGCGGCAAGCCGGGCAGGGGCGTCAGCAATGGTCATGAAAACATCGTCCCACGCCGGGCTGACAAAACCGTCCGCAGCGCATGCCGGAGTGCTTCCGGTCAGCCCTTAACCAGTGCGGTGCGGAGGACTACAATCCCAGGTGTGGCGCGGGGCCGCCGCGCCGTCCCTTCGAACTGTCAGGTGAGTGCAATGGGTGGAGTGGTGCATTTCGAAATCCCCGCGGACGATCAGGACCGGGCGAGAAACTTCTACAGCCAGGCCCTCGGCTGGCGGATCGATCCCATGCCGGAAATGGACTACAACGTGGTCATCACCACCCCGATGGACGAAAAGACCGGCCGGCCCACCGTGCCCGGAGCCATCAACGGCGGCATGATGGCCAGGGAAGGCGACCTGACCACTCCGGTCATCACGGTAGACGTCGAGGACATCGACGCCACCCTGCGGGCGGTCGAGCAGCTCGGCGGTTCCACGGTGAAGCCGAAGGATGCCATCCCGGGCATGGGTTTCTACGCCTACTTCAAGGACACCGAAGGCAACGTCATGGGACTCTGGGAGAACCTTCCGGCCGGAGAAACCGGAGAAACCGGAGAAACCGGAGCCGCGGAGGGCGCAACGGGCTGAGCTACTCCTCGCCGAAGCGCCCGCGGGCCGCCACCGGGATCAGCGGCTTCTGGGCACGGACCTTCAGTTCCTGCACGGCCCAGGTGTTGCCGTCCGGGTCGCTGAACCCGAAGAACGTGCCGCCGTCGCGCTCGTCAAAGACGGTTATCTCGCTGGCCTCCACTCCCCGGCCGAGCAGTTCGTCGCGCGCGGCCCGGGCGTCCGAAACCACCAGCTGAAGTCCGCGCATGGACCCGGGCGCCATCTCGTTCTGCGACGGGAGATCGCCGATGACGATCGAGCAGCCAGAGCCGGGCGGCGTCAGCTGGACCACATGCATGTGTTCGTTTTTTGTGTCGTGGTCAAGGTTGAAGCCCACCTTGTCGCGGTAGAACTCCACGGCGCGGCCGATGTCGCTCACCGGGAGCAGCACCACTTCGAGGGTCCAGTCCATGGCAGGGTTCCTTTCGTCGAAGCTGATGGAGGATGCGTTGTCAGCTTGCCGTGTCGGCGCCGCCCTTGGCTAGAGTGCCCGGGCCAAGAATTCAGGGCATCCCGTTGCACAGCCAGAGCGCAAGCACTGCCAGCGGCAGCGCCAGCAGGACCACGACGACGCCGGCCAGGGCGAAGCCGCCCCACCGGACCCGCAGGTTGAGGGTCTGGAGCCGCTCGTGCCACAGCAGTGTGGCCAGCGAAGCCCACGGCGACACGAGCGGCCCGAGGTTGACTCCGATAAGCAGGGCTGCCAGCCGCAGCGGGGACCCGGCCACAGGCTCCAGGGCCAGGTACGCGGGAAGATTGTTGGCGACGTTGGCGGAACCGGCTCCCAGCGCGGCCAGCCGCAGCAGCTCCGGGAAGGCCTCGCCCGATCCGGCCGCCGGGGCCAGCGCCTGCGTGAGGCCGTGCGAGTGCAGGGCCTCGACCACCATGAACAGCCCTGCAGTCAGCATGAGCGGGCGCCACGGCAGCATGGACCAGCGCAGCGCGGAAGGGCGGCGCCACAGGAACAGCACCAGGAGGAACGCTGCCGCGGCCAAGGCGGGAATCGCCACCGGGACGCCGGAAACAAGCGCCGGGAGCAGCACGAGCAGTGTTCCGCCGGCGGCCCGCAGCAGTGTCCGGTCCCGCACCCAGTGCGCCGGCTGCGGGCCGTAGCGCCCGCGAAGGTCCTTGCGGAACGCCAGCCACAGCAGCAGGGCGGGCACCAGGACGCCCACCAGCGAAGGTGCCCACATCAGCCCGGCAAAACCCAGCGGAGTCAGTGAAAGCCTCCCCTGCGCGAGCAGGTTGGTGAGGTTGGAGACGGGTAGGAGCAGCGACGCCGTGTTGGCCAGCCACACCGTGCTCAAGGCGAACGGCAGCGGAGGGATCCTGGCATGGACCGCCAGGAGCACCACCACCGGGGTCACCAGCACGGCGGTGGTATCCAGCGACAGGAACGCGGTGGCGACGGCGGACAGGGCAAGCACCAGCAACCACAGCAGGAAGACGCTGCCCCGGCCCAGCGCGGCGATGCGGTCTGTCACCACCCGGAACAGCCCGGCGTCGTCCACCAGTTCGGTGACCACCGTCATCGCCAGCACAAAGGCGAGAACGGGAACGGTGCGTCCGGCCATCTGCTGGAACGAATCCCACGGCAGGAACCCGGCGGCGAGCGCTCCGGCGCCTGCAGCCAGCATGAAGCCGGGCAATAGGTAACTCCGCAGGTTCTTCGGCAGGTGCGGGGGCTTCACCGCATAATCTTCGCACCGAAAGGTGCCAGGAGGACCGCATGCGGTCAAGACGGTAAGTTGTACCCATGAAGTACGCCCAGTCCGTCCTGGACCTTATCGGCAACACCCCGCTGATCAAGCTCAACCACGTCACCGACGGCCTCAAAGCCACTGTCCTCGTGAAGCTGGAATACGTGAACCCCGGCGGTTCCATCAAGGACCGCATCGCGGCCAGGATGATCGAGGAAGCCGAGCGCGACGGCAAGCTCAAGCCCGGCGGCACCATCATCGAGCCCACCTCGGGGAACACCGGCGTCGGCCTGGCCCTCGTGGCCCAGCAAAAAGGCTACAAGTGCATCTTCGTCGTGCCGGACAAGGTGGGCGAGGACAAGCGCGCGGTGCTCCAGGCCTACGGCGCCGAAGTGGTGGTGACCCCCACCGCCGTCGCCCCTGACAGCCCGCAGAGCTACTACGGCGTCTCGGACCGCCTGGTCACCGAGATCCCCGGTGCCTACAAGCCGGACCAGTTCTCCAACCCCGCTGCGCCGCTCAGCCACTACGAAACCACCGGACCCGAGATCTGGCGGGACACCGACGGCAAGGTCACGCACTGCGTCATCGGAGCCGGCACCGGCGGGACCATCACCGGCACCGGCCGCTACCTCAAGGAAGTCTCCGCGAACCGTGCGGAGTCCGACGGCGGCCGGGTCAGGATCATCGGGGCGGACCCCGAAGGCTCTGTGTACTCGGGCGGCACCGGGCGCCCGTACTTCGTCGAAGGCGTGGGCGAGGACATGTGGCCCGCCAACTACGACAAATCCGTTCCGGACCAGGTCATCGCCGTCAGCGACGCCGATTCCTTCGCCATGACCCGGCGGCTGGCCCGCGAGGAGGGCCTGCTGGTGGGCGGATCCTCCGGCATGGCAGTCGTTGCCGCCCTGCGGACCGCGCAGGACCTTCCCGAGGACGCGGTGGTGGTGGTGATCCTGCCGGACTCCGGCCGCGGGTACCTCGCCAAGATCTTCAACGACCAGTGGATGCGCTCCTACGGCTTCCTTTCCGGCGGCGAGGAAGCGTCCGTGGGCGAGGTCATCAAGTCCAAGACCGGCGAACTGCCGGACCTGGTCCACATCCACCCCAACGAGACCGTCCGCGACGTCATCAACATCATGAACGAGTACGGCGTCAGCCACATCCCTGTGCTGTCCCAGGAGCCGCCCGTGGTGATGGGCGAGGTCCTGGGCGCCGTCGATGAGCGCACCCTGACGGCCAAACTGTTCCGCGGCGAGGCGAAGCTGACGGACAAGATCGCCGAGCACATGGGTGAGCGGCTGCCGGTGATCGGCTCGCTGGAAACTATCTCGGCGGCCCGTGAGCTGCTGTCCGACGTCGACACCGTGATGGTGACGTTTGTCGGCGCCCCCATCGGCATCCTGACCCGCCACGACCTCCTCGCGTACCTCAGCAACTAGTCCAAGGAGCCCCATGTCAGTCTCTGAAAACCAAGGTTTCAACACCCGCGCCGTCCACGCCGGACAGGCCTTCGAGCCCCGCACCGGCGCCGTGGTGCCGCCGCTCCACTTCAGCTCCACGTACGCCCAGGACGGCATCGGCGGCCTCCGCGACGGCTACGAGTACGGCCGTGGCGGCAACCCCACCCGCGACGCCCTGCAGGAGCAGCTCGCCGCACTGGAGGGCGGCACTCACGCCTATTCGTTCAGCTCCGGCCTGGCGGCCGAGGATTCGCTGATCCGTGCCCTCACCCGGCCGGGGGACCACATCGTCCTCGGCAACGACGCCTACGGCGGCACCTACCGCCTGATCAACCGTGTGCTGGGGGACTGGGGCATCGGCAACACCCCCGTGGACATGTCCGATCTCGCGTCCGTCGCCGCGGCGGTGGCCGCGAACAAGACCCGTTTCGTGTGGGTGGAGACCCCTTCCAACCCCATGATGAAGATCACCGACATTGAGGCTCTCGCCAAGGTGGCGCACGACGCCGGCGCCCTCCTGATCGTGGACAACACCTTCGCGTCGCCCTACCTGCAGACCCCGCTGGCCCTGGGTGCCGACGTCGTGGTCCACTCCACCACCAAGTACATCGGCGGCCACTCCGATGTGGTGGGCGGCGCGATTGTGGTCAAGGACGCCGAACTCGCGGAGAAGATCGGCTTCGTGCAGTTCGCCGTTGGCGCCGTGTCCGGGCCGATGGATGCCTTCCTCACCACCCGCGGCCTCAAGACGCTGGGCGTGCGCATGGACCGCCACAGCGACAACGCCCAGGCCGTGGCCGAATGGCTGCTGGAACGCCCCGAGGTGGAGGCCGTGCTGTACCCGGGACTGCCCTCGCACCCCGGCCACGACCTTGCCAAGAAGCAGATGAAGAAATTCGGCGGCATGATTTCGGTGCAGTTCAAGGGCGGCGAGGCTGCGGCGCGCACCGTCGCGGAAAATACCTCCGTCTTCACCCTGGCCGAGTCGCTTGGCGGCATCGAGTCCCTCATGAACTACCCGTCGGAGATGACGCACGCTTCCGTGAAGGGCACCGAGCTGGCCGTCCCCGTGAACCTCATCCGGCTTTCGTGCGGCATCGAAGACGTTGAGGACCTCATCGCGGACCTCGAGCACGCCTTCACGTTCATCAAGTAACGGCGGACCGCTCCAGCGCATCCCCTCTGGCTTTCTTCAAGAAAGTCAGCTAGCCTCGGTGTATGGCACTCCGTTCTGACTGGTCCCAGCGCAACTGCAGCATGGCCCGCGGCCTCGATATCTTCGGCGACCCGTGGGGCATGCTGGTGCTGCGCGAGGTGTTCTTCGGCAACGGCCGCTTCGACGCCATGAAGACGCGCCTCCAGGTGGCGGACTCGGTCCTCACCCGCCGGCTCGCCGCGCTCGTGGAGTCCGGACTGCTGGCCAAGGAACCGTATGACGACGGCGGCCGCACCCGCCAGGAGTACGTGCTCACCGCCAAGGGCGAGGACGCCCTGCCGGTGCTGAACGCCGTCGTGATCTGGTCCGAAAAGCACCTCCCGGCGCCATCCGGCCGCGCCCACATGTACGTCATCCATTCGTCCTGCGGGCAGCGGACCGGTTCCGCGGACACCTGCACGGAGTGCGGTGAGCGGCTCACGGCGGAGAACACCAGCTGGCACAGCCTGACCCGCACCGAGGACCCGGTGCCGCTGGCAACCGCCCGCGAACGCCCCGAACGCGCGCAAGCAGACACCCACCTTATGGACTCACCCGGACACAAAGGAACAGCCGCATGAGCAGCCCCGAGGCGACCGCCGCCCGCAACGACGAAGACCAAGAGGCAGCGATCCCTCCGGGCCCGTCCCGGAAGCGCCGCCTGCATCCCGCATGGATGGTGGCCGCGGTGGCGTTCCTGGCGCTCGTGGGTGCGGCGGGCTTCCGTGCCGCGCCCGGCGTGCTTATGGTGCCGCTCCAGCAGGAATTTGGCTGGTCCACCACAGTCCTGTCCGGCGCCGTCAGCATCAACCTGGTGCTGTTCGGCCTGACGGCACCGTTCGCTGCGGCTCTTATGGAACGGTTCGGCATCCGCGCCGTCACTGCCGTCGCGCTCGTGCTGATCGGGGCCGGCAGCGCCCTGACGGTGCTGGTCAACCAGTCCTGGCAGATCCTCCTCACCTGGGGCCTGCTGATCGGGCTGGGCACCGGCTCCATGGCGCTGGTCTTCGCGGCGACCATCGCCAACACCTGGTTTTCGAAGAGCCGCGGCCTGGTGATCGGCATCCTGACGGCCGGGAGTGCCGCGGGCCAGCTGGTCTTCCTGCCGTTCATCGCGATGCTGGCCCAGGATCCGGGCTGGCGGCAGGCATCCCTGCTGATCGCCGCCGGCGCCCTGGCAGTGGTTCCGCTGGTGCTGAAGTTCCTGAAGAACTCGCCGGCCGACGTCGGGGCGTTGCCTTACGGCGCGGAGGCGCCGGTTGCCGGCGGAGAACCTGAGCCAGCCGCCGCTGCTGCTTCCCACGCTGCGCCGGCCGCCGCGGGTGCCGCCGAACCGAGCCGCAACGCCGCCGTCCGTGCGCTGCAGGTCCTCAGGCGCGCCAGCAGGATTCGCACGTTCTGGGCGCTCGCGGCCGGCTTCGCGATCTGCGGCGCCACCACCAACGGACTGATCGGCACGCACTTCATCCCGTCCGCGCACGATCACGGCATGCCGGAGACCACCGCGGCGGGACTGCTGGCCGTCGTCGGGATCTTCGACATCCTGGGCACCATCGCCTCCGGCTGGCTGACGGACCGCTTCAACCCGCGGATCCTGCTGGCCGTGTACTACCAGTTCCGCGGGATCGGGCTGCTGGTGCTGCCGCTGCTGCTGAGCGCCACCGTCCAGCCCAGCATGATCGTGTTTGTGGTGATTTACGGCCTCGACTGGGTGGCCACCGTGCCGCCCACGGCCGCCATCTGCCGCCAGGTGTTCGGTGCCGACGGCAGCGTGGTGTTCGGCTGGGTATTTGCCGCCCATCAGCTTGGCGCAGCCGCGGCCGCGCTTGCTGCCGGAGCCATCCGCGACGCCACCGGCCAGTACACTTACGCCTGGTTCGGCGCGGCCGCGATGTGCACCATCGCAGCCATCATCAGCGCCACCATCCGCAAGGACGCCGGGAAGCGCCGGTCCGCGCCGGTGGCAGCCGGTGCGGCGTGACGTACGGCCGCGGCGTGAGGTTCGGCCGCGTCCGCATCCGCGTGCGTCGTTGAGCGGATGGATCGGGGCGCTTCGGTAGACTTGCCGCAGCGCCCTTGCGGGTGCTGGTCCTGCGGCATGACGCGACGTGCGTCCCGGAGGCTAAACCACACAGGTTCACGCATCTGGGGGACAGTGAATGGCTCTGCTTGACGCCCAAACAAAAAACAAGGCCCAAACAGAAGATACGGCCCTAACGCAAGATGCCACGGCCGCCGGCCCGCACGAAGGGTCCGGGGCAGGCTCCGCGGGGCTCCTTCGAAGGCCATGGGCGACGGCAGTTGCCGCCGAAATCGTCACCCTGCTGGTCGTCGCCGCGGCTGCCATTTTCATCGCCTCGCGGCTTGGCGCGTGGGGCAAGGAAGGCCTGGACTTCAGCGTTTACTGGCTCGCCGGCAAGATCCTGAACGAGGCCGGCCTGGCGCCGTCGGGGCTTTACAGTCCGACCCTGCAATGGGCAGGTGGCCCGGAGCTTGCCTTCACGTACCCGCCGTTCGCTGCCCTTGTATTCAGCCTCCTCGCCTTGCTGCCCCAGGCGTCAGCCCTGTTGCTCTTCAACGTCGGGGGAGTGGCGGTTTCGGCTTGGGTCGCCGCTTTGGGAGTCCGGTTCTGGAACGGGAATTCCGGCTGGCGCGGGACGTTTGGTCCGTCCGCCAGGCGCTCCCTGCGGAACCGGGTAGGCGCCGTGGTGCTGCTTCTGGCCATCATGAATCTCGGCCCGTGGCGGGAGACGCTGGTGTTCGGCCAGATCAACATCCTGCTCCTGGGGCTGGTGGCGGCGGACCTGCTGGCCGGCAACCCGAAGTGGCGCCGCGGGCTTCCAGGCAGCGGCTTTCTGGTGGGCGTCGCGGCCGGGATCAAGCTGACACCTTTGGCCTTCGGCCTGTACTTCCTGATGCGCAAGGACTGGCGCGGACTGCTGAACATGGCCGCCGGCTTCGCGTCCACGGTGCTGCTGGGCTGGCTCATCCGCCCTGCCGAGTCCCTGCAGTTCTGGCTCCAGATGCTGCCCGACACCTCCCGGCTAGGCGGCGCCGGCTACGTGGACAACCTGTCCATCAAGGGTGCGCTGCTCCATTTCGGCGTTCCCGAGGCAGGGGTCACCGTGCCCTGGCTGGCACTGAGTCTGCTGGTGGTGGCCCTGGGAGCAGCCGTCATCAAGGCTGCCAGCGACCAGGGCGCCAGGGTGCTGGCCATTTCCGCCACCGCGCTCACGATGCTCCTGATCTGCCCCGTCTCGTGGTCCCACCACTGGGTCTGGATGGCCGGCGTGCTTCCGGCCTTCGCATGGACCCTCCGCGAGACGCCACACAGCCACCGCATGACGCGCTGGCTCATGGGAGGGATCCTGGGCGCATCCGTCATGGTGTTCCTCTTCTCTCCCAAGGTCATCGGCACTCTGTTCGGGGCCGAAAACCTCAACGTCCAGACGCCCGGGCTGTGGATCATGGCCTCCAGCACCGGCGTGTTCTGTGCGCTGGCGATCCTGGCCTGCTGGCTCGTGGTGCTGCGGCGCGGCTCGCTGACGGAGCTGCCGGCATGAGCCTGACGCCCGAGCCGACTGAACCCGAGCCTCTGGAGGCCGAACATTTGCAGGCCCCGCCGATCGAGCCCCAGCGCAAGACCGCCCTGGTGACCGGCGTCGGCCGCCTGGCCGGTATCGGTGCCGGCATCGCGCGTCAGCTCGCGGCGGACGGCTGGGACCTGGTCCTGACGTACTGGCAGGGATTCGATGCCCGCATGCCTTGGGGAATCCAGCCGGACGACGTCGAACGGCTCACCTCGGAGCTGGAGGCCATCGGCGCCAAGGTGATTTCCCTGCCCGCGGACTTCCAGGATCCGGAGGCCGTGGACTGGCTGATGGCGAACGTCGCCGAACAGGCGGGCATCATCCAAGGCATGGTGCTCAGCCACGCGGAGTCCGTCGACTCGGGAATCCTGGACACCACGCTCGAAAGCTTTGAGCGCCACTTCGCCGTCAACACCCGGGCTAGCTGGCAGCTGATCGCCGCCTTCGCGCGGCAGGCAGCGGACGACGGCGGCGCGATGGTCGCGCTGACCAGCGACCACACGGCGTTCAACCTTCCGTACGGCGCCTCCAAGGGTGCGCTGGACCGGATCGTGATTGCCGCCGCCAGGGAGCTTG
Organism: Burkholderia sp. RS01; assembly: GCF_039748055.1. Taxonomy (NCBI): domain Bacteria; kingdom Pseudomonadati; phylum Pseudomonadota; class Betaproteobacteria; order Burkholderiales; family Burkholderiaceae; genus Burkholderia; species Burkholderia sp. RS01. Next base: position 106,793 of record NZ_JBDLAK010000002.1, read on the forward strand.
GCCCCATGGGGATTTCCGCCAACGTGCTGAACCCCGGGCCGGTGGACACCGGCTGGATGACACGGCAGGTCCGCGAGGAGCTGACCCGGCGCCAGCCCGGAGGCCGGCTGGGGACACCTGCCGACGTTGCCGGGATGGTGGCCTTCCTGCTGTCCCCGGCGGGCCGCTGGGTCTCGGGCCAGCTGATCAGGGCCGACGGCGGCTTCTCGGCCTGAGCGCCTTGCCGCCCGTCCTGCAGCGGCGCGGAGCCTACACCCGTCCGGAAACGGGCCGCCAGGGCGTGCGCCGCGGAACCCAGCGGGGGACATTTTCGCGGTACACCTGGTACTCAGCACCGAACTTCTTGGCGAGCGTGGGCTCCTCATAGAACTTCACGAAGGCCGCGACTGGGCCAGCACCCAGGGCGGCGGCCGCGAACAGCTTGGGCTGTCCGAGCAGCAGGCCCTGCCCGGTGACGGCGGCGGCGATCGCCACGTACATCGGGTTCCGCACGTACCTGTACAGGCCTCCCACCACCAGATGCTTGGGCGGCGCAAACGGCGCCGGGGTGCCGACGCCTTCCACGGCGAAATGGACGAAGGAATTGGCGATCACGGACGCGCCTGCCCCCAGCATTAGGGCCCCGACGAGCTGGGCGGGTGCCCCGCCGGGCACCGGCCGCTGCACTCGCCAGCGTGTCAGCAGCCACGGAACCAGGCCCGCGGCCGTCGCCGGTGCGAGGGCGAACACTGCCGTGCCGACCGCCGCCCGCCGCCTCTCACTTTTCGTATCCCCGGAAGCTGCCATGCTGGCCATTCTGGACCGCGGCGGTGGCGGGGACAAGGGGCGGATCCTCCGCTGGTTGAGCTTGCCGGAACCAGGCGGGGGCAAGGGCACCCGGCCGGAACGCTACCTGAAGGCGGGCAATCCCGTGATGTGCTGGCCGAGGATCAGCGTATGGACCTCGTCCGTCCCCTCGTAGGTGCGCACCGACTCCAGGTTCGCGGCGTGCCGCAGCGGCGAAAAGTCCAGGGTGATGCCGTTTCCGCCCAGGATGGTCCGGGCTTCGCGGGCCACCTTGATGGCTTCACGGACGTTGTTCAGCTTGGCCAATGAAATCTGTTCGGGCCGCAACCTGCCGGCATCCTTGAGCCGGCCCAGGTGCATCGCCAGCATAGTGCCCTTCTGGATTTCCAGCAGCATGTTCACCAGCTTCTCCTGCGTGAGCTGGTAGCCCGCCAGCGACCGGCCGAACTGCTGCCGCTCCGCCGCGTAGTTCAGGGCCGCCTCGTAGGAGTCGCGGGCCGCGCCCATGGCTCCCCAGGCGATGCCGTACCGGGCCTCGTTGAGGCAGGAGAACGGCCCGCTGAGTCCGCGCGCGCCCGGCAGCAGCGCCTCCGGTCCCAGCAGCACGCCGTCGAACGTCACGTCGCACTGAACGGAGGCGCGCATCGACAGTTTCTGACCGATGGGCGCGGCGCTGACGCCGGCGGTGCCGGCCGGCACGAGGAAGCCGCGGATGCCGTCGTCGGTCCTGGCCCAGACCACCATGACGTCGGCAATGGAGGCGAGTCCGATCCAGCGCTTGGAGCCGTCCAGGATCCAGCCGGCGTCGGCGCCGGTGCCGTCCTGACGGGCGAAGGTGGCCATCGACGACGGGTCCGAACCGGCCGTCGGCTCCGTGAGCGCGAAGCAGCCGATCACCTCACCCGCCGCCATGCGGGGGAGCCACTCCTCCTTCTGGTCCTCCGAACCCCATCTGTGGATCGCGGTCATGGCCAGCGATCCCTGAACGGAGACGAACGTGCGGATGCCGGAATCGCCGGCCTCCAGCTCCATGGCTGCCAGGCCGTACTCGACGGCGGATCGCCCCGGGCAGCCGTAGCCCTCCAGGTGCATGCCCAGCACGCCGAGCTCGCCAAGCTGCGCCGGCAGATGCCGCGGAAAAATGCCTTGGTCGTACCACTCGGCGATCTCCGGGCGGATCTGCTGGTCGGTGAAGTCGCGGATCCGCTGCCGGAGGAACAGCTCATCGGGAGTCAGCAGTGAATCGAGGTCCAGGACGTCGGAGGGGTCGGGGAGCCCGAACTCGGCCGTGGCTGCGGCGGGGTCAAGGTCGTCGTTGCTCATGGCAGCATCCTACGGCGCAGTATCTGCGGGACGGGGGTAGACCTGCTGCGTGCCCAGGAAGTAGTCCCGCGTGGACGGCAGGAACCGGCACACCACGGCCAGCACCGCGCCCAGCGCCAGGAGCACCACGCCGCTGACAAAGGCCCCGCCGACGCCGAAGATCTGCGTGTCCCCGTACGCCGGATCCCACATCTGTGCCGCGGAGACAAAGAAGGCCGCGGTCAGGATCAGGGCCCCGAGCAGCGGCAGGACGCCGCGGAACCACAGATTGCGGGCGGACCCGCGAAGGGTGCCACGGAAGTACCAGACGCACGCGTAGCCGGTAAGGGCGTAGTAGAACGCGATGAAGAGGCTGATGGAGCTGATCGAATCGGACAGCAGGTTCTCGCTCAGGAAGCTCATGGCCACGTAGTAAGCGATCGCTGCGCCGCCCATTACCTGCGTGGAAAAACCGGGCGTCTGGTTGCGCTCGTGGACTTCGGCGAACTTCGGCGGCAGGGCGCCGTGGACGCCCATGGACAGCGTGCCGCGCGCAGTGGGCAGGATGGTGGTCTGCGTGGAGGAGAGCACGGAGGCCAGGACCGCGACGACGATCAGCCACCCCCACGGTCCCAGGACCACGTCCTTCATGGCCAGGAAGACGTCGGCCTGGTTCTCGCTGTTGCCCAGCCCGATTCCCTCCGTGCCCACCGTGGCGTACATCATCACCAGGAGGGCCACGGAAACGTAGATGGCCACGAGGACGAAGGCAGAGATCACGGCGCCGCGGCCCGGGGTGGTGGACGGGTTCTCGGTTTCCTCATTCACGGCCAGGCAGGTGTCCCAGCCCCAGTAGATGAACAGTGCCAGGAGGGCGCCGTGCACCACCGCGCCGGGATCGGCAAAGGCGCCGGCGGGGTTGAACCACTCGATGTCGAAGGCCTGGCCCTCCGGGGTCCCGCCGGTGATCCTGAAAATGATGGCCACGGCGAAGATGCCCAGCGAGATGTACTGGACGTAGGTCAGGACGCGCTGGACATGTTCGCCCAGCCGGATCCCGCGGTAGTTGACCAGGGTCATGAAGAGGATGAACACCACGCCCGTGGCCGTCACCACGAGCTTGTTCTCGGCGATCGAGCCGTCGCCGATGAGCAGCCACAGGTATTGCCCGGCCACCTGGGCGAGGTTGGCCAGGACCACGATGCCGGCCAGCGCCACGCCCCAGCCGCCCAGCCAGCCCGCCCAGGGGCCGAACGTGCGCCGGGCCCAGATGAAGGTGGTGCCGCAGTCCGGCATGGCGCTGTTGAGCTCGCGGAAGGCGTATGCGATGAACAGCACCGGAACGAAGCCCAAGAGCAGGATCAGGGGTGTGTAGTTCCCGTTCACGGCCACGATCAGCCCCAGCGTCGCGGCCAGGGAATAGACCGGAGCGGTAGAGGCCAGTCCCAGCATGACGGAGTCACCCAGGTCCAGGATCCCGGCGTGCAGTCCCTTGGAGGGCACGGGGTCGCGGGACCGGCCCCCGGTGCCGCCTCCCGCCGTCGTGGTTCCGGTGCTCATAGGGCGATACCTGCCTTGCTGGAGTGGGCCTGGATACTCAGGGGTGCCGGCGCGTCAATGGTGTTGGGGACGAAGCGGCAGAAGTAATCGGTGATGGGGCCGTCGGATTCGCGGATGCCGCAGCCCACCGACTCGCCGTCCACCACCCACAGGCCGAGGACCGGATGGTTGCCGTCGAAGTCCGGGAGGGAGTGGAACTGCTGGTAGCACCAGCCCTCGCGGCCGTACCCGCCCGGCTGTTCCATGCTGATGCCCTCCGCGTGGATCCTGATGTTGTCCCCCTCGCGGCCGTGCAGCGGCTTGGCCACCCACTCCTTCAGCGGGCCGGGCTCATTGAGATAGGCAGGCAGTAGGTTCGGGTGGTCCGGATACAAGTGCCACAGGGCGGCCAGCAGGGCCTTGTTGGAGAGGAGCATCTTCCAGGCCGGTTCCACCCAGCGCGGATTGTGGGCGCGCTGGAGCAGGCGGTGGCCGAACGGCTCCTTCATCATCAGCTCCCACGGGTACAGCTTGAAGATGGTGCTGATCATGAAATTGTCCAGGTCCACGAAGCGGTTGAGGTTGGGGTCCCAGCCGATGTCGGACATGTTGATGCCGATGGTGGTCCAGCCGGCCTGGCTGGCCACGTCCCGCATGTAGGCCGCCGTCATCCAGTCTTCCCCGGATTCCTCGGCTTCGGAGTGCGCAATGTGCAGGGTGCTCATGCCGGTGCGGTACTGCAGCTTCTTCCACTGGCGGATCAGTGCCTCGTGGATGCCGTTCCACTGGTCCTTCTCCGGGAAGACGTCCTGCAGCCAGAACCACTGGGCCACCGCGGCCTCAATCAGCCCGGTGGGGGTGTCCGCGTTGTATTCGAGCATCTTGGCCGCGCCGCCCTGGCCGTTATAGACGAAATCGAAGCGGCCGTAGATGTCCATGTCGCCGGCCTGCAGGGATTCCGCCGCCAGCTCAAGGGCCTGCGGTCCGATGCCGACGGGCCCCATGGCGCCCGTAGCCAGGAACTTCGCCGCCTCGAGGCACATCGCGTGCATTTCCTCGGCGGTCTGTTCGAGGGCTTCCACCTCGTCCATGGTGAACTCGTAGTAGGCGGATTCGTTCCAGTACTCGATCTTCTTGCCGCCGGGCAGGGCGGTGGTGGAGAAGACCAGTCCCTGCTCCTCGATTTTCTGTTTCCAGTCCGGCCGGGGCTCCGACAGTAAGCGCTTCACCTAGCCACCCGTGCTTCCGCCCTTGGAGCTGCTGCCGAAGCCGCCCCTGCTGACCGTGCCGCCCTTGGTGCTGTAGCCCGTGGACGTCTTGGCGCCCTGCGGCACCGTTTTGGTGAAGCTCGGATAGGCCGAGCGGTTCTGCCCCACGGCCGGAACGCTGGCGCCGCGGGAATAGAAATACCACGCGTAGAGGCCGCCGCTGCGGCCGGCGGTGCTGTTGCACTGGGTGTCCTCCACCCGCTCGCCGGTTTCGTCGTTGAAGCAGACCTGCGCGTAGTCGGCTTCCTGTTCGTTGCTCGCCACGATCGCGGTGATGGTGCCCGCAAGCAGTGCTGTCACACCTAAGCCGACGACGACGGTGCGGCGCTGCGACCGCTTTTTCCTCGCCGCCGCGGAGGCCAGTTCGCGCTCGCGCTCCCGGGCGAAGGGGTCGATGATGGGACTCGGCTGGGGGAGGTCCTGGGTTTGATTGCCGTTGGCCTGCGGGCCCTTGCCTTGTTGACCCTCGTCCTGTTGGCCCTGGTTCAGCAGCTCAGGGTGGAGCTCCGGCTTGGGTACCTGCCAGGGCGGCGGCTTGGCAGGCCCGGCGCCGGACGCGTTCTCGCCGCGGCCCCCGCCGGGTTCCTGCTGCGGGTCCTTCTCCGGGTCCATGGTTCCCCCTGCTGTTCCATGCTGTTGAGCGCCTGCGCTCGCGGGCCAGTGAAATCCTGCAGCAAGCCTAGTAGCTGCATGCTCGGGCGGCGAACAAAATCGGACAGGACGGCCCATTGGCAGGACTCCTTCCCGGCAGGTCAGGGCACCGGGAACGCCGAGAACCTAGACTGTTGCCATGGACACCGCCACTCTGCTTGCCGTCTGCCGGGTACACCAGCTCCTTCCTGATGAAGGGAGCGTCGGCGTCACGGCCATTGACAAGCGCCCGGTGGACGGACCGGTGAAGGTGCACAAGCTGGGTCTGCACGGCGACATCCAGGCCAGCCGCATCCACCACGGTGGCGAAGACCAGGCGCTGTACGCCTATTCCCAGGCCGACGCCGATTACTGGATCGGCGAGCTGCAGCGCGAACTGCCGCCCGGAATCTTCGGCGAAAACCTGAGGGTGGCCGGCATCGAGACCACCGGCGCGGTGATCGGTGAGCGCTGGAAGATCGGCCTGGATGTCGAAGTCGAGGTCACCTCGCCGCGCGTGCCGTGTGCTGCATTCCAGCGGCGCATGGGGGAGGCCCAGTGGGTCAAGCGCTTCACCGAGGCGGGCCGCGTGGGCACGTACCTCCGGGTGATCCGGACCGGCTCGATCCAGGCCGGCGACCACATCCACCGGCTGTTCGTTCCCAGCCACGGGGTGACAATCGGCCGGTGGTTCAGCCAGCCGGACGTCGAAGCCATGGAGGCCCTCCGGGACGCCGACGCGGACGGCGAGATCCGCCTCCAGCCCGAGTACCACGACGAATTCGAGAAGCTGCTGCGCCGGGTGGGAAGCTAACCCCTCCCAGCTTTGGGCATTTCTGCACCGCTTTCGGCAGCCCCGGTGCCGGGGAACCCTGGGTTGGCGCGGAAGCCGGATCCAGCGGCGCCGGAAAACGGTGCAAATCTGCGGCGAATCCGCTGAAGCACGGCCGAAAACGCGGGTTGGCCGCCGCCCGTGTGTGCAAGCTCACCGCCGTCTGAGGCGCCCCGGTTACCCAGGCGCGGATCTATGCCCTACACTTGAAATATCCCCCACTCCGGAAATCCCTTATTCCTGCCCAATTTTTGAGGCAGGACTGGCAAGTGTTGGAGTCCGCAAATGTGAAGCGGGCATTTTCATAGGGAGAGCCGGCTAAAGAAAACGCTGTACAGACTGCTGGGATAGCAGCCAAGAGATGCAGCGGGAAGTCCTGCCACGGGATTGCGAAAGCGCCGGACTTCTACGTGACCGGCCGGTCAATGTATGCCCGGCAACCACGGCACAAGTACTGCGGCTCCGCTCACCTCGGGTTGTGCCGCCTGGCCCCCTATGGATGAGGAAACTTCCCTATGCCCGAAAATCACAACGACGCCATCGAGACCGAAACGGCGACTGCCGACACCGCGACCGTCGAATTCACTGAGGCCGTTGCCCCCGCAGCAGAGCCCACCCCTGCCAAGGCCGAAGAGCCCGCCGAAGCCCAGGCTGAAGAGGCGCCCGCCGCACCCGCAGCCAAGGCTGAGGAAGCCGAAGAAGAAGGCGTGAAGTTCGCCGATCTCGGCATCGACGGCCGCGTCCTCGCCGCCCTGCAGGACGTCGGCTACGAAAAGCCTTCCCCCATCCAGGCAGCAACCATCCCGCTGCTGCTTGAAGGCCGCGACGTCGTGGGCCTCGCCCAGACAGGCACCGGTAAGACTGCAGCATTCGCAGTACCGGCACTGTCCCGCCTGGCCGAGCTCCACGACCTCAACGGCCCGTCCCGCAAGACGCAGGCCCTGGTTCTCGCCCCGACCCGCGAGCTTGCGCTCCAGGTTGCCGAGGCCTTCACCTCCTACGCCAAGCACATCGACGACTTCACCGTCCTCCCGGTCTACGGCGGCTCCGCCTACGGCCCCCAGCTCTCCGGCCTCCGCCGCGGTGCCCAGGTTGTTGTCGGTACCCCCGGCCGTGTAATCGACCACATCGCCAAGGGTTCCCTGGACCTGTCCGAGCTGCAGTACCTCGTGCTGGACGAGGCTGACGAGATGCTCCGCATGGGCTTCGCCGAAGACGTGGAGCAGATCTTCCAGCAGACGCCTTCGGACCGCCAGGTTGCACTGTTCTCCGCAACTATGCCGAGCCAGATCCGCCGGATGTCCAAGCAGTACCTGAACAACCCGGCCGAGATCTCGGTGAAGTCCAAGACCACCACCGGCGCCAACACCCGCCAGCGTTACCTGCAGGTGATGGGCCCGCACAAGCTGGACGCGCTGACCCGCATCCTCGAGGTCGAAGAGTTCGACGGCGTCATCGCCTTCGTGCGCACCAAGATGGCCACCGAGGACCTGGCCGACAAGTTGAGGTCCCGCGGCTTCCAGGCTGCCGCCATCAACGGTGACATCCCGCAGCAGCAGCGCGAACGGACTGTCGAGGCGCTTAAGGAAGGCCGCATCGACATCCTGGTGGCCACCGACGTCGCGGCCCGTGGCCTTGACGTTGAGCGCATCAGCCACGTGATCAACTACGACATCCCGCACGACACCGAGTCCTACGTCCACCGCATCGGCCGCACCGGCCGTGCAGGCCGCAGCGGCGACGCCGTTCTCTTCATGACCCCGCGGGAAAAGTACCTGCTGCGTTCCATCGAGAAGGCCACCCGCCAGCCGGTGGAGCAGATGCACCTGCCCACCGCCGAGACCGTCAACACGCTGCGCCTGGGCAAGTTCGCCGAGCGCATCACGGAGACCCTCGAGTCCGAAGATGTAGCAGCGTTCCGCGACCTGATCGCGTCCTACGAGGAAGAGCACAACGTTCCGGCTGCGGAGATCGCCGCTGCACTGGCCGTCATGGCACAGGGCGGACAGCCTCTCCTGGTCAAGGAACTGCCTGCAGCTCCCGAGTTCCAGAAGCGCGAACGCTCCAAGGACGGCTTCGGCTCCCGCGGCCCGACCCGCACGCTGACCGAGGGCAACGCCACCTACCGGATCGCCGTCGGACGCCGCCAGCGCGTCATGCCGGGCTCCATCGTGGGCGCCATTGCCAACGAAGGCGGCATCTCCTCGGCCCAGATCGGCGGCATCGACATCCGCTCGGACCACTCCCTCGTGGAGCTTCCGGCGGACCTGAGCGCCGATCAGCTCAAGGCCCTGTCCCGCACCCGGATCGGCGGCGAGCTGATCCACCTCGAGCTGGACAACGGCCGCAAGCCGTCCGGTGGCGGCGGCGAGCGCGGCGGTTACCAGGGCAACCGCGGCGGCGACCGTGGCGGTTACTCCGGCGGCGGAGACCGTGGCGGCAACTTCAAGGGCAACGGCGGGTTCAAGAAGGAATTCCGCAAGAGCGACGGCGAGCGTTCCTCCGCTGACCGCGGCGGCCGTTCGTACAGCGACGGTTCGGAGCGCACCGTTGGCGCTGACAGCGGCGCCACCCGCGGCCAGGCCAGCGACTCCCGCTTCGGCGGTCACGGCGACGGCTCACGCAAGCCCCGCCACGGCAACGAAGGCGGACAGGGCGGCTTTAACCGCAAGGGCAAGTGGTAACCACCGGCCCGGGGGAGTAGCTCCCTGGCAGCAGTGTTGAATTGACAGGGATGGACCGGCTTTCGAGCCGGTCCATACCTGTTTAATCCGGTCTCGCGAAGGGCCGAAAAGGGCATTTTCGAGGCCACAAAAATCCTTCCTGTGCAACTGTTTCGGCGGCTCCGGAGGCGCCCTCCCGCCGATTTGTTGAGTGGGAACTCTTCCGGTAGAGTATTTACTCGTTGCCCCCCTAGCTCAGTGGTAGAGCGCGTTCTTGGTAAGAACGAGGTCACCGGATCGATTCCGGTGGGGGGCTCTGAATGAGGGCCTGTGTCAAGGCGGTCTTGACCGGCTTGACACAGGTTTTTCTCATTCGTGGCGGTGTAGCTCAGTTGGTTAGAGCGCACGACTCATAATCGTGAGGTCGGGAGATCGAGCCTCCCCACCGCTACAGAATAAGCCCCCGGAATCCGCAAGGTTCCGGGGGCTTTTCTGTCTTCAGTTCCGCCTGCAACGCGGGACCGTGACAAGAACCACGTTTCCCCGTAGCTTGGCAGCACTGGCGAATGGGGATATCAGTGGACCTCTTCGAAACAATCATGTTTCCGTTCAAGTGGCTTGTGTCCGTCATCATGGTGGGCATCCATGAGGGCCTGAGCTTCGCGGGCATGCCGGCGGCAAGCGGCTGGACCTGGACGCTGTCCATCATCGGGCTGGTGCTGGTCATCCGGGCCGCCCTGATTCCCGTGTTCCTGAAGCAGATCAAGGCGCAGCGCCGGATGCGGCTTCTGCAGCCCGACCTGCAGAAGTTGCAGGACAAGTACAAGGGCAAAACCGATCCGCTGTCCCGGCAGGCTATGGCCCAGGAACAGATGGCGCTCTACAAGGAGCACGGCACCAACCCCTTCTCCGCCTGCCTGCCCCTGCTGATCCAGACGCCGTTCTTCTTCGCCCTCTTCCAGGTGCTCTCCGGGATCACCGCAGCCAAAGGCCAGGGCAGGGGCATCGGTGCCATGAGCCGCGACCAGGTGGCGCAGTTCGACGAGGCAAGCATTTTCGGCGCACCGTTGTCGGCCTCGCTGCTGCACGGAGGTGCCGGGGGCAGCCAGGCAGCGGTCACCATCCTGACCATCGTGATGATCCTGACCATGACGGCCGCGCAGTTCGTCACGCAGAAGCACATCATGGCCATGAGCATGCCCGATGACGCCATGGCCAGCCCCTTCATGCGGCAGCAGAAGGTGCTGCTTTACATCCTGCCGATCGTGTTCGGGGTGGGCGGCGTCGTCTTTCCCATAGGCGTCCTGATCTACTGGACCGTTTCCAACCTGTGGACCATGGTGCAGCACCGCGTTGTCACCGGCCCGCCGGCGCCAGGCCACGGTGACGTCCCGCGCCCGGGGTGACCCGCGACGGAGACCAGCCGACGCCCCTAAACCGGCAAGAAAAAGCCCCGCACCGCCGTCGGACGGTGCGGGGCCTTCCTGCAGGACCGGCGTCAGACTTTGGTGACGCTCACCATCACGTTGGGGCATGAATCGGCATACCGGATCAGGGCGGCCTTCTCCACGCTGTCCACGCGCAGGCCCCACCGGATCTTCACGGCGATCCACTGGCCGATGTAGGCGCATTTGTTGGCGGGCGGCATCCACGATTCAGGTCCCCGAGCCTGCTTCGCGGAGTTCAGGGCCGCCGTCTGGGCATTCAGGGAGCGCGCGTCGCCCAGATCGTTGTAGAACGCCACCCGCCGCGCCTGCGACCAGAAGCGCGCCCCGGAGCCCCATGCCTCGTGGACCGGGACCGTGTGGTCGATTTCCACGGCCGTGGCGGAGTAGTGCGTCCGGTTATCCCAGGTGGTCACCCAGCGTGCCGTGCGGACCGTGCACTTCCGGGTGGTGGTGTACGTCGCGGCGGCCTTCGCTTCTTGGAGGAGGACCTCGGCGCGGGTGTTCTGGCAGTCGCGGTTGGCGTCCAGCCACGTGCCGAAGTAGCGGGTCCGGTCGTAGCCTGCGTTGTTTTCGGCCGCGACCGGCAGCGACCGCGCCGCGGTGCGCAGCGTCGCCGAGTAGTAGGTGGCCGCTTCCGCCGGCACGGCGAGGCCGGCGAGGAGAAGTCCCGCGGCCAGGCCCGAGGCGGCGAGGGACCTGCCCAGGGCCGCCCGGCCGAAGAGTGAAGCTAGTGATGCCCGAATCCGGACGTGTTTGAACCGGCCTGACGGCATGATTCCCCCATGTGAGTAATGAAAATCTGATGCGCACTGATTGATGCGAAGACCAGCATGACAGCGGAAAAGCTCGGGAAGCGGGCCCTTGATCAGGTCTTGATCCAAACCTGTGCCAATGCTGCGGAGGGCCATGAGCGGGTGCGCGCCAGCGCCATCCTGTTGCCATCCGGCCATACCGAACCTAGGGTCGGATTTGCGGCTGCCCGCCCGGGAAAAGTCCGCCGCCGAACACAGGAGGGCCGCCATGGCCACGCTGATCTACTCGCTCATCATGTCGCTGGACGGCTTCGTGGCGGACCGCGACGGCGACTTCGACTGGGGCGAACCCGACGCCGAGGTGCACACGTTGGTCAACGAGCTGCTGCGCCCGGTGGGGACCCACCTCTATGGCCGCCGGCTGTACGAGGTGATGGCCGCGTGGGAGGATCCGGACGCCTTCGCCGGGGAGCCGGACTACGTCCAGGATTTCGCGCAGCTGTGGAAGGCGGCCGACAAAGTGGTCTTCTCCCGGACGCTGGCCCAGCCGTCCACCGAACGGACCAAGATTGAGCGCGAGTTCGACGCCGACGCCGTCCGGCGGCTCAAGGCGGAAGCCGAACAGGACCTGATCATCGGCGGTCCGGACCTCGCCGCCTCGGCCATCCGGGCGGGCCTTGTGGACGAGTTCCAGATGTTCGTCTCGCCCTTGGCGGTTGGCGGCGGCAAGAAGTTCTTCCCGGACGACGTCCGGCTCCGGCTCGAACTGCTCGACGAAAGGCGGTTCGGGAACGGTGTGGTCTACCTCCGCTACCGGAACCGGACCTGACGCCTGGCCGCGCCGCGGCGGCGGCGGGACTGGGGCTCCCGGGCAGGCTGGGACACAATGGGTGGCATGACCCGAATCGCTATCATCGGCGGCCACGGCAAAGTGGCCCTCCACCTGTCCGCCCTCCTCACGGAAGAGGGGCGCAGCGTCACGTCCTTCATCCGCAACCCGGACCACACCGCCGACGTCGCGGCCACCGGCGCCTCGCCGTCGGTCCTGGACGTTGAAAACTCGACGACGGCGGAAATCGCCGCCGCGCTCCGGAACCACGACGCCGTGGTCTGGTCCGCCGGTGCTGGGGGAGGGGCCCCGCAGCGCACCTACGCCGTGGACCGCGACGCCGCCATCCGGTCGATGGATGCGGCGGCGGAGGCAGGTGTGGGCCGCTACGTCATGGTGTCGTACTTCGGCGCCGGACCGGACCACGGCGTCCCCGAGGACAACGGCTTCTTCGCTTATGCCGAGGCCAAGGCCGCCGCGGATGAATACCTGCGCGGCACGGGCCTGGACTGGACCATCCTCGGCCCCGGCCAGCTCACCAACGGGCCGGGGAACGGCCTGATCGACGTCAACCCCGATAACTCCTGGCAGGGCGCCGAGATTTCGCGCGCCAATGTGGCGATCGTCGTGGCGGCCGTGCTCGAATTGCCGGGAACCGCCGGCAAGACCATCGAATTCCGGGACGGCACGCTCCCGGTCGCCGCCGCGCTGGAACTCGTGAAGTAGCGGCCGGCGCGGCGGAGGCCAGCCGCCGTCGAAAAGGCCGCACGGTGTTCCCGGTATTGTGGAAAGGCACGGCCTGCGCCCCGTTCACGGGACGGTGCAGGCCCAACACTCCGGGGAAAGTGAGCACATGGACCAGCTGGCACTCATCATCGGACTCCTGCTCGCCACCGTGGTGGCGGTGGGCCTGGGAGACCGACTCCGGCTGCCCTACCCGGTCCTGATGCTCATCCTCGCCGTGGCGCTGACGTTCATCCCAGGCTTTCCGGACCTTGAGATCCCGCCCGAGCTCATCCTGCCGATCTTCCTGCCCCCGCTGCTGTTCGCCACGGCCCAGCGCAGTTCCTGGGCCGTGTTCCGGGTGCGCTGGCGAACGCTCATCATGCTCGCTGTGGCCCTCGTAGTGATCTCCACGGCGGTGGTCGCGGGCGCGGCATGGCTGATGATCCCGGGCATCGGCATCCCGGCCGCCATCGCCCTGGGCGCCATGGTGGCCCCGCCTGACCCCGTGGCCGTCGAATCCGTGGCCGGCCGCGTCCACATGCCGCGGCGCCTCATCACGGTGCTCCAGAGTGAGGGCCTCTTCAACGACGCCGCCGCCATCGTGATCTTCCAGGCCGCAGTGGCCGCCGCGGTGGCCGGCACCAAGCTGGGGTCCGACGTCGTCCTCAAGTTCGTGGTGGGAGCTGCCCTTGCCGTGGTGGTCGGGATCGCCATGGGCTGGCTGACCGCGCTGATCACCAGGCTGGTGCAGTCCATGGTGGCCCGCAGCGCAGTCACCCTCGTGGTGCCGTTCGCCGCCTACATCCTGGCTGAAGAGTTCCACGCATCCGGCGTGATCGCCGTCGTGGTGACGGCGTTGGAGATGCAGCGCCACTCCCGCCCGCAGGATGCCGCCGAACGCGTCACGCGGACGGCCTTCTGGGACGTGGTGGAACTCCTCGTCACCGGGCTGGCCTTCGGCCTCGTGGGGCTGGAAATCCAGGACGTCATCCGCACGGAAGGCTCCGGGATCCTCGGCATGGTGGGCACCGCAGTGGTGGTCTGCATCCTGGTGTTCGCGGTGCGGTTCGGCTGGCTGGGCCTGCTGGCTCTGTCCGCCCGCAAGCGCAAGAACCTGCTGCAGCCCGCGTCCGCCAAGGAGGTCCTCATCCTGACGTGGTGCGGCATGCGCGGCCTCGCCACACTGGCGCTCGCACTGGCACTCCCGCTCACCCTCGCGGACGGCACGCCGTTCCCGGCGCGGGACGAGCTGCTGGTCATAGCCTGCGCCGTGCTGCTCGCCACGCTGGTGCTGCCGGGGCTCACCCTGCCGTGGCTGATGCGGGTCCTGAAGGCCTCCCAGGACGGCACGGAGGAGCGGGACGCGGCCCGCCTCCTGGCCAGGCGAGCCCAGGCGGCCGCGGTGGCTGCGCTCAAGGACCACGAGCTCGTCAAGGAGCTGCCGCCGGAGAAGGTGGCGCTGGTGAAGGAGAAAATGACCCGCCTGCACGCCGAACTCCTGGACGGCAGCCTGCAGAACGAAAGCCTGGCCGAGAAGCGCGAGCGCGGCCGGGAGCTGGCCATCACGGTCCAGACCATCGCCCTGGACGCCGCCCGCCAGGAGGTCGTGGCGGCCCGCAGCGAGTCGGACATGGATCCGGAAGTGGCGGACCGGGTGCTGCGCCAGCTGGACCTGCGCACCATGATCATGCCGGAATGAGTCGGCGGCGGAGGACGGACAGCGCCTAGGCCGGCAGGGACAGCTCCAGGTCCAGGGTGTTCTTCTCCACGTAATCCAGGGCGCACCTGACGGCCCCCACCGTCACGATGGAGTCGCCCAGCGGCGAAACCGCCAGCTTCGGGGCCGTCGCGGTGAACTCCTTGAGGTGACGGGCGATGGGCGCCAGCAAGACGCCCGCCGAGTTGGCCACGGCCCCGCCGATGACCACCAGTTCCGGGTTGATGATCGTGGCGACGGCGCCAATGATCCTTGCCATCCGCTCGGCCAGCCGGTCCAGGATTCCCAGGGCCACGGTGTCTCCCGCGGCGGCGGCCGCGAAGACGTGTTCGGGTTCGACGCCCTCCTTGGCGTGCTCGCGGAGTGACGTCCTCGCTGGTCCGGCCAGCGCCTCCTCCGCCCACTCCCTGGCCAGGGCGGCGATGCCGAACGTGTTTCCCACGCCCTCCACCATGTCGAGGAACGCCAGTTCGCCGGCGCCGCCGCCGATGCCATGCAGCAGGCGCCCGTCGTCGAGCACTCCGGCACCGACACGCTCACTGGCCAGGATGACGACGACGTCGTCCACGCCTTCGGCCGCCCCGCGCCAGCGCTCGCCCAGGGCGGCGAGGTTCGCGTCGTTTTCGAGCAGCACCGTCCACCCGCGGAGCTCCTGAAGCGCGGCCTTAAGCCCGACGTCGAAGAGCCCCCAGAACTGCTGGGCCGCCAGCACGTTTCCCTTGCGGTCCACCGGAGCGGCGATGCCGGCACAGACGGCCAGCACGGAGTCGGGGGAGGCGCCCACGCTGTGCAGGGCCACCATGGCGGTCTTGTCGATCATGGCCACGCGTTCCTCGGCGGTGATCTCGGCCAGCGCGAACGGCTGGCTGGACCGTCCCAGGACCTTGCCGCGGAGATCGGACACCACCACCGTGGCCTTGGAGTAGCCCACGTCCATCCCCAGGACGTAGCCGCCGCGTTCGTTCAGCTCGAACCTGCGGGCGGGCCTGCCCTTTTGGTATCCGCCGAAGGCACGCTGGTTTTCCAGCTCCCGGATCCAGCCCCGATGCATGAGGTCTTCGCACACCGAGATCGCGGTCGCCCGGGTAAGGCCGGTGGCCTGCATGACGTCGGTGACGGTCACGGCCTGGGAGGCGCGCATGAAATCCAGGACAGCCCCGGCGCTCACCCGCCGCAACAGCTGGGGCGTGGCCGCCGTCATCTCGGGCATGGTGTTGACCTCCTTGTGCTTTTCACCACATAATACTTGAGGAACTAAATTTAGATTCTATATAAACTTTGAGCATGGTGGGCCGGACGGCCGCCGACCACCGGCTTTGCCTTCCAGAACCAGACCTTCACCCCTTTTGCAAAGGAGCAACCGTGAACAGCATCCTGAAGCACTGCCCGCCCGGACCACCCCGGCCCCTCCAGCCCAAGCCTTCCCAGTCCCCGCCCCCGCTCACGTCGGTATCCGCCCCGTGAGCGCCGCCGCGCTCAGCGGGAACGCCCTGGTTAGCGGAAATGCCGCGCTCAGCGGGAACGCGCCGGTTGGCAGGCGCGCGCTGCTGAAGTTCGCAGGCCTCGCTGGCGCCGCCGCCCTGCTGCCCCTCGCCGGCTGCGGCGCCGCGCCCAGCACCCAAAACGGCGTGACCATGCTCCGGTTCATGCAGAACAAGCCCGAGGTGGTGGCCTACTTCAACCAGGTCATCAAGGATTTCGAGGCACTGAACCCGGACATCCGGGTCATCCAGGACTTCAACGAAGGCAACTTTGTTCCCGGGCTGGTCCGCAACGATCCGCCGGACGTCGTCACCCGCGGATTCGCACAGGCCACCGCCGACTTCGTCAAGAAAGGCATCTTCGCCGACCTTTCAGGCATGCCGGTGACCGCCACCATCGATCCCAAGATGCAGGAGCTCATCAGCTCCTGGGGCCAGTACAACGGGAACGAGGTCAGCGCCCTGCCCTTCTCGCTGGCGGCAGCCGGGGTCATCTACAACAGGGACATCTTCGAGGCCAAGGGCGTGGCGGTCCCCACCACCTGGGACGAGTTTGTTGCCGCCTGCGAAACGTTCAAGGCAGCAGGCATCGCGCCGATCTACGGCACGTACAAGGATCCCTGGACCCTCGCGCAGGGCATGTTCGACTACGTCGCCGGCGGCTCGCTGGATGTTGCGGACTTCTTCTCGAAGCTCAATGCCAGGGGCGCCGCCATCACAGCTGACGCGCCCGAGTCCTTCGCCAACAACTTCGGCCCGGCGCTGCCAAAGATGCTGCAGCTGGCGTCCTTCGCCCAGAGCGGCGCAGCCAGCAAGAACTACGCAGACGGCAACGCCGCGTTTTCCAAGGGCCAGGCGGCGATGTACCTGCAGGGCCCGTGGGCTCTGTCCCAGCTGGTTGCAGCGAACAAGGGGATCCGGCTCGGAAGCTTCCCCCTGCCGGTGACGAACAACCCGGAGGAGACCAAAGCCCGCGTGAATGTGGACATGGCGCTCTCCATTACCCGCAACACGCCCAACATGGCCGCTGCGCAGCGGTTCGTCAACTATCTCCTGGAGCCGTCGGTGGTCAACACCTACAACGAAAAGAACGCCGCGTTCTCCCCGCTCAAGGACGCTCCCGCCGTCGAAAATCCGCAGATCAGCGGGCTGGGCGCCTCCGTCAAGGAAGCACGCTACTACCAGGGCGCCGGCACCTACTTCCCGCCGTCCGTGCCGCTGAACAACTACGTCCAGTCCTTTGTGTACGGCAAGAACGGCGAACAGTTCCTCACAGCCCTCGACGACGAATGGCGGCGCGTTGCCGAGCGCACCGCCGTCTGACACCCGCCCGACTCCAGGAGCCCCAATGACCGCAACATCCCGGGTGGCCCAGACAGCCCCTCCCGCAGGACGCAACGCACCGACTTCCGCCTCCGCCAAAACCACAACCGTCCGGTCCGGGAACAGAATCGATCCCACGTACTACTGGATGATCGTTCCCGTCCTGGCACTCTTCGCCTTTTTCATCACCCTTCCGGCCCTCGTGGGCGTCTTTTTCAGCCTCACGAACTACGCCGGCTACGGCGACTGGAAGTTCATCGGACTGTCCAACTACGTCAACATTTTCAAGGACCCGGCGGTCCTTCAGTCCTACATCTTCACGTTCGTCTTCGCCCTGGCCACCACCGTGGTGGTCAACGTCGTGGCCCTGGCGATCGCCTTGGGCCTGAACGCCAAGATCAAGTGGCGCACGGGCATCCGCACCGTGTTCTTCATGCCCATGGTGCTGTCGGCCCTGATCGTGTCCTTCGTGTTCAACTACCTGTTCTCCAACACCCTTCCAGTGCTGGCTGAGCGGCTCGGTGTGACGCCGCTCGCCACGAGCATCCTCGCCAACGAGAACCTCGCCTGGCTCGCCATCGTGCTGGTCACGGTGTGGCAGGCGGCCCCCGGCGCCACCATCATCTACCTGGCAGGGCTGCAGAGCGTGCCGTCCGAAGTGTACGAAGCCGCTGACCTCGACGGCGCGGGTAGTTTCCGGCAGTTCATGAGCCTGACCCTGCCGCTGATCCTCGGCTACCTCGTGATCAATGTGATCCTGGGGTTCAAGGGCTTCCTGGGGACCTACGAGATCATCGTGGGACTCACGGGTGGCGGCCCCGGCATGGCAACCCAGTCGGTGGCGATGCGCATCTTCTCCGGCTTTACCGGCGGCGACTACTCCTACCAGATGGCCAACGCCGTCATCTATTTCCTGATCACCCTGCTGATCTCCGTCATCCAGCTGCGCCTCATCCAGCGCCGGGGGGTTTCACTCTAATGACCGCTTCCACACTTTCCGACACCCTGGCCGTAGCCGCGGCTCCCGCACGCAAGGCCGGCCGCTCCGGCCGCTCCGGCCTCTCCGGCGGCCCCCGACGCCCCCGCCGCTCCGGCCGCGAGGGCTACAAGGTCAACTGGTGGCTCACCGCGCTGATGATCGTGGCCTCGCTGACGGTCCTGCTGCCGCTGTACTTCACCGTGGCCATGGCGCTGAAGTCACCGGACCAGATCGGTACGGGAACGGGACTGGCCTGGCCCACGCCGATGAACTGGGAAAACTTCTCGGCGGCCTACGTTTCCACGGACTTCCCGCGGGCGTTCATGTCCACCGCCTTTGTCACCGTGCTGAGCGTCCTCGGTTCGCTGGCCAGCAGTTCGCTTGTGGCCTACGCCATCGCGCGGAACTGGAACCGGAGGTTCTTCCGCGGCTCCTTCATCTACCTGCTCTCGGCCATGTTCATCCCGTTCCCGGTGATCATCCTGCCGCTGATCAAGCAGACCGCACTCCTTGGCCTGGACAACCCGGCCGGCGTCGTGTTCCTGCACGTGCTCGGCGGGATTTCGTTCAACACCCTGCTCTACATCGCCTTCGTCCGCTCCATCCCGGTGGAGCTGGAGGAATCGGCCCGCATGGACGGCGCCACCACGTGGCAGGTGTTCCGCAAGATCATCTTCCCGCTGCTGGCCCCCATGAACGCGACCGTGGGCATCTTCGCCTTCCTCGGCTCCTGGAACGACTTCCTGCTGCCCCAGATGATGATCGCCGACCCCTCCCTCCAGACCCTCCCCGTGGTGCAGATGCTGTTCCAGGGCGAGTTCAACACCAACTACAGCCTCGCGTTCGCGTCCTACCTGATGGCCATGGCCCCCACATTGGTGGTTTACATCCTGGCCCAGCGTTGGGTACTCTCCGGAGTCATGCGCGGGGCCGTTAAGTAGACCCATCAATCCAGTCCAGCAATAACCCCAACCACAAGAAAAGGATCATCCCTTGTCCACCACTGCCACACTGGCAACCCTGTCCGATTCCGACCGCTTGGCCGATCCGAACTGGTGGCGTCAGGCATCCGTCTACCAGATCTACCCGCGCAGCTTCGCCGATTCCAACGGGGACGGCCTGGGCGACATCAAGGGCATCACGGCCAGGGTCCCGTACCTGAAATCGCTGGGGATCGACGCCGTCTGGCTCAGCCCGTTCTACCCGTCGGCGCTCGCCGACGGCGGCTACGACGTGGACGACTACCGCGACGTCGACCCCAAGCTGGGCACGCTGGAGGACTTTGACGAGATGGCAGCGGCCCTGCACGCAGCCGGCATCAAGCTCATCGCTGACATCGTCCCCAACCACTCCTCGGACCGGCATGAATGGTTCAGGGAAGCCCTCGCGTCCCCCAAGGGTTCCGCGGCGCGTGACCGCTACATCTTCCGTGACGGCAAGGGCCCGAACGGCGAGTTTCCGCCGTCGGACTGGGACTCGGTCTTCGGCGGACCCGCCTGGGAGCGCATCACCGAACCGGACGGCACCCCCGGCCAGTGGTACATGCACATCTTCGCCAAGGAGCAGCCAGACCTGAACTGGGCCAACCGGGAAATCCGGGACGACTTCCTCAAGACCCTGCGCTTCTGGTCCGACCGCGGCGTGGACGGCTTCCGCGTGGACGTGGCGCACGCCCTGACCAAGGACCTCACCGAACCGCTGCTGTCCAAGCTGGAATTGAGCGCGGCCAACACCGGGACCGACGGTTTCGATGACGGCTCGCACCCGTTCTGGGACCGCGACGAAGTCCACGAGGTCTACACCGAATGGCGCGAGGTCTTCAACGAGTACAACCCGCCGCGCACCGCCGTGGCCGAAGCCTGGGTGCACGCCACCCGGCGGCCGCGCTACGCGAGCCCCGAGGGCCTGGGCCAGGCGTTCAACTTCGACCTCCTGCAGGCCGATTTCGACGCCGAGGAGTTCCGGGAAATCATCGCCCGCAACCTCGCCGAGGCGGCCGCCACCGGTGCGTCCTCCACCTGGGTCTTCTCCAACCACGACGTCGTCCGGCACGCCACGCGCTACGGCCTGCCGAAGACCTCCAAGGCCAAGAAGCACGCCAAGGGCCAGGACGGCAAGGACTGGCTGCTGGCCGGCGGCCCCGAAGAGGACCTGGACGTGGCGCTCGGCGAGCGCCGCGCCCGCGCCGCCACGCTGCTGATGCTCGCGGTACCCGGCTCCGCCTACTTGTACCAGGGCGAGGAGCTGGGCCTCCAGGAAGTCGCGGACATCCCCGACGCCGAGCGCCAGGACCCGTCGTTCTTCCGCAACAAGGGCGTCGAAGTAGGCCGTGACGGCTGCCGCGTGCCCCTGCCGTGGAAGGTTGAGGGGACCTCCTTCGGCTTCGGCGACGGCGGGGCCCACCTGCCGCAGCCGGACTGGTTCAGCAAGTACGCCGTCGAGGCCCAGGACGGCACCGAAGGCTCCACCCTGGAGCTCTACCGCACGGCCCTGAAGCTGCGCCGGGAACTGCAGTCCGACGAAGAGCTGGAATGGATCGAAACCGGCAACCCGGAGGTCCTGCACTTCAGCCGCCCCGGCGGCTGGCAGTCCGTGACCAACTTCGGCGACACCGCCGTCGAGCTTCCCGCCGGGACCGTGCTGGTCAGCAGCGCCCCGCTGGAAGAGGGCAGGCTGCCCGCCAACACCACGGCCTGGCTGCGCTGACATAACTCAACAACAAGTAAAGGTGGCGGTGCCCGGCCGGGGCGCCGCCACCTGTGCGTCTGCCGCGACTCATGAAAGAGTGAAGCAATGACTGATCACAACGTTCCATCGTCCGCGCAGGAGCTCATCTACGGCTGCATGGGCCTTGGCGGCGGATGGTCCGACGAACCGCATGACGTCCACCACGTGGAGGAGGCCGCTGCCGCCGTCGACGCGGCGCTGGATGCAGGCATCACACTGTTCGACCACGCGGACATCTACCGCCGGGGCAAGTCCGAGGCTGTCTTCGGTGAGGTGCTGGCGTCAACGCCGGGCCTGCGCGAGCGCATCCGGCTGCAGACCAAGTGCGGCATCCGCCTCAACGAGCGCGGACTGGAAACCCACTACGATCTCAGCGGCGATTCGATCATTGAGCGCGTGAACGGCAGCCTCGAGCGCCTGCGCACGGACTACGTGGACGTCCTGATGCTGCACCGCCCGGATCCCCTGATGGACCCGGCCGAGGTGGCGGCCGCCGTCGGGAAGCTCATGGCGGAAGGCAAGGTGCGGGCGCTGGGCGTGTCCAACATGTCCGGCGAGCAGATTGCGTACCTCCAGGACGCCCTGGAGACGCCGGTGGTGGCCAACCAGCTGGAGATGAGCCTGCTGAAGCGGTCCTGGCTCGAGAGCACGGTGCTCGTCAACCACCCGGAATCGGCGGATCACAGCTTCCCCCACGGCACGATCGAATACTGCGCACGGCAGGGGATCACCCTGCAGGCCTACGGCGCAATGGCACGCGGGCACTACACGGGGAATCCGCCCGAACGGCCCACACCTGCCGAGGCCGCCACGGCTGCGCTGCTGGCGGACATGGCGCGGGACAAGGGAACCACGGCCGAAGCCGTGCTGCTGGGGTGGCTCATGCGGCACCCGGCAGGGATCGCGCCGGTCATCGGAACCGCCAATCCGGACCGGATCCGCGCCTGTGCCGGGGCCGCCCGCGCGGCCGAAGCCATGACCCGGGCCGAGTGGTACCAGCTGTGGGTCACGGCCCGGGGAACCAACATCCCTTAACCCCGGCCCGCTCATTCGCCCCGCTTAACCCAACTAGGTCGCAGTAGATGTCGTTATGAGCGTTCAAAACGACATTAACTGCGACCTAGTTGGGCTGGGGGCCGCTAGTTCAGCGGGGCGACTTCCGAATACGTGGAGGAGTCGCCCTTCAGAGCCTGGCTCTGCGTGCCGTCCACGCCCACCGGGATGTCGCCGGCAATCGTGACGCGGTTGAGCTTGCGCGGCTGGCCGTCGTAGTTGTCCGGAGCGTAGTGCTGGGTGATCCGGTTGTCGAAGAGCACCAGCTGGTTGGGCTCCCAGTTGACCCGCACCACGTTCTCGGGCCGGGTGACGTAGGCCTGCAGCAGCCGGATGATGTCCCTGGACTCGGTGTTGGACAGGCCCACGATCCGCAGGCGCTGCGCGAAGCCCCCGATGAACAATCCGCGCTCGCCGGTCAGCGGGTGGACACGCACCACGGGGTGGGCGGTCTCGAACTTGAGCCGGGTGAACTCCTTGCGGCGCTCTTCGGCGTTGGCATGCTCCAGGTTCTTGGGCACCGAGTAGTCATAGTCGTTGGTGTGGATTGCCCAGAGCGTGTCAGCGAAGTTGCGCAGTTCATCCGGCAGGTCGCGGTATGCGGCACCGGAGGACGCGATCAGCGTTTCGCCGCCGTACGCCGGCAGGTCGATGCTGCGCAGGGTGGAGGCCTGCGGCGGGTTGACCACAAACGTGACGTCCGTGTGCCAGTTGTTGGCGGAGCCGTTCTCGCTGTCCACCGGCAGGACGTTTTCCTCGCCCTCTACGGATGCGACCGTGGGGTGGGCCTTCGTGAGTGGTCCGAAGTGGCTGGCGAACTTCACCTGTGCCTCGTCGGTGAGGATGTTGGCTTCCCGGAACACCAGGGCCTTGTGCTCGTTGAGTGCCGCGCGGATCTGGGCGACAGTCTCGGCGGAGAGGTCCCCGCTGAGGTCCAGGCCGCGGATCTCGGCCCCGATGCGGGAGCCCAGCTTGGCGAATTCGAGCTTGGTTTCGGTAATGACGGTCATTGTTCTTCCTTACTGTGGTGGCGCTGGCGGTGGGTTACTGGCGGTGCGTATCTGGCGGTGTGTTAGTTGGAAATGAGTCCGTTGAACTCGTTGGTGTAGAGCTTCTTGGGATCCAGGTCGGACTTGATGATGCCCACCGACTTCAGGTATTCGTTCCAGCGGGTGAAGTCCTCGTCCTTGATTTCGCCCTTGTTGGGGACGCCCACGCTCTTCCAGTACTGCAGGGCGGCGGGGTTCTCATTGCGGCCGCGCTCCTTCAGGATCTTGGTGAAGCGCGCAATCACTTCCTGGCGCGGCGTGGTGCGTTCCCACTCGATGGCTTTCGCGACGCCCGTGGTGAACGTCCGGGTGGTGTTGGGGTTCTGGGCGATGAAGTCTTCCCGGAGCACGTAGGGGCCGCCGGCAAAGCTGCCGAACAGGTCGAAGTCGCTGAAGACGGACCGCAGCCCTCCGTTGGCGATGGCCTTGTCCTGGAGGATGCTGCCCAGTGAGCCTGCATCCACCTGTCCTCGGCGGATAGCTTCCTCGGTGTCGTTGGGCGGCACCACCACGAGCTGGACCTGCTTGATCTCGTCCGCGCTGAGCCCGTTCTTCCTGAGGTAGGTGTTGATCACGGCCTCCGAGTGCGCTCCGAGGGTGTTGACCGCGATCTTCTTGCCGATGAAGTCCCGGGCCGTCCGGATCGGGCTGTCCGCCTTCACGTAGTAGCCGTTGAAGGTCTTGCTGTCTTCGCCGTAGTAGTTGATGACGGCCTTGACCGGTGCCCCGGCCTCGACGAGCTTCACCACGGCACCCGCGAAGGCGCCGCCGAAGTCCGTCTGGCCGGTGGCCGCGGATTGGATGTCCTGCGGGCCGCTGATGGTGTTGCCCACCCAGTTCAGCTTCACATCGCCCAGGTAGCCGAGATCCTGGGCCAGTTCGGGGAGGGTCACGGTGTTGGCCCAGCCCTGGTACCGGAGCTCCTTGACCTCGGTGGCGCCCGGGGCGCCGGTGCCGGCCACCGAGGGGCCACCGCAGCCGGACACCGTCAGGGCGATGACGACGGCGGCCGCAGCACTCAGGATGGTCAGGTGTCGTTTCATGGGGGTTCCTTCGATGGTTGCTTGGCTGGCTCTGTGGCCAGGGTTACTGCCGGCCGCCGCAGCGGCCCGATGGATCGATGTAAGCGCACTTGGCCGGCGCAGGAAAGCGGCCCGGTCACGGCAGGAAACCCTTGGAAATCCGCTGAAATACCGCGCAACGCAGGGTCATGAGGCGCCGTGTTTCGGCCGATGAATCCCCGTGACGGACGGCACGCGGAACGGCCTCCCGCGCCGTAGACTCCCGCTTTTGTTCGTATTGGTCTCCGCCGGGGACCGGTCATCTTCGCCTTAGCAGGTGCAGGCCGGATACGGTAGGTATATGACGTCTTCCTCCACTGCCGAGATCACCCGGCACGAACGCAACATCCCCGCCGAAATCGCCCGTTCGTGGCTACTGGTCAACGCAATGAAAACCGAGCTCTTCGACCAGTCGGCGGTATCCCGCGCGGATTCCATCATTCTGGACATCGAGGACGCGGTGGATCCCTCACAGAAGGACACAGCCCGCGAGAACGTGGTGAACTGGCTGACCGCAGGCGGCCAGGCCTGGGTCCGGATCAACGACGCCATCAGCCCCTTCTGGGCCGATGACCTCGCCGGCCTCCGCGGCACGCCCGGACTGCTCGGCATCATGCTGGCCAAGACCGAATCCGCGGACCAGGTCACCGAGTCCTTCCACCGCATGGACGGCAAGACGCCCGTCATCGCGCTCGTCGAGAGCGCCCTCGGCATCGAGGAAGCCAACAACATTGCCAAGGCGCAGGGCGCGTTCCGGCTCGCCTTCGGGTCCGGCGACTTCCGCCGCGACACGGGCATGGCGGCCACGCCCGAGGCGATGGCCTACCCGCGCGCCAAGCTCGTGGTGGCCAGCCGGGTCGGCAACCTGCCCGGCCCCATCGACGGCCCCACTGTCGGCACCAACCACCCCATCCTGCGCGAGCAGACCGGCATCACGGTGATGATGGGCATGACCGGAAAGCTCTGCCTGGCCATCGACCAGACCAGCGTCATCAACGAGGTCATCAGCCCCACGCCGTCGGATGTCGCCTGGGCCACCGACTTCATGGCCGACTTCGAGGCCAACGGCCGCGTCATCCGCGACGGCTCCGACCTGCCCCGCCTGGGCCGCGCCGAGAAGATCATGAAGCTCGCGGTAGCCTTTGGGGTGCAGCCCGCGCTCTAGCCCGCAGCAGCACCTTCAGGAGGCCCCGTGACCGATACCCGCTATCTGGTGCACGGGGTCTTTTGGGATGGTCCGGCTGCCGCTTCCGGGACGTCCGATGGCGGCCGGCCCGTTTTGCGCCTCCAGCAGCTTTCGCCGGAGGGCGGGTTCAGCCTGGGCTCCGAAGCTACCTTATGCAGCCGCACTGGCTGTACGTGGCCACCTTCGCCCACGGCGCCAGCAAAATCGGGACGGCATCCCAGCCCCGGAAATGGAACCGGCTGGCCGAGCAGGGCGCCGTGGTGGCCCGGTACGTTGCCCTCGCCGAGGACGGCCGCGTGGTGCGGGTCCTTGAGGACATGGTCACCCGCGAAGCCGGACTCGCCCAGCAGGTCCGTTCCGCCGCGAAGGCAGCCGCCCTGACGGACCCGCTGCCCGGCGGCCGGCTCGACGAACTGAACCGCCGCCTGGCGGAAGAAGTCAGGACGCTGCTGGCGGGCACCGCCGTCGGAGGCTTCGGCGTCGTGGACGAGCAGTGGGTCCGGCCCGCGCAGGCCGCCGGGCTGGTCGCGGCGTCGGCCCGGCACGCCTATCCGCACAGCATGGACGGCGGCCGCCACGGCTTCACGCTCGGGGCGCTGTGCGGGAGCCACGGACTGGCCGGCATCGAGGGCTCGGAGCTGGACTTCGTGGTGAACCTGGGGCTGCTGAAGGTGCGTCTGATCGAGCCGGGGGAATTCAGCTCCGAGGTGCCCGCGGTGCAGGAAGCCCTGTTCTGAAGCCGGGTAAACTGGCACGGTGCTGAACGAATTCTGGGCCTCGGCGCCCGCCTCATACAAAGTCCTGGTTTTCGGCGCGATGGGCCTGATCGCCGCAGGCATCATCCTCAACATTGCGGGGAATGCCGCGCACAACCAGGGGCTCATGGTGGCGTCGCTGCCCGTGATCGGCCTCGGGCTCGTGCTGCACATGGCCGGAATGGTGATCCGGGGCCAGCAGGTCCGCAAGAACCTCCGGAAGTAGCCGCGTACTGGGTGGTCCGCGGCGACCCCGATAGGCTTGAGGCCATGACTATCAATCCGGATCTGCAGGGCCGAAGCTACCCTGCCGCAGAGGTGTACGACGTCGGCCGCGAGAAAATCCGCGAGTTTGCCCGCGCGGTCAAGGCCACCCACCCCGCCCACTTTGACGTCGACGCCGCGAAGGGCCTGGGCCACCGCGACCTCGTTGCACCGCCCACGTTCGCGATCATCATCGCCCAGCGAGCCGACGCGCAGCTGATCGAGGACCCGGAGGCCGGCATCGACTTCTCCCGTGTGGTCCACGCAGACCAGCGCTTCACCCACCACCGCCCCATCTTCGCCGGCGACCGCCTCGTGGCCGAGCTGCACGTCGACGGCGTCCGTGCCATGGGCGGCGGCGCCATGATCACCACCCGCGCCGAGATCTTTGCGCTCACGGACGGCGACGGGCGCGAGCCCGTGTCCACCACCAAGTCATCCATCCTGGTCCGCGGAGAGGGACAGTAGCCATGAGCCCAACATTCGAAGAACTCAGCGTCGGCCAGGACATCGGCGCCCGCAGCATCGACGTCACCCGGCAGGACCTGGTCAAGTACGCCGGCGCGTCCGGCGACTTCAACCCCATCCACTGGAACGAAGCCTTCGCCACCGGCGTGGAGCTCCCGGGCGTCATCGCGCACGGCATGTTCACCATGGGAGCGGCCGTGCAGCTCGTCTCCGACTGGGCAGGCGACCCCGCCGCCGTCGTCGATTACCAGACCCGCTTCACCAAGCCGGTACTGGTGGCCGACACGACCGGAACCGGCGCCGCCGGCGCCCTCATCGAAGTGACCGGCGCCATCGGGGCGCTCGACGCCGAGGCACGCACCGCGCGCGTGGACCTCGCCGTGGTCTTTGACGGGCAGAAAGTCCTCGTGAAGGCCCAGGCCCTCGTCAAGGTGTCCTGAAACGTGATCCGCTCTTGAGCTCAACCGCAGTCCGGGCGCGGGAGGTCACCCTCTGGCGCAACGCGGTGGTGGTGGCGTACGGCGCCAGCGGCATCGCCTTCGCCTCCTGGGTGTCCCGCCTGCCCGCGATCCGCGACGGACTGAACCTCACGCCCGGGACCATCGGGCTGCTCCTGCTGTGCATGACGGCCGGCTCGTTTCTCTCGGTGTCCGCCTCCGGGCTGATCGTGCTGCGGCTCGGCTCCAAGCGGACCATCCGCACCGGCAGCGTCATGGTGGGCATCGGACTGGTCCTGGCGGGATTTGGCACGTCTGTGCTGGCCAGCCCGTTCACGGTTGCCGCCGGGCTGGCGGTGATCGGTCTGGGCACGGCGAGCTGGAACACTGCTTCCAATGTGGAGGGGGCCGCCGTGGAGCGGGCCGTGGGCCGGCACATCATGCCGCGCCTCCACGGCGCGTTCAGCCTGGGCACCGTGGCAGGTGCCGGGCTGGGGGCCTGGGCGGCCGGTTCCGGCGTGCCGGTGTTCTGGCACCTCGCGGCCGCCGGCGTCGTCGTGGCCGTTTCGGTGACGACGGCGGCCGGCTGGTTCCGCGCCGACGCCACGCCCGTGGTGTCCGGCTCCACGTACCGGCCCGACAACTTCGAGGACCCCTCCACCGGCCCGCTGCCCATCATCCGGGCCGGGTCGGAGGCCGAGGAGCCTCCGCTGGACAACAAGCGCAAGATCGCACAGGCCTGGCGGGACAAGCGGACGCTGCTGCTCGGCGTCATGGTCCTGGGACTTGCCCTCGCGGAGGGGGCGGCGGGGGACTGGGTGGCGCTGGCACTCGCCGACGGCCACCACCAGTCGGACGCCGCCGGTGCCGCCGGTTACGGGATCTTCGTCACGTTCATGACCATCGGCCGGTTTGCCGGCACCGTGGCGTTGGACCGGTTCGGCCGGGTTCCCGTGATGCGCTGGTGCTCCTCGCTGGCCGTGGCGGGGCTGGCGTTGTTCGTTTTCGCGCCCGTTCCCTGGCTCGCGTACGCCGCACTCGCCGTCTGGGGGCTCGGGGCATCGCTGGGATTCCCGGTCGGCATGTCCGCAGCCGCCGACGACCCCACGAAAGCGGCGGCGCGCGTCTCCGTGGTGTCCACCATCGGGTACGGCGCGTTCCTTTGCGGCCCGCCGCTGCTGGGGCTGCTGGCCGAGCATGTCGGGATCCTGCATTCCCTGCTGGCCGTCATGGCCGTGCTGGTCGTGAGCTTCCTGCTGTCTCCGGTGGCGCGGAAGATTTCCTAGTGTTCCCTTGGGTTCCGTAACTTCCCATAAGCTGGACTGGTGACTCCCACCATGCTTTCCGACCTGACCACGGCTGCCGTCGGCGGCCCCGCCGGCAACTACATCGAGGCCCGCACGGAAGCGGAGATCATCGAGGCCGTGCGGACGGCAGACGCGGCGGGGGAACCGGTGCTGATTATTGGCGGCGGTTCCAACCTGCTGATTTCCGACGACGGGTTCCCCGGGACGGTGGTCAGGATCGCCTCCGAGGGGTTCAAGGTTAACGCCGAGGACTCCTGCGGCGGTGTGGCGGTGGTGGTCCAGGCAGGCCACAACTGGGATGCCCTGGTGCAGCACGCGGTGCTGCACGCGTGGTCCGGGATCGAAGCGCTGTCCGGCATTCCCGGCGCCACCGGCGCAACGCCGGTGCAGAACGTGGGCGCGTACGGCGCGGACGTTGCGCAGACCATCGCGGCGGTCCGCACCTGGGACCGGGAACGCAACGCAGTGAAGACCTTCACCAGCTCGGAGCTCAAGTTCGGCTACCGGGACTCCATCCTTAAGCAGACCACCGTCAACGGTTCCCCGCGCTATGTGGTGCTCACTGTCGAGTTCCAGCTGCCGCTGGGCCGGATGAGCGCGCCCATCCGGTACGCCGAACTGGCCAGGGTCCTCGGCGTCGAGCAGGGCCAGCGGGCCTACGCCAACGACGTCCGGCGCGAGGTCCTCCGGCTGCGCGCATCGAAGGGCATGGTGCTGGATCCCGCCGACCGCGATACCTACTCCACCGGCTCGTTCTTCACCAACCCCATCGTCCCCGCCGGTGTAGCAGCCGGCCTCCCGGAGAGCGCGCCGCAGTATCCGGCCGGTTCCGACGGCCTCGTGAAGCTCTCTGCCGCCTGGCTGATCGACCAGGCCGGGTTCGGCAAGGGCTTCGGCCTGGAGGCCGGCAGCGTCTCCGGCGGCAGGGCCTCGCTTTCCACCAAGCACACCCTGGCCATCACTAACCGGGGTTCCGCCAGCGCCGCGGACATGCTGGCGATCGCGCGCGAGGTGCGCGCCGGCGTCGTCGGGCGTTTTGGCATTGAACTCCACCCGGAGCCGCTGCTGATCGGCGTGGCGCTCTAGCCAGGGTAGACCTCCACGCGGAACCCGCGTCACGGCCGACGGCCGTCCTGCATGCCGCCGTGGCGCGCGGGCGCGCGGCGGACGCCGGCCCGCAGCCGGTCCTAGGATGGGGCCATGGGAGCAGCTACGAAGACCCGCGTCACGTCGAAAGTCATGGGCCGTCTGAGGATGGCCTCGCAGGGACTGCTGGGTGGCGGGTTTTCCAGCGTGCCGGAGGCAGTCCGATCGATGACGGCCATGCAGGCGCAGGACCTGCAGTCGGCGCTGTGGGCCGTGGGCTTGCGTGTTCCCGGCACCGGTGTGGGCGAGGTGCGCGCCGCCCTGGACTCGGGGGCCGTGGTGCGATCGTGGCCCATGCGCGGCACCCTGCACCTGCTGGCTCCGGAGGACCTGCGGTGGATCCTGAACATCACCACCGGACGGATGGTCCAGGGCACCTCGGGGCGGCACCGGCAACTGGAGATCTCCGGCACGGACGTTAAAGTCTGCCGGGACGTCGCGCTCGGCCTTGTCGCGGGCGGCCGGGCTGTCAGCCGCGAGCAGCTGTTCGCCGCGTTTGAGACGGCCGGCCAGGCCACCAGGGCGCAGCGGGGCATTCATCTGCTCTGGATGCTGTGCCAGAGTGCGTCGCTGGTGCCCGGTCCGCTGGACGGGAACCAGCAGAAGTTCGTGGCATTCGACGGGTGGATCGCCACTTCCCGTGACCTCGGCCGTGAGGAGGGCCTCGCCGAGCTCCTGCTGAGGTATCTGCGCAGCCACGGGCCCGCGACGGTGCGGGACTTCGCGTGGTGGTCCAACACCACGCTCACGGAGGCCCGGGCCGCCTTGGCCCCGGTCAGCGGGGAACTGGTGGAACTGGAATTCGACGGAATAAGCTACTGGCTCTCGCCGGAGACGGCCGCGCTGCTCGACGAAGGCGTGCCGGGGCAACGCGCCGTCGTGGCCCTTCCGGGGTTCGACGAATTCGTCCTCGGCTACACCGACCGGAGCCTCGTGCTGCCGCCGGAACACGCCCAGAAGATCGTCCCCGGCGGCAACGGGGTGTTCAAGAAGGCCATCGTGGCCGGCGGCGAGGTGATCGGGACGTGGGGGAGGCAGGGGAACGGCCGGGCGGCTGCCGTCGTGCCTGTTCCCTTCGACGCGGCCAAGCCCCCGGGCCCGGCCACCCTGGCCGCATTCAACAAGGCCGCCGGGCGGTACGAGCGGTTCCTCGCGGCCTGACGGCAGCGGTGCGGGCGGAGCTCTCATCCGGCTCCGGCGCGGTGCCTACGTCAGAAGTGCCCACTGGAACCGGATCGCGCCTTGGGAACGGGACAGCCTCCGGATCCAGGCGCACTATGAATCCACAGGAGGGACGGCTTGCTACAGCCATACAAGCGCCGCGCGGCTGCACCTGTGCCAGGTCTGGAAAGCCGGGCCGCTGGTACACGTCGCCACGGACTATTCAAACTCTGCCACCAGTACGGGCACCGACGTTCGGACTCACCGCCGTCCGCTGGACTGCTCGGACCTCACAGTTCTGCAGACTGCGGACGGCCGGGACATGCACGTGACCACCCTGGAACGCACCAAACGGGGAAGCCGGCGGGCCGCGGCGGTCTTGGAGGTATTGGATGGCCGCTCGGAATCAGCTGGCGAAACCCGGACCAGGCTGCTCCTGCACGCGTTCGGGGTGCACGGCTTCGAGCCACAGTATGAGCTGCCCACGAGGTCGGGGCTGTTCAGGGCGGACTTCGCAGATCCCGCACGCCGCGTAATCATCGAGTTCGACGGCAAATCCAGGTACAGCGGCTTCGGGCCAACAGACCAGGCCCTGCTGGCGGAACGTTCCCGCGAGAACGCACTGGCTGAGGAAGGATGGACCTTCCTGCGCCTCGAGTGGCAGCACCTGGATGCCCCGGCGGAGCTTAGGCGCCGGCTACTGGCCACCCTGGCCCGGGCTGAAACGCAAAAGCGGCCCCGCACCGCATGAGCGGCCCCGGGCAGGGCCGATCAGCGGGGCAGGGCCGCCTGAGCCTGTGGCTAAAGAGAGCCGGTGGCTAGAGAGTGCCGGTGGCGATGTTCAGCATGCGCCGGAGCGGCTCGGCTGCGCCCCACAGGAGCTGATCGCCCACGGTGAAGGCGCTGATGTACTGCGGGCCCATCTCCAGCTTGCGGATACGGCCCACCGGGATGTCCAGGGTGCCGGATGCCGCCACCGGGGTGAGATCGGCCATCGACGCTTCCTTGGTGTTGGGCACAACCTTGGCCCACTCGTTGTCTTCATCGAGCAGCTTCTCGATTTCGGCAACGGACAGGTCTTCGCGCAGCTTGAGCGTGAGCGCCTGGGAGTGCGAACGCATGGCGCCGATCCGGATGCACAGGCCGTCCATCATGATGTGGTTTTCATCGGAGGTGCCGAGGATCTTATTTGTCTCAACGCCCGCCTTCCACTCTTCCTTGGACTGGCCGTTGCCCAGGTCCGCGTCGATCCAGGGGATCAGGGAGCCGGCGAGCGGAACGCCGAACTGTGTGGCGTCGATGTCGGAGCGCTGGTGGGCCAGGACCTTGCGGTCGATGTCGAGAATGGCCGACGCCGGGTCGTCCAGTTCGGTGCTGACCGCGGCGTTGAGCGTGCCGAACTGGCTGAGCAGTTCGCGCATGTGCCGCGCTCCGCCGCCGGAAGCAGCCTGGTAGGTCATGGAGGTGCCCCACTCGACCAGGCCGTTCTTGAACAGTCCGCCAAGGCCCATCAGCATGCAGGACACAGTGCAGTTGCCGCCGATGAAGTCTTTGGTGCCGTTGGCGAGGCCTTTGTCGATGACATCGCGGTTGATCGGGTCCAGCACGATGATCGAGTCGTCGTTCATGCGCAGCGTCGATGCGGCGTCGATCCAGAGGCCGTCCCAGCCGCGGCCGCGGAGTTCGCCGTGGACCTGCTTGGTGTAGTCCCCGCCCTGGGCGGTGACGATAATCGGCAGCTTGGCGAGAGTCTCGACGTCGAACGCGTCCTCGAGCTTACCGGCCCCGTCAGCAAACGACGGGGCGGCACCTCCCGCGTTTGAGGTGGAGAAAAATACCGGGTTGATGTTGGCGAAGTCGCCCTCATCCTGCATGCGCTGCATCAGGACGGAACCGACCATGCCACGCCAACCCACCAGTCCAACGGACGGAGTAGCTGCTGTAGTCATTAGGCCAGTTTAGACTTTGGACCCGGAAGGACGCAGTCGGTTACGTCACTCCCTGGCTAGGCCCGACCCGTCAGAAGGGTGGAGCTACTCGACCGGGCGGGCAAGATTGGCGGCTTTGCGCAGCTTCTGTGCCCGGCGCTCCTTGAAATAGCTGATCCAAGCGAAAGTGAAGGGGTAGAGGCATGCGGGAAAGACCCACCATACTTCGCCAAGAATGTGCCACGTACCCTGGATGGCGATCTGGACCACGCCGTAGAAGAGGCCCCCCAGGCAGGCAGTGAGGAGGATGGCGAGGAAGAGCAGTCCGCCGGAGCTGTTGACCGGTTTGACGAGGCCGCCGCCGTCGTCCTTGCGGACTCCGTATTCGGCTGGCGTGTAGCCGACCATCTCGCCGTTCTCCGCCCTGCGGTAGATCAGCTGGTCGTCTGAAGGGCGGGACGGCACATAGCCGGGGTCCTGCGGAACTCCCTGGCTACGCCGCGCCACGGGCATCCTCGATCGCAGCGAGCAGCCCCGCGTCGTCGAGGCCAGCGGTTTCGGCGACCTCATCCTTGTCGAAATCCGGGACGCCGGTAGTCCAGGCGTCGTCTTCACGCCGGATCAGCAGGTGCTGTTCGGACCCCAGGGTCTTAAAGACCAGATATGCGGTACCGCCGTGGTTCTGTTTGACATGCTGCCGCACGACTCGAAGCGTCGCTTCCGCCGACGTGATGGCGGGGTCCTGGGCAAAAACGAACCAGGTGCCGAGCAGGCGGGGTTGAAGCATCAGGGATACCCCCGGTGCTTCCAGGAGAGCCACGTTGTCCACGGCTTCGCCGGTCAGAAGGGTGATTTCGGTCCAACGGTTCGCTTTTCCGAGGGCTGTGGCGACTGCGGCCGCGACTCCGGTCACGCCCAGGTCGCCGTCCTCATCAACCGTAGCCATGTCCCGGGCCATGAGCGACGACGCGCCGGCCGTGGCCAACGTAACATCGTCCACCATTTCCTCGGCACGGAAAACGCTGACGGACCGGTCCCGTGCCGGCCCTTCGAATACATTGAGCAAATAGGCAAACTCGCCCACGCCGAAGCCGATGACGTCAACGCCGAGCCGCGGCTCCTGCTGTGTGTGGTCCTGAACAGTCATGCTGGTCTCCTATCCACCGATTCCGAGGAAATTGCCCACGGACTTGACGCCATCACTCAGCGTATCCGCCGTATCGCTGACGAACTTACCGGGATCCTTCACGGCGTTGACGACACCCTCGCCGATGTTCTTGCCTACGCTGCTGATGGTGTCCCAGTTCTCGTAAATGGCGATACCGACACTGGCGACCTGGCAGACGGTCCCGGCCGGAGGAGGCAGGAAGCAGCCGACGCCGAGGGCTGTCTTGCCCACGCCAACAAGTCCGCCCTTGACGTCCCCCTCGGAAAAACTCTTCACCGAGTCGGAGGCGCTGAACAAAACGCCTGTCCATCCGAGTCCCCGGGCGAGGCCCGACTTGCCTAGCCACTCAGCTTTCGATCCCGCAGCGATCCAGGGCTTTTCTTCCAATATCGGCGCAAGATTTTTCAGCGGCCCAATGTACTTGTTCAGGTTCTTCAGCGAGGCAATGTCCGAAGCTTTATCGATGACGCCGATACCGCGGTTTGCCTTCGACGAGTCCTTCAGAAGTCCTTCAAGAGCCTTGTTCCCTTTGGTGGTCTGGAACAGGTTTCGGCTATCAAAAACGGGGCCGCCGAGCCGGTGCTGGCCCTTGGTCAGCGACTTGATGAAGTCCGCCCGCTGGTTCTTCAGCACCCAGCCGTACTGGCCGAAGTGCTTGGCCAGTGTGAGCGGTGCCTTGATGAACTTCTGGATAGTCATGCCGCTCTTGAGCGCGCCTATGCCGCCAAGCAACAGGCCGCCCGCCACCCCTGCCAGCGTTCCGCCGGGGTCGCTGATGGTGCCCGGTCCGCCGCCGGAGCCAGGAGCGCCGTCACTGGCCTTCTCTTGCTCGTTGGCGTTCTCCAGGAGCTTCCGGGATTCCTGTTTCAGCCGCGCCGCTGTTTGCTGGAGAAGAGCCCGGTGGCTGCCGTTCCAATCGGAGCGGAACTGGCTGGCGTCGTTGCCCTTCCATGACGGGTTGTTGTTGATCTGGTTGGTCAGCTGCGTCGACGTCTGCAGCAGGTTGTCGGAGACCTTCCCGAACTGCTGAGCGAGCGTGCGCAGCTGGGCAACATCCGCGCCCCACAAGTCACCTGCCACGTGGCATCTACCCCCAATATCTGTGCGCCCGGTTGTGCGCGCTGGCTGCTGAATCCTTGGACCACTCTAGTTCCGGCCGGCCAGGGCCGCGATGGGCAGCGCTCCCCATCGCCGGCCGGCTGCTGCCGGAGTGGGCCCGCTCATCGGAGCAGGGCAGGGGACTACTGGTGGTCGGTCTCCTCCAACAGGGCGCTCTTGCGGGCACGCAGCGCGAAGAAGGCTCCGAAGGCAAACACCTGGGTCACCACGACGAGCACGATGATGCCGGCTACTTTGTTGCCGCCCAGGATCATGGTCAGGCCAACGATCGCGGACAGCAGGGCCAGCAGCGGCAACAGCATGTAGCCGAGCACAAAGAGGGTTTCCGGTTTTCTGAGCATGATTCCTAGCCTTCCCTGCGGTTCCACTTGGTGAACCGGTAGCGGGTGCCGTTTGCTGCCGTCAGCCAGCCTTTGTCAGGTACCGGTGCGCCCGGCTCCCAGGCGCCGTCGAGCTCCGGGGCGTGCGTATCGCCGTCGGCCTCGACGTCGATGGTGGTGACAACGGCAACGTTCGCGAGGTCAGTGGACTGCTTGAAGATTTCGCCGCCGCCCAGGATCCAGACCATCTCAAAACCGGGCGCGAACTGGGACTCCAGCAGCGCGTCGTCCAGGGATTTTACGACGACGGCGCCCTCCGCCTGGGGCGTCTCGCCCCAGCCGTCCTGGCGGGTAATGACGATGTTGGTCCGGTTGGGCAGCGGGCGGTACTTCTCCGGGAAGGACAGCCACGTCTTGCGGCCCATGATGACGGGGTGCCCGCTGGTCACCTTGGTGAAGTGTTTCAGGTCCTCCGGCAGGTTCCAGGGCATGCCGCCGTCTTTGCCGATGACTCCGGACGTGGTCTGTGCCCAGATCAGTCCGATTCCGGCTGTGTTTGCAGCGATCTCTTCGCTGAAGGCCTGCGGGTCCATGATCTCCTCGGTGCTCATACCGCGATCGGCGCCTTGATCGTGGGGTGGTGCCGGTATCCGACCACTTCGAAGTCGTCCAGCGTGTAGTCGAAGATCGAATCCGGCTTCCGGGTGATCTTCAGCTGCGGGTAGTCGTAGGGTTGCCTGTCCAGCTGCTTCAGGACCTGGTCCATATGGTTGTCATAGATGTGGACGTCGCCGCCGGTCCAGACGAATTCGCCGGGCTCAAGTCCGGTCTGCTGCGCCAGCATGCAGGTCAGCAGGGCGTAGGAGGCAATGTTGAACGGCACACCCAGGAACATGTCCGCGGACCGCTGGTACAGCTGGCAGGAAAGCTTGCCGCCGGCCACATAGAACTGGAAGAACGCGTGGCAGGGAGGCAGGGCCATATCCTTGAGCTCTGCCACGTTCCAGGCGGACACGATGTGCCGGCGTGAATCCGGGTTGGCCTTCAGGTTCTGGACGAGCTCCGCGATCTGGTCGATGTGGCCGCCGTCCGGGGTGGGCCAGCTGCGCCACTGGACGCCGTACACCGGTCCGAGTTCACCGTCGGCGTCAGCCCATTCGTTCCAGATGGTGACGCCCTGGTCCTGCATCCACTTCACGTTCGTGTCGCCCCGCAGGAACCACAGCAGCTCCACGGCAACGGACTTGAAGTGCACGCGCTTGGTGGTGATCAGCGGGAAACTCTTACTCAGGTCAAAGCGCATCTGGCGCCCGAACACGCTGCTGGTGCCCGTTCCGGTGCGGTCCGATTTGTGCGTGCCGTTGGCCATGACATCGCGCAGAAGGTCTTCATAGGGCGTAGGGGTGTTCACGCGTCCAGTCTAATCGGCCATTCCGGCCGGGACTGTTCTTGCCCCGTGTCATGGTCCCGGCTCTGTGTCTCGGGCAACAACGCACGGCTTCCGGGATCCGTCATCGGAGGCGGGGCTCGCCGTTATCAGCAGGCCGCCGGCCTCTGCGGCCAGGACCGCGGCCAGGGTGCGGACGATCCGGTATGCCGTGATGGCGCGCAGCACGGCGTCCAGGCCGCGCTCCGGCGTGCCGATCCCGTGGCGGCGGCGAACGGCGAAGGCCGCCGGCAGGGCGGCGAGGACGACGGCGGCCGTTGCTGCCGCCGTCGGAATCCAGCTGGGTGGCCGGCCCAGGGCGGCCTCGCCGGATGCGGTCACCGCCAGCACGACCGCCAACAGCAGGGACGCAACGACGGCGGCGGTGATCAGCACCGGGCTCACCAGCTGGCGCGGCCAGCCGCGGAAGGCACCCCGACGGCCGGGTCCGGAGGACAGGGTGCAGGCTGGGGAGCCGGGGAGGCCGCCACCACCACATGGCCAGCAGCACCGCCACCGCGCCGAGGCCGGCGGCGTTGGTCTACGCCGTGGTGCTGGACGGATCCGGGCGGCAGGCAAAGTTCCCGGCAATGGCCGCCAGCCCCGCAGCCATGGTGGCGGACGTCCGGAGCAGACGGTTCATCGCGATTGTTCGAATCACCTTGTTGTCGTCGGCGTCGAGTCGTTCCAGCTCTCGGCGCCGGGAAACCAGCCACAGCAGAAGGCTCGTCCCGGCGGCCAGCACCAGCAGGGCGCCGGCCAGGCAGGCCGCCAGTTCCGTGCCGGCAATGCGCCCGTCGCCGCCGACGGTGGTGAAGCCGCCTCCGGCGTCGGGCTGTGATGAGTAAGGCAGCGGGTTGTACGGCTGCTGGGTCGCCGCCCACGCGATGGTGCCGGCGGACGCCGCGAAAATACCCAGCGCGGTCCGTGCGAGGGCCGCCGGCAGGAAGCCCTTCACGGGCCGCTCCGGCAGGGTTGTTGTAGGATGCCGCGCACTGCGGGGTCCGTAGTAGCTCAACTGGCCGATCGCGTGGATGCCGAGGCAGCCCAGGATGGGCCAGGCCAGGGCCGGCAGGATGTCCGCCGGATCCTGCAGCGCTGTGACAAAAACGTGCGCGATGGAAGGGGACCCGGACGCCTCAGTCGTCGAAGGGTTTGAACTGCTCCACAGCCACGATCTTGCTCTTGCTGCCGTGGGCCACATGGCAGATCACCATTTCCCCCGGCGCCAGGTATGGGTCGGACCCCGGAAGCAGGCCCCTCAGCCTCGTGTTCATGTACACGCCGAGCTGGTTCAGCACCGTAGGCAGTGCGGGCCGATGGGTGCACAGCACCACCGCGCGCTGCTTGTCGAAGAGTGATTCAACGGTGGCCGCCGTTTTCCGGGGGTTCCGGGCATGACGGTGCTCGGTCAGCGCGTCCACGAGCTTTACCTTCGCGTCGGCAGCTTTGGCGTACGGCGCGATCGTGGCCACGCACCGCTCCCAAGGGCTGCTGACCACACGCAACGGCTGCCATACCCGCAGCAGCCGGCGCACGGCCTGGGCCTGCCGCAGCCCGGTGGCGGCGAGCGGCCGCTCGCCTTCGGCCTTGGTCCATGAGGACCTCGGCTTGGCCTTGGCGTGGCGCACGATAACCAGCGGCCAGGTGTGCAGTTCTTTCCGGGAGTGCGCCGCCACGAGGAACTCAAGGGGCCCGATGTCGGAGGGGTTTGACAGCATAGACGCTGCCCGCTCAGGACTGCACCACATGACGCTGTCCACTTCCTTGCCGTCCGGGCGCAGGGGAGTCCCGCTCACTTCCACCGCCCAGTAGTGCACCACTTTCAGGCCTGCCGAAACGTGATAGTGGATGGGCGGAAGCGGAATCCCCAAGGGTGCGTGCAGCCCGATCTCCTCCTCCACCTCGCGGACAGCGCATTCGGGCACGGTTTCGCCGGCGTCGAGCTTGCCCTTTGGCCAGGACCAATCGTCGTAACGGGGCCGGTGGATCAGGAGGACTTCCAGCTGGTCCTTTTTCACGCGCCACGGCAGGGCGCCGGCCGCCGTGATGGCGATCGGCTCTCCCGGGTGATCGGTCTGATCCTGTATGGGTGAGTCGCTGCTCTTCAAAGGCCGGGTCCTACCGCCGGGCGAGGGCGCGCTGGCGGGAGCGTGAAGCCAGGAGCCAAGACTGGACGTCGTCAAGTTTCCTGCCGTCCTCGCCATCGTGGTGGCGCGTCCATTCTCCAAGGCTGTCGAGGTGCCAACTGGATGTCTCTGGGTCCATGTACCGGGCCAGGAGATCGGTGACGTAGGTGGTGTCCTCGCCGCCGGCAAGCTGGACGAGTGCCTCGACGCGGCGGTCCAAATTCCGGTGCATCATGTCCGCGGAGCCGATGTAGACCACGGGGTCGCCGGCGTTGGCGAAGGCGAACACGCGTGAATGCTCCAGGAAGCGGCCCAGGACGGAACGCACGGTGATGTTTTCGCTCAGCCCGGGAACACCCGGACGCAGGGAGCAGATGCCGCGGACAATGACGTCCACCTTCACGCCCGCCTGGGACGCGCGGTAGAGGGAATCGATGATGGCCTCGTCCACGATGGAGTTGACCTTGATCTGGACGCGCGCCGGGATGCCCGCCCGGGCATTCCGGATTTCGGTTTCGATCCTGTCGATCAGGCCTGACCGGACGGAGCGCGGAGCCACCAGGAGCCGCTTGAACGTTGACTTCGGGGCGTAGCCGGAGAGCTGGTTGAACAGCTTGGACAGGTCCTCGCCCACCTGCTCGTTGGCGGTCAGGAGCCCCAGGTCCTCGTAGTAGCGGGCGGTGCGGGGGTGGTAGTTGCCCGTTCCGATGTGGCAGTACCGCCGCAGTCCGTCGACTTCCTGGCGGACCACGAGGGACAGCTTGCAGTGCGTCTTCAGGCCCACGATGCCGTAAACCACGTGGACTCCGGCCTGTTCGAGTTTGCGGGCCCACGAAATGTTGGCCTGCTCGTCGAAGCGGGCCTTGATCTCCACGAGCGCCAGCACCTGCTTGCCTGCCTCGGCGGCGTCGATGAGCGCATCAACGATCGGTGAGTCCCCGGACGTGCGGTATAGGGTCTGCTTGATGGCCTGGACCTTCGGATCCGCCGCTGCCTGTTCCAGGAAGGCCTGGACGGAGGTGGAGAACGAATCGTAGGGGTGGTGCAGCAGGATGTCCCGGCGGCGCATGGCAGCGAAGACATTCGCGGCCTTGGACGTTTCGGATTCGTTCAGGTACCGGGAGGTGTGCGGCACGTGCTTGGGGTAGTGCAGGTCCGCGCGGTCAATGCCGGCAATCACGGACAGCCCTCGGAGGTCAAGCGGCGCCGGAACGGAGTAGACCTCCGATTCTTCCACGCCCAGCTCACGGATCAGGAGAGCGCGGATGTTCGGGTTGATGTCATTGGTGACCTCGAGCCGGACGGGCGGACCGAACCGGCGGCGCAGCAGTTCCTTCTCGAGGGCCTGCAGGAGGTTTTCGGCGTCGTCTTCCTCGACCTCCACGTCCTCATTGCGGGTGACACGGAAGGTGTGGTGTTCCAGGACTTCCATGCCGGCGAACAGCTGGTCCAGGTGGACGGCGATAACTTCTTCAAGGGCGATGAAGCGGGCAACACGGCCCGGCACCGATCCGGCCCGCGGCCCGTCGACGGAGATCAGGCGCGGCAGCTGGTCAGGCACCTTGACGCGGGCGAAGAGTTCCTTGTCGCTGACCGGGTTCCGGACCACCACGGCGAGGTTCAGCGAGAGCCCGGAGATGTACGGGAACGGGTGGGCCGGGTCCACGGCCAGGGGCGTGAGGATGGGGAAGACCTTTTCAGCGAACATGGCGCTGAGGCGGTGCTGGGCCTGGTCGTCGAGTTCGTCCCAGTGCATGAGGTGGATGTGCTCATAGGCCAGCGCGGGCCGGATCTGTTCGGCGTAGACCCGGGCGTGCCGTTGCTGCAGCCGGTGGGCGGCGTCGCCGATCTGCTCGAGGACCTGGACCGGGCTCAGGCCGGCGGGGGAGGGGACGGCCAGGCCGGTGGCGATCCGTCGCTTCAGGCCGGCCACGCGCACCATAAAGAATTCATCGAGGTTGGACGCGAAGATGGACAGGAAGCTGACCCGCTCCAGAAGGTACAGGTCGGGGTCTTCCGCAAGCTCGAGGACGCGGGAGTTGAAGGCCAGCCAGCTCAGTTCACGGTCGAGGAACCGGTCCGGGCTGATCTCGCCCTCGGGCTCCAGGATGGCCGCGAATTCCGGGATGTCGATCCGGTCCTGGGTGGCGCGGGACGCCGGCACCTCGGAGGAACCGAAACGGGCGCGCGCGGGGGCCGCCGTGATTTCGGTGGTGGCTGTGCCGGCGGATTCCGGTTGCATGCGCTCTCCTTGATGCTGACGGGATTTAGCTTCAACCTTACAAGCTTTCGCTCCGGCGGGACCCGCAGATTTCAGCGGGTCCGGCCTGTGCGTCGAATGACTTGATTAACGTCCGGCGAGCGGCCCGTACATCACATCAACGTCCCATCGTGTGAAGCCGAGACGCCGGTATAGCGAAACGGCCGGGGCGTTGTCCGCATCCGTGTACAGCATTACTGCGTGGAGCCCCTGCTGCTCGAGGTGCCTGATTCCGGCCACCGTCAGCGCCTTGCCCAGGCCCATGCCCTGCGCGGCCGGCGTAACGCCCACTACGTACACTTCGCCGATCGCCGGGTGGCTGCCGTGCCGGGGGTGCACTTTGGTCCAGTGGTAGCCAAGGAGCCGCCCCTCGCGGTCCTCGGCCAGCAGGAACCCGGCGGGGTCGAACCACGGCTCCTCCATGCGGGCCTCGAGGTCGGCCCGGGTCATGGAGCCCTGCTCGGGGTGGTGCGCAAAGGCGGCGCGGTTGGCCGCAAGCCAGGCGTCCTCGTCCTTGCCCGGCACAAAGGCGCGGAGCGCCACACCGTCCGGAAGAACGACGTCGGGCAGGTCAGCCGCCGCGGTGGTGAGCCGCATCTTCCACAGCTCCCGGACCGGGCCGTAACCGTAGCGGGCTGCGAGCTCCGCTGCTGCCTCGTGGTTGCCGTGGGACCAGGCCCGCAGGCCGTGGAATCCGCGCGAAGACCTCAGAGTCCCCACGAGCCGGTCTGCGACGCCCTGGTTCCGGTAACTGGGATGGACGGCGATTTCGAGCACGCCCGTGCCGTCTGCCTCGTCCACCACCACGGCGAAACCTGCGAGGTCCTGTCCCGTGACGGGATCGGAGTCCTCATCGGGGGCATAGAGGGCCAGGGTCAGCACCGAGTGGGGGCCCGTATCCGCGGCACGGAGCGTCACGAGGGTCTGTTCCGAGATGGAAGGATTGCCGTCGGATTCTTCGGCGGCCGCCAGCAGGGTTTTGATGTCCCGCAGCAGCTCTTCATCGCCACCGCCTTTGACGACGAGTACGGGCCAGTTCTCCGGATGCGCAGGACTCATGCTGTAAGGCTATACGCCCGGCAGGGGGAGTCGCCCGATTTGTGGCCTGCTCCGCCGGCCCGTATAGTCGTTATCTCATCCGGCTTCCTGAACTGGTTTTCAGGAGGAAGTTTGCAGGGGGGATCCACCACTGGGGTGGCCTCGATACGTTCGACCCGTATGTCCTCCACTGAACAAGTGCAGCAACGCAGAACGGCCCGGACTCGAAAGAGTCCGGGCCGTTCTGCGTTAATCCAAGCCGTTCTGCGTTAATCCAAGAGTCCGAGCCGGGCTTGAGGCACTCAGGCCTCGGTGAGTTCGTCCTCCTGCTGCCGCACCAAGGTGAGCCGGTAGCCGACGTTCCTCACCGTGCTGATCAGGTTCTCGTGGTCGGCGCCGAGCTTGGCCCGGAGGCGACGGACGTGGACGTCCACGGTCCTGGTGCCGCCGTAGTAGTCGTAACCCCACACCTCGGTCAGCAGCTGCTGGCGCGTGAACACCCGGCCGGGGTGCTGCGCCAGGTACTTGAGGAGTTCGAATTCCTTGAAGGTCAGGTTTAGGGCGGCGCCGTTGACCCGCGCCGTATAGCTGGCCTCGTCAATGACGACGCCGGCAGCCCGGATTTCGGTGGGAAGGTCTTCCTTCTCCGGGACGGCCCTGGCCACGGAGAGCCGGATTCTCGCCTCCACCTCGGCGGGCCCCGCGGAGTCCAGCACGATGTCGTCGACGGCCCATGCGGAAGACACGGCGGCCATGCCGCCTTCGGTGAGGATGAGGACCAGCGGTGCGCTGAGGCCGGTCGCCTTGAGGAGCTGCGTCAGGGAGCGGGCTCCCACGAGGTCTTTCCGCGCATCCAGCAGCACGATGTCGCAGGGATCCGTTTCAAGCAGTGCGGTGGGCTCGGCGGGGAGGATGTGCACCCGGTGGTTCAAGAGCTCCAAGGCAGGCAAAATGTCCACCGATGATCCGGTGCTGTTCGTCAGTAACAGGATGTGCGACATTGTTCCTCCAAGGGGCCGTCCGCGCATCATTGGGCGACTGAACCGGGCTTTCACCGGCCGGTACTGTGCTGGCTGCGGCGGGGCGGCAGCGCTGGCAGACCAGCGCG
Source organism: Burkholderia sp. RS01 (assembly GCF_039748055.1). Taxonomy (NCBI): domain Bacteria; kingdom Pseudomonadati; phylum Pseudomonadota; class Betaproteobacteria; order Burkholderiales; family Burkholderiaceae; genus Burkholderia; species Burkholderia sp. RS01. The sequence continues at coordinate 150,178 of NZ_JBDLAK010000002.1, forward strand.
TCCGGTTCCTGTCGCAGGAAGCGTAGCTGAGCTTTGAGTATACCTAACGGCCCCCTGACAGACACTGACCCGCGCCCGCAGCGCGCCTCATTTGCGACATATGGCAGTCACATAAGGCAGGATTGAAACCGTCAGGGCGTGATGCCCTGCCCGTCAACGGCATAGCCAGGATGAGGACGCAGCGAAGTTGAGTGCAGAGTCAGAGATGAGTACGCCATGGCCGCGCCTGAGGTGAGCGCGCCGGCAGCCGCCGGCCGTACACTGCAGTCCTGGAGCATCGGCGTCATTGGCCTGGCCGGCCTGGCCACCATCATCGCCAGCGTGTTCCGGACTCCGGACGTCCTCCTGGCTGTCGCCGTCGTTGTTGCCCTGGCCGTCGGCGTCGGCTGGCCGCACTATCTCGGGATACCCGCCAAGAAAACCCTGGCGGCCGTGATCGGCCTGCCGGGTGCCGGCTCCGCGGTGGCTGCCGCTGTCGTACCCGCCCCCGGCTACCTCGACTGGACCCCCGGCTTCATCGCCCTGGGTGTCTCGGCTGTGTTCGTGGTCCAGCTGATTCGAGGGACCGGCCAGGCGCAGCGGCTGGAATCGATTCTGGGCTGCTGCGTGGGCGTCCTCCTCTCCTGCCTGGGAGCGGGCTGGATCGCGGGGGCACGGTTCAATGGCGTCAAGGAGATGCTGCTGGTTGCCGGCGTAAGCGCCGCCGTCGCGCTGCTCGCCGGCCTCATCCGCTGGCCTGACCGGATCATTGCCCCGCTGGGCATCGTCCTGGCAGGGCTGGCCGGGCCCCTGGCCGGTCTGGTGTTTTCCGACATCGCCGTGCTGCCTGCCGCGGTGTTCGGCGTTGTAGTGGGGGCGGTCCTGGTCAGCTTCCGCCGGCTTGTGACCCTCCGCGGGATCCCGTTGAACTTTCCGGCCGCCCTGGGCATGGGTCTTGCGCCCGTCCTGGCCGTCGGTTCGTTGGCTTACTTCATAGACAAACTACTCATCTCCTGACGCGTTAGGATGGCATCATGTCCGTACTTGCATATGAAATTTTCTTCCTTGTCCTGCTGGGCGTCGCCAGCCTGTCCATGGCTTGGTTTGCCGGTTTTGTGGTCTACCGCCTGTTCAAAGGCCAGAAGTAGAACCGCTTTTCCTGCTAGCACTTTCCAGAGGTAACAGCTGTGCCGATTGAGATTCCCACAGACCTGACCCCCGAACTGGTTCCGCTTTCCTGGCTCATTGGTGAGTGGGAGGGCAGCGGCCGCCTCGGGTCCGGCGATGAAGATTCAGAACACTTTTTCCAGCACGTGTCGTTCACCCAGAACGGTCTGCCGTACCTTCAGTACCGCGCGGAAAGCTGGCTGACCGACGACGACGGCACCAAACTCCGGCCTCTCACCGTCGAGACCGGCTTTTGGGCGCTTGAGCGCAAGCAGATTGACGCCGACAGCGGCCCCGGGCTGGTCCCCGGGGACATTGTTCCGGCGCTCAAGAGCGCTGACGAGGTGGAGGCCCTCCGGAACACGGACGGCGGATTCGATATTTCCGTTTCCATAGCCCATCCGGGCGGGATCTCGGAGCTCTACTACGGGCAGATCAAGGGGCCGCAGATCCAGCTGAGCACCGACATGGTGATGCGGGGCAGCCACTCCAAGGAGTACAGCGCCGCCACCCGGATCTTCGGCCTGGTGGACGGGAACCTCCTCTGGCGCTGGGACGTCGCCACCGGCTCGTCCACGGCGCGGGAGGCCTCGTCGGAACCGGGCGACGGCCTCGAGGCCCACGCCTCGGCGTTCCTGCGGAAGGTTTCCTGACAGGTATCCCACCGGTTTCCTGACAGTCGGAGCCGCTGGCTCTGTTCCGCCGGACGTCCCCCTCCGCTACGTTGGACTGAGGTCTCATATTCCTCTGCCCGCAGCGACCCAGGGAGCACCACATGGATGAAGCGACAAGCCCGGCGGACTACAGCGACCTCAAGGCGGTGTACTTCAACGGCACCCTCAAGCGTTCGCCCGAAAAGAGCAACACCGAGGGCCTGATCGCCGTGAGCCGGCTGATCATGGAGAAGCAGGGCGTGGCCACGCGGGTCATCCGCACCGTCGATCATGACGTCGCCAGCGGCGTGTATCCGGACATGCGCGAGCACGGCTGGGAGACCGACGAATGGCCCGAGCTTTATCCCGCCGTTAAAGAGGCGGACATCGTGGTGGTGGCCGGGCCCATCTGGCTGGGGGACAACTCGTCGCAGACCAAGAAACTCATCGAGCGGCTCTATGCCCATTCGGGGGAGCTCAATGAGAAGGGGCAGTGGGCGTACTACCCGAAGGTGGGCGGCTGCCTGATCACCGGCAACGAGGACGGGATCAAGCACTGTGCCATGAACGTCTTGTACAGCCTCCAGCACATCGGGTTCACCATCCCGCCGCAGGCCGACGCCGGCTGGATCGGTCCGGTGGGGCCCGGCCCCAGCTATCTGGATGAAGGGTCCGGCGGGCCGGAGAGCGACTTCACCAACCGGAACACCACGTTTATGACGTGGAACCTCCTGCATCATGCTCGGATGCTCAAGGATGCCGGCGGGATTCCCGCTTACGGCAACCTTCCGGAAGAATGGAAAGCCGGATCAAAGTTCGGTTTCGAAAACCCGGAGTACCGCTGAGCGAACCAGCCTGGTCGCCGTGGCTGCTCGAAAACCGGTCCCCGATTCCGACAGACCGGAATACCCGCCTAGCCAAGGACGTTCCCTTCATATGACTATCAAGAGCCCTCTTTTGTCGCGCCCGGGAGCCGTCGAGGCGGCCGGTCCCGACGCCGGCGTCGCGTCCCACTACGGTGAGCCCCTGCGCGAGCAGCGCGCCCTCGCGGCCGGTACCGCCGTCGTCGACCTGTCCCACCGCGGAGTGGTGACCGTCTCCGGACCCGACCGCCTGAGCTGGCTCAACACGCTCTCCTCCCAGCAGGTCACCAACCTCCAGCCCGGTGAGTCCAGCGAGCTGCTGCTCCTGACCATCCAGGGACGCATCGAATTCGATGCCCGGGTAGTGGACGACGGCGGGACCACCTGGCTGATCGTCGAGGCCGCCGAGGCTGCCCCGCTGGCGGAGTGGCTGAACAAGATGAAGTTCATGCTGCGCGTCGAAATCGCCGACGTCTCGGACGCCTGGGCCGTGCTCGGATCCACCAGGGCGGTGCCCGAGTGGTCCGGCCTGAAGGTCTGGCAGGACCCGTGGCCGCACGTCGGCGCCGGCGGGTACGCGTACTCGGTAGTCGCGGAGGAACAGCATCCGGGCGCCGAACGCCCGTGGTTCGAATACTTGGTGCCGGCAGCGGAGCTTGAAGCGACGCTGGGAGACCGGCCGCTGGCCGGAGTCTCGGCAGCCGAGGCCCTGCGCGTGGCGGCGTGGCGGCCGCGGCTCGGCGCCGAAACCGACGATAAGACCATTCCGCACGAACTGGACCTGCTCAGGACCGCGGTGCATCTCTCCAAGGGCTGCTACAAGGGCCAGGAGACCATCGCGCGCGTCCACAACCTCGGCCACCCGCCGCGCCGGCTGGTGTTCCTCCAGCTCGACGGCTCGCAGCACACCATGCCTGCTCCCGGAAGCGAAGTGCTGCTGGGGGAGCGCAAGGTGGGGACCGTGACGTCCGTGGCCCAGCACCACGAGATGGGCCCCATCGCGCTGGCCGTCATAAAGCGTTCCGTCGCGCCGGATGAAATACTGACCGTCATGGACGGAACCGAACCGTACATAGCCGCGCAGGAAGTGATCGTGGCTCCCGACGCCGGCCAGGTGGTCGGCAGGCAGACCGGATTCCTGAGGGGGACCCACAAGTGACAGATTCCACCGCACCCGGAGCGGAACCAGCGCCGTCCCAGCAGCCAAGCCAGTCGCAGCCCGACGAGGAAACCCTCGCCCTGGCGCACACCCTCTTCGACGCGGCCCGCAACGGCGAGACGGAGGTGCTCCGCAGCTACCTGAACGCGGGCGCGCCAGCCACCCTGACGAACGCCGCCGGTGACTCGCTGCTCATGCTCGCGGCCTACCACGGCCACGCCGAGACCGTTCAGCTGATCCTGTACCACGGCGGCGACGCGAACAGCGCCAACGACCGCGGGCAGACCCCGCTGGCCGGAGCTGTCTTCAAGGGATACACCGACGTTGCCCGCGTGCTGCTCGACGCCGGTGCGGACCCCGACGCCGGCACCCCCTCCGCCCGCGCGGCCGCGGAGATGTTCGCCCGGGCCGACATCAAAGCCCTGCTGGGCTGACGTTGGAGAATGTAACCAGGCCGTGGCCTGCCCTCTGGTCCCTCGTCATCGGGTTCTTCATGATCCTGATCGACACCACCATCGTCTCCGTCGCTAACCCGAGCATCATGGCAGGGCTGGACACGGACATCAACGCCGTCATCTGGGTCACGAGTGCCTATCTGCTGGCCTATGCGGTTCCCCTCCTCATCACCGGGAGGCTGGGTGACAGGTTCGGCCCCAAGCGGCTGTACCTCTCCGGTCTCGTCGTGTTCACGCTCGCCTCGCTCTGGTGCGGCCTGTCCGGCACCGTCCACATGCTCATTGCGGCCCGCGTCCTGCAGGGCCTGGGCGCCGCCCTGATGACGCCGCAGACCATGGCGGTGATCACACGCATCTTCCCGCCGGACCGGCGCGGCGCAGCCATGGGCCTGTGGGGCGCCACCGCGGGCGTGGCAACGCTGGTGGGTCCCATCCTCGGCGGCGTGCTGGTGGACGGGCTCGGCTGGGAATGGATCTTCTTCATCAACGTCCCCATCGGAATTGTGGGCTTTATCCTCGCTTGGCGCCTGGTCCCGTCCCTCACCACCCACCCGCACAGGTTCGATATCCCCGGCGTGGCGCTCAGCGCCGTCGGGCTTTTCCTGCTCGTGTTCGGGCTCCAGGAAGGCGAGACGTACGACTGGGGCACCATCACGGGCCCCGTGACGGTCTGGGGCCTGATCATCAGCGGAATCGTGGTGCTGGCGCTGTTCGTCGGCTGGCAGGCTGTTAACAAGGGCGAGCCGCTGCTCCCGCTCTCCCTGTTCAAGGACCGCAACTTCTCGCTGGCCAACATCGGGATCACCACGGTGGGGTTCACGGTCACGGCTTTCGGCCTGCCCCTGATCTTCTACTACCAGATGGTGCGGGGCATGACCCCCACGCAGTCGGCCCTCATGATGGTCCCCATGGCGCTGATTTCCGGCGGCCTGGCACCGGTGGTGGGCCGCATCATCGACCGTGTCAACCCGAAGTACATCACCTCCGGCGGCCTGCTCCTCATGGCGGTGGCGTTGTTCTGGAACTCCGCCCTCATGCATCCGGACACTCCGGTGTGGCTGTTCCTGCTGCCGAGCGCGGTCCTCGGTTTCGCAAATGCCGGGGTCTGGGCGCCCCTCAGTTCAACGGCCACCCGCAACTTGCCGCCGCGGCAGGCGGGAGCCGGGGCCGGCGTCTACAACACCACACGCCAGATCGGGGCGGTCCTGGGCAGCGCCGCGATTGCGGTCCTCATGCAGGCCCGGCTCGCGGCCGAACTTCCGCCGGCTCCCGGTGCTGCGGGAGGGCCGGGCGGGGCCGGTGAGGTCAGCTTCGGCGGCCAGCTGCCGGCGGCCCTGCACGAGGGGTTCTCGACGGCGATGAGCCAGTCCATCATGCTGCCCGCGGCCGTGATCGTGCTCGGCGCGGCAGTTGCGCTGTTCTTTGCCCGCCCGAAGCCCGTGCAGGGCTGGGGCGGCCAGCAACCGGCAAAAGCAGAGAGCTCCGACGCCAGGACACCGTAGCCCGGCGGGCGTCCTCGGCCGGGCAGGCGTCCTTAGCCGAGAAGGACGCTGGTCTGGATGCCGCCGGTGGAGAAGCCCAGGCTGCGTGCCGTGGCCAGCGAGCCTTTGTTGCTGACGTCGGCGCGCCACTGGAGCGTCAGCCCGGAGGCCAGGGCTTCGTGCGCGGCGATCGAGGCCGCCAGGGAACCCACGCCGCGGCGCCGCCACTGCGGCGCCACGAGGACGCCCATGTGGGCCAGGATCCCTTCCCATTCCGAGTAGGCGCCGCAGGCCACGGGCACCTTGCGGCCGTCCTCGTCATGCAGGATCGTGTAGCGGTTCTCGAGGTCGGAGAGCCCCACCTCGTTGATGTCGTCCGGCGGGCAGAGGCTCTCGAGTTCGACGGCCTCGGGGTTGCCGTGCGACACCGTGAGTTCCTCGGCGGGCTGCAGCAGCGGGAGGTCGTCCGCGAAGAAGAGAGCAGCCGAGCCCAGGCCGTGGCCGCCGTGCCGGCGGGTGATGGTCAGCAGGGTGACGTGCTGGGCCATCTCTTCATCGGCGATTCCGACGGCGGCGTCCAGCGCCCATTGCGGACCCACCAGGGCGGAGCTGCCGAAGAGGCGGACGAACTGGACGGCGCGCGCTGTGTCGTCGACCCTCGTGAGCCGTTCCCCGGTTTCCAAGGCGAGGGCGAAAGCGCCGTCGTCGAGCCCCAAACGGCGCGCCCAGGCTAGCTGGATGATGGCGGCGGAACCGGGCTCAAGACTCATGCCCCAAGCCTACCGACCCCCGCCGCCCCCGCATCAACCAGCGCGCAAGGGCACTTAGGCCCCCGCCGTCACCGCATTAACTAGCGCGAACGGACAGTCAATGCCCTCCACAATCGGAAAAGAGGGCCTTAACTGCCCGTTCGGGCGAAGCGGAGCGGGGCCTAGCCGAAGAGGACCGCGGCCTCGTCGTAGCGGTGCTGCGGGACGGTCTTGAGCTTGCCGAGCGCTGCTTCGAAGCCGACGTGGTCGATGTCGGTTCCGTTCAGCGAGACCATGGTGCCCCAGCGGCCCTCGACCACGGAGTCGATGGCGGCCATGCCCAGCCGGGTGGCCAGCACGCGGTCGAAGGCGGACGGGACGCCGCCGCGCTGGATGTGGCCGAGGATGGTGGCGCGGGTCTCGATCCCGGTCCTTGCCTCGAGTTCGGGGGCCAGCTGGTCGGCGATGCCGCCGAGCCGGGGCCGGCCGAAGGTGTCCAGGCCGCGCTCGGAGTGCGGTGATTCCATGTGCTCCGGCACGAAGCCTTCGGCGACGACGACGAGGGGCGCGCGGCCGCGGTCGTGGGCCTCGTTGACCCACTCGACGATCTGCTCGATGCTGACCTTCTGCTCCGGAATCAGGATGGCGTGGGCGCCGGCGGCCATTCCCGCGTGCAGGGCGATCCAGCCGACATGGCGGCCCATGACTTCGGCGATCATGCAGCGGTGGTGGGACTCGCCCGTGGTCCGCAGGCGGTCGATGGCCTCGGTGGCGATCTGGACGGCGGTATCGAAGCCGAAGGTGTAGTCCGTGGCGTCGAGGTCGTTGTCCACCGTCTTGGGCACGCCGACGATTTTCAGTCCGGCGTCCGTGAGGCGCTTGGCCGCGGCGAGGGTTCCTTCGCCTCCAATGGCGATGATGGCGTCGATGCCGAGCCGTTCCATGTGGGCTTTGATGACCTCGGGTCCGCCGCCGTTATCGAACGGGTTGGTCCTGGATGTACCCAGGATGGTGCCGCCCTGCTTGGCAATGCCTCGGACCACGGTGCGGGGAATGGGAATGATGTCTCCCTCAACCACTCCGCGCCAGCCGTCGAGGAACCCCACGAATTCGTGGCCGTGGATGGCAATGCCCTTGAGGACGGCGCCGCGGATCACGGCGTTCAGTCCGGGGCAGTCGCCGCCGCTGGTGAGGATTCCTATTTTCATATTTCTCGGCTCAAATCCTGGTTCGAAGGTATACAGGCAGAGCGCCACGCTGAGCTCACCCTAGAGTCTAATGGGCGGTGTGGGGAAGGACACAAACGGTTACACCGCGCCCTGGTGTGACGTATAAGTGCCCCCGCTCCGGTGGGAACGGGGGCACTGGGTAGCGGTCGACGGCGGTCACCGGCCTTTCGGCGGTCCCTACCGGTTCATGGCGCGCTTTTCTAGGAAGGACTCGAGCGCGATGCCGTTGTTCTGGTTCGGCAGGATGAGCCACGCCAGAAGGTACAACAGGACGGCCGGTCCCGGCAGGAGGCAGAAGAGGAGGAAGCCGATCCGGACGAAGGCAACGTCCACGTTCAGTTTCTCGGCGATTCCGCCGCACACCCCGCCCAGCCAGCGCTGCGGTCCGCGCCTCAGGCCAAGGCCCCTGACAATGCTGAAGAATTTTTCCATGGTTCAAGACTTCCCGTTTGTGGGGCTGTTGTCACGTCCGCGGGCCGAGAGCAGGCCGCCGATCACCAGCGCGGCGCCGGCCCCGATCATCAGCCCGATCAGCACATAGGTTCCGTTCAGTGCCACGAGCCCCAGCTGGGAGATGATGATGAGCGCGGCCAGGGCCAGCACCACGAGCCCCCAGACGATGGTGCCGACGCGGGCCGGTGAGGAAGAGGGATCGCGGCGGTCCGCTGCGACGGATTCCGGCACGGGCGAGGTCTTCGGGGCGGGGTCATGGCTGCTCATGTCAGTTGCCTTCCTGGATGGTGACGTTGCTGACGGTTCCGTCGATCTGAAGGATCAGGCGGGCGCCGGGCTTATCAGCGTTGTAGCTGCTCTGGCGGGAGGTGATGCCGCTGCGGCTGTCCGCGCCTTCGTTGAGGTTGCCCAGCGTCATGTCTGCCCTGACGTCCACTGGAACCGTGCGCGGGATGACGACCGTCACGTTGCTGGCGGTCACGTCGAGGGGGATCACGACGTCGGTGCCCAGGGGCGGGTTCAGGTTCAGGCCGGTGAGGTCAACAGTCCCGCGGCCTCCGGTGATCTGGAAGCCCTCGCGTGCCTGTTCGATGCTGGCGGGGTTCCAGTCCGCGTTCTGGAAGCGGAAACGGTCGCCGTTCGGCACGGTGTTGAAGATGCCGCCGACGATCAGTGCCACCACGGCGAAGAATCCGAGGATCCCCGACGTCCTGCCCCTGAGGCCGGAGAGGAGGATGCCCAGGCCAAGGACAGCGGCGCCGCTGGCCCACACCACGGCGTTGGCGGAGTCGCCGAGATCGATGACGTTGCCGGCGTCGAGGGCCTTGAGCGTCCCGCCGACCAGCAAGGCGAGGCCTGCGGTAATGGCGACGACGGGTGCGCCGGGGCCGTTCGGCCTTGACTTCGGAGCGGGCACAGGAGCCGGCACCGGGGCTGGTCCGCGGGGCGGAACGCTGCCGAACCCGCCGCCGTATGGGCCGGGCGGGACATGTCCCTGGCCGGCGGCGCCGTAGGGGGGCAAAGGAGCCGACGCGGGCCGTGCCCCGTGCTGGGCGGTGGCGGCCTGTGTGCCGGCAGCGAATGCTTCTGCCGCCGGGGCACTGCCGGGGGCAGCGTATCCGGGGGCAGGCTGGGCGCCGGCCTGGGTGGTGTTCATAGCTGCTCCAATGGGGTTCCTATTGCGTTGCGAGAGGAAGTAGATGAGGTAGATGACGCCGCCCACCCAGAAGAGGGTCCAGAAGAAGCCGAAGCCGTCGTGTCCCCAGCCCCAGAATCCGCCCCCCATGCCGGTGAGGCCGAGGACGGTGGTGATGAGTGCGCCCGTCATGCCGCTGGTCCAGCGCCCGGCGCCCGCTTCCTGGGTATGGATCCGGCCCTCCGGCTCCGGCAGGAGTGCCCAGGCGAGGCCGTACAGGAGGACGCCGATGCCGGCGAACAGCGTCAGCACGATGAACACGCCCCGTACGATCAGCGGGTCGATGCCCATGCGCTCCGCGATGCCGCTCGAGACGCCGCCGATCCAGCGGTCGCGTCCGCGGTGGATGCCTTGGCTGCGGATCCAGTCGAAGAAGTTCAGCTGCTGGGGTGGCCGGCCGTAGCCGGGAGCACCCGGACCGCCGAAACCGGGACCGCCCGGCGGCGGGGTGCCGGGTATTTCCTGCGTGGCACCGAGGGACGGCCGCAGCTGCTCAGTCGGCTGCCCCGGCAGGGCCTCGGTGGGACGTTCTGCCTGCGAATCGGTGGTTCCGGGTTCGCGCAGAGGTTCGGAACCGGGTCCGGACTGGTCGTCGGACGGGTTGGCGGGCTGCTGCCCTTCAGCTGGGGTGGGGTTGTGCGAGTTCATACTTCGATCCTGCCGTGCGGGGCCATGGTCCCTCTATTGGGGAAGACCCTGAGCCGTCCCTGACTTACCCCCGGTCCACCCTCAAAACGGGCCTCCGAAACCCTGATCCGTGTTTGGATTGATGCATGACCACAGTCCCCGTCCGCCCGCCGCTGGTCCGCAGCAGCGACCGCGTTATCGCCGGCGTGTGCGCGGGCCTCGCGGACCACCTGGGCTGGCCGGTGCGCATGGTCCGGATCGGCATGGCCGTGGCCGCGCTCGCTGGCGGGGCAGGCCTGGTCTTCTATGGCTGGCTGTGGATCATGGTGCCCACCGCAGACGAGAGCGCCAAGCGCAACGCCCGGCGGCCGGCGTCGCCCATTGCCCCCGCGGTGAGCATGCCGCAGCATCCCGCCGCCGTCGTCGACCCTTCGGTGTGGAGCAGTGCGTATTCGCCCGGTCCGGCTTGGCCGCCCCCGGGCCGACCAGCGCCCGCCGCAGAGCCGGGTGTATATACCCCTGCTGTGGCTCCCGCGCCGTCCGCACAGTACGACGCCGGGCCCTCCTCCCAGCCGCCGGCACCTGCTGCTGTTCCGGGCACCGGTGCCTGGTTCCGCGTCCGCAACATGCGTTACGGCAAGGAGATCCTGCTTGGCGCCGGGCTGCTGCTCGTTGCCGCGATCCTGATCGCCAGGCTGCTCGGCGTCGAAGTGCCGCTGGGGACCCTGATCCCGGCGGCTGCCATCCTCGGCGGTGCCGCCATCGCCTGGATGCAACTCGACGAAACGCGCCGCGCCGGGCTGGTGGACAAGACCAAGGCGGACCAGGCGGGCGGATGGGCGCGGCTGGCCGCCGGCCTCGCGCTGGTGGTGGCCGGAGTGCTGGTCATGGTGTCCGGGTCCGGTTCCTGGGAGCAGACCTGGCTGGCTCTGCTGGCGTCCGTGGCCGTCCTGGGCGGGGTGGCGCTGGTGCTGCTTCCCTGGGGCCTGAAATTCTGGCGCGACCTTGAGACCGAACGCGCCGGCCGGGTCCGCGAGACCGAACGGGCGGAGATCGCCGCACACCTGCATGATTCAGTGCTGCAGACCCTCGCGCTGATCCAGCGCCGGGCCGCCAACGAACACGATGTGGTGAGGCTGGCCCGAGCGCAGGAGCGCGAACTGCGAGGCTGGCTGTTCAGGGACCCGGCCAGGGACGCCGGCCAGCTTTCGGACAGGATCAAGGCGGCCGCGGCGGAGGTTGAGGACGGCCTCGGCAATGCGGTGGACGTCGTGAGCGTGGGCGACACGGCCATGACCGACAGGCATGAGGCGCTGGTCCAGGCGAGCCGGGAAGCCATGCTGAACGCCTCCCGCCATGGCGGCGGACCGGTCTCCGTCTATCTGGAGGTGTCCGACGGCGGCGCGGAAGTATTCGTCAAGGACCGCGGCTCCGGATTCGAACTCCACGCGGTTCCGGCGGACAGGCTCGGCGTCCGGGAGTCAATTATTGGCCGAATGAAGCGGCACGGCGGAACCGCCCAGATCAACAGCAGTCCTGACGGCACGGAGGTCCGGCTCAAGCTGCCTGCGGCCGCGGAGGACAACGGGGAAGGGAAGTCATGAGCACTCCAGCACTGGGCGGCACGGCCGGGGATCCGGGACGGAGCGTCCGGGTCGTGATCGTGGACGACCACGCCATCTTCCGCTCCGGCCTGAAGGCGGACCTGGACCCGCGCATTGAGGTGGTCGGCGAGGCCGGAACGGTGGAGCAGGCCATCGAGGTGATCGGCCGGACCCGCCCGGAAGTGGTGCTGCTCGATGTCCACCTGCCCGGCGGCCTGGGCGGAGGTGGGCGTGAAGTCATCGCCGGCTCAGCGGCGCTTCGGGGCACCACCACGTTCCTGGCCCTCAGTGTGTCGGACGCGGCGGAGGACGTCGTGGCCGTGATCCGTGCCGGCGCGCGCGGCTACGTGACCAAGACGATTTCGGGGACGGAGATCACGGACGCCATCTACAGGGTTGCCGGCGGCGACGCCGTCTTCTCGCCGCGGCTGGCCGGCTTCGTACTGGACGCCTTCGGCACCGCTCCCGCGGACATTGCCGACGACGAACTGGACAAGCTCTCAGCCCGCGAGCTCGAGGTGATGAGGCTCATCGCCCGGGGATACAGCTACAAGGAAGTGGCCAAGGAGCTGTTCATTTCCATCAAGACCGTGGAAACCCATGTGTCGGCGGTGCTCAGGAAGCTGCAGCTCTCCAGCCGCCATGAACTGACCAAGTGGGCGGCCGAGCGCCGGCTCCTCTAAAACCAAATGATGCGCTATCACTTAGGGCCCTTTTGCCGCGGCAATAAGGCCCACAAGTGACAGCGCATCGGGGCTTTGGGACGGCCTACTTCGCCTTGCCCAGGAAGTCCTGGAGGCGCTCCACCCCGGTGGCGAGGTCGTCGTCGCCCAGCGCGTAGGACAGCCTCAGGTAGCCGGACGGACCGAACGCTTCGCCGGGCACCACGGCAACCTCCACCTCGTCCAGGATCAGCGCCGCGAGTTCGGCGGAGGTCGAGGGGCTGACCGGACCGTTCGCCGTCGGGAATTCCTTGCCCAGCAGGGCGCGGACGTCCGCGTAGACATAGAAGGCGCCCTTCGGCGTCGGGCATTCAACGCCGTCAATGGCGTTAAGTCCGGCAACGATCGCCTTGCGTCGGCGGTCAAAGGCGACCTTCATTTCGTCGACGGCGGTGAGCGGTCCCGACACGGCTGCCAGGGCAGCGATCTGCGGGATGTTGGACACGTTCGAAGTGGCGTGCGACTGCAGGTTGGTGGCGGCCTTGATGACGTCGGCCGGGCCGATCATCCAGCCCACGCGCCAGCCGGTCATCGCATACGTCTTGGCCACGCCGTTGAGGATCACCACTTTGTCGCCCAGTTCGGGGACGGCCGTGGCGATGGAGGTGAACGGAACGCCGTCGTACGTCAGGTGCTCGTAGATTTCGTCGGTGACAACCCACAGGCCCTTGGCTGCGGCCCACTGGCCGATTTCCGCCACCTGCTCGGGGGAGTACACGGAGCCCGTCGGGTTGGACGGCGAGACGAACAAGAGGACCTTGGTGCGGTCCGTGACGGCCGCTTCGAGCTGCTCCACGGTCACCAGGTAGTCCTGTTCCGGCCCGGCGAAGACCTCCACCGGCACGCCGCCCGCGAGGCGGATGGCTTCGGGGTACGTGGTCCAGAACGGCGTGGGAACGATCACTTCGTCGCCCGGGTCCACGAGCGTTGCGAAGGTGTTGTAGACGGCCTGCTTGCCGCCGTTGGTGACCAGCACCTGGGAGGCGTCGGCCTTGTATCCGGAGTCTCGGAGGGTCTTCTCGGCAATGGCCTTCTTCAGCTCGGGCAGGCCGCCGGCGGGGGAGTAGCGGTGGTACTTCGGCTGGCTGGCGGCCTCGATGGCGGCCTGGACGATGTAGCCCGGGGTGGGGAAATCCGGTTCGCCGGCGCCGAAACCGATCACGGGCCGGCCGGCCGCCTTAAGTGCTTTGGCCTTGGCGTCGACAGCCAGGGTGGCGGATTCGGCAATGGCGGAAATGCGTTTGGAAACGCGGGCGGCAGACATGGCAGGTCCGTTCTTCGCTTGCAGCTGGTTAGCTGAATGGTGGAATTCGACGGAATCTACTCTATGCTGTTCACCGGATCGTTCGAGGTGGGGCATGGCTTTGTGACTGCGGCGCAGTCAGGAATCCACCGCCGCAGAACGGTCCGAAACGAGGCTGGTTCGACGTACGCGAAGTTGTTGCGTAGACTAGTTCTCCGGTGTTGAAAACACGATGATGACGTGCGCCTCAGGAATCCTTGGGTGAAGCGCGGCCTCGATCGGTTTTTGATCCATAGGGTAGTGGCGCAATTGGTAGCGCAGCGGTCTCCAAAACCGCAGGTTGCAGGTTCGAGTCCTGTCTGCCCTGCGCAAGCTGTTCCGGCGGAAAGCCGGAGCAAGCGCAGCAACCATGGTTCAGTTCAGGACCGGGTAATCCGACATTTTGCGAGGATGAGTGAGGAACAGGTGACCGAAACAGCTGCAAGCAGCTCCAAGGGCCGCCCCGCAAAGAAAGCCGCCAAGGCTGGCTTCTTCGCTCGAATCGCACTCTTCATCCGCCAGGTCATCGGCGAGCTGAAGAAGGTTGTCGCACCCACCCGCAAGGAACTGATTAATTACACGCTCGTGGTGCTGGTATTCGTGGTCATCATGATGGTCATCGTCACCTTGCTGGACCTGGGCTTCGGGACCGCGGTGAGCTGGGTCTTCGGCGGTACAGGCGCCAAGGACCGCTAAGGCGATCGGTCCGCAGACTGCGCGGGATCCTTCCGGAAACGGAACGGACTGCGGAGTGTGCGGAATTGAGCCATTTAAATAGGCATGTTAGGCAATGAGGAAGCAGGAGACCAAGTGTCTGAGCAGGAGCTCGAGGTAACTGAGACTGAGCTGGATGAAACCAAGGACGCATCGGCCGAGGCCGTTGAAGGGTCTGAGGTTGAGTCTGCTGCACCCGATTCCGACGGCGCCGCTAACGCCGAAACTGACGCTGACGCCGACGACGATGCAGATGTAGCGGATGACGAAACTGACTCCGAGGAAGCTGACTCCGAGGAAGCTGACGCCGATGAGGCAGACGCCCTGGCAGCCGCCGCCGCGAAGGCCGATGTCGATCCCGCCGAGGAGTTCAAGGCCAAGCTGCGCCGCCAGGAGGGTGACTGGTACGTCATCCACTCCTACGCGGGTTACGAGAACCGCGTGAAGGCCAACCTTGAAACGCGCATCCAGACCCTGGACATGGAAGATTACATCTTCGAAATCCAGGTGCCGATGGAAGAAGTCGTTGAGATCAAGAACGCCCAGCGCAAGGTCATCAACCGCGTCCGGATCCCCGGCTACGTGCTGGTCCGCATGGACCTGACCGACGCCTCCTGGGGCGCGGTCCGCCACACCCCGGGCGTTACCGGCTTCGTGGGCAACGCCCACAACCCGGTCCCGCTGCGCCTCGACGAGGTCTTCTCCATGCTCGCGCCGGTCTTCGAAGAAGAGCAGGCCGAGAAGGGCAAGCCGGTCAGGCACGCCGCCGCTCCCGTGGACGTCGACTTCGAGGTCGGCGAATCGGTCATCGTCAAGGAAGGTCCCTTCGAGACCCTCCCCGCCACGATCTCCGAGATCAAGATTGATTCCCAGACCCTCGTGGTGCTGGTGTCCATCTTCGAACGCGAAACGCCGGTCACCCTGGCGTTCAACCAGGTCACCAAGATCTAGCAATACCCCTAGAATTCGTCCCGGAACTGCCCGCTTAGCAGTTCCTCGACGGCAGACCGCCTCGCCATGGCGGTCAACCACCTGAGGCACGCTCCTGTGTCCCAGGACGCAATTGAGAGAAGGACCCTACATTGGCTCCCAAGAAGAAGGTCACCGGCCTCATCAAGCTGCAGATCCAGGCAGGTGCCGCCAACCCGGCCCCGCCGATCGGTCCTGCGCTTGGCCAGCACGGTGTCAACATCATGGAATTCTGCAAGGCGTACAACGCTGCGACGGAAGCCCAGCGCGGAAACGTTATCCCCGTGGAAATCACGGTTTACGAAGACCGTTCATTCACGTTCATCACCAAGACCCCGCCGGCTGCAGAACTCATCAAGAAGGCTGCAGGCGTTGCCAAGGGTTCACCCACGCCGCACACCGTCAAGGTTGCCAAGCTGACCCAGGCCCAGGTCAACGAGATCGCCACCACCAAGATGGAAGACCTCAACGCCACGAGCCTCGAAGGCGCAGCGAAGATCATCGCCGGCACCGCCCGCTCCATGGGTATCACCGTCGAGGGTTAATTTCCCCCACCGCTGATGCGGCGCCGGGTTCGGGAAACCGACGACGACGCCGGGCAGCACCGCCGGGAAACCGGCACCACTGAAACATTGAAATGTTGGAGATCCACGCCGGATCATCCAACTGTGGCAGGGCCCAGCGCGGTCCGCAGACCACAACTGCACAAGGAGAATAAGCAGCATGGCAAAGCGCAGCAAAGCATATGAGGCAGCCGCCGCCAAGATCGACGCGGAGAAGTTCTACGCGCCGTTCGAGGCAGTGACGCTGGCCAAGGACACCAACCCGTCCAAGTTCGACGCCACCGTTGAGGTCGCTTTCCGCCTGGGTGTAGACCCGCGTAAGGCTGACCAGATGGTCCGCGGCACCGTTAACCTGCCGCACGGCACCGGTAAGGTTGCCCGCGTCCTCGTCTTCGCAACGGGCGACAAGGCTGAGGCAGCAATCGCTGCCGGCGCCGACTTCGTTGGTTCCGACGACCTGATCGAAAAGATCGCAGCCGGCTGGACCGACTTCGACTCCGCCGTTGCCACCCCTGACCTCATGGGCAAGGTTGGCCGCCTTGGTAAGGTCCTGGGTCCGCGTAACCTGATGCCGAACCCGAAGACCGGCACCGTGACCGCTGACGTCGCCAAGGCTGTCAACGACATCAAGGGTGGCAAGATCGACTTCCGCGTCGACAAGCACTCCAACCTGCACTTCATCATCGGCAAGGTCTCGTTCGACGCCGTCAAGCTGGCCGAGAACTACGCAGCCGCTCTCGAAGAGGTGCTTCGCCTGAAGCCGTCCGCTTCCAAGGGCCGCTACATCCAGAAGGCGACTGTTGCCACCACGTTTGGTCCCGGCATCTCCGTCGACCCCAACGTCACCAAGGTGCTGACCGAGGTCTAATCCTCGCGAAACACCCGCCGGTAATCCGGCAGGCATCAAAGGACCGCCCGGCACTGCGCCGGGCGGTCCTTTGCTTTGCGTCCGGACGCCGCGGGGGCGGCGCTGTCGGGCGCTGCCGGGCTTTGCCGGACGCCGCAGGCTCTGGAGGCTGGAAGACCGTGCGGCTAGGCTGATCCCGTGACGACGCCCCCATACCGCATAGAGCCGCTTGTTTTGCCTTCCTCGCTCGCTTCTCCGGACGCCGCGGACTTCGTCGAATTCAGTGACCTGACTGATGCCGTCGTGCTGCAGACCTGGGGAAACCTTGACCGCGCCATGCCGCGGGAGGCCCGGCTTGAAGCGTGGCGCGACGACGAATACGAGCACGTCCGGCCCTACTTCGTGCGGCTGGACGGGCGCATGGTGGCGAAGTCGTGGGTCAGTCTGCCGCAGCAGGAAAATCTCCAGGACGCCATGGTGCACGTGGACGTGCTGGACGATTTCACTGGCCGGGGCATCGGCCGGGCGCTCCTGCGGCACGCCGAGTCCTTCGCTGCCAGCCACGGCCGCAGTACCCTTCAAAGCTTCACCGAACACGTTGCAGGGTTTGATCCGGACGGCGCCGGCATCCTGAAACCCGGAACCGGGACGGGCGGCATTCCAGCCGATTCGCGTGCGGTGAGATTTGCCACGGCGGCTGGCTACGCACTGGAACAGGTGACGCGCTTCAGCGCACTGGACATGCCGCCGTCGGAAGCGGCCCTGGACGCGCTTGAGCGCGACGCGCGCTCGATAGCCGGTGACCGGTACGAGCTCCTCGCCTGGACGGACAGCTGCCCGGACGAATACGTGGACCAGCTCGCCGTGCTCATGTCGCGCATGAGTACGGACAGCCCCTCCGGGGCGCTCCATTACGACCCCGAGGTGTGGGACGCCAAACGCGTCCGGCACGTCGAGGACGAATGGAAGCAGACCGGCCAGGAGTCGCTCGTGGCGGTGGCGAGGCACAGGGCCAGCGGCGAGCTCGCCGCGTATTCGGTGCTGCAGTACTCCGAGTCGAAGCCCTGGCTGGGGCAGCAGGACGACACCCTGGTTGCCAAGCCGCACCGGGGCCACCGCCTGGGAATGCTGGTCAAGGTGCTGAACCTTCGCCGCATGATGGAGGCGCATCCCTCCGTGGAACGGATCCTCACGTTCAACGCCGCGGAGAATGAGCGCATGCTCGCCATCAATGTTGCCCTGGGGTTCCGCCCGGCGGGGTACGACGGCGAGTGGCAGCGCCGGCACTAACCGGCATATGCTGGCGACGACACACCGCGTGGACTTGAGCCCGCGGCCTGGAAGGGCGAGCGGCGGAAACGGCTGGGATGATGGCAAGTGAAGTGCGGATCGAGCAGCTGTGGATCCCGGATTCCATTGACGCGCCCGATGCTGCGGACTTCCTGGCCGCCGTCGAGGTAGGCCGCAAGGTCCGGATGCAGACGTGGGGCAGCGACGACCTTGCCTACGCACCACTGGAAAAGCTCCTCGAACTCGACGATCCCTACGAGCGTCAGATCATCCTCGTGGCCAAAATCGAGGGCACCATAGTGGGCACGGTGGACATCGCACTGCCCCTGGCCGACAATCAGGACCTCGCGGAGTTCACCCTGGACATCCTGCCGGAGTATCAGCGCCAGGGCGTGGGCAGGCAGCTGCTGGAGGCGGCCGAACAGTTTGCCCGCGACGAGGGCCGCTCGATGATCCTGGTGGACACCAACCACCCCGGGGCTTCCCTTCACGAATTCGAACCCGAGCAGCTGGTGCCGGGTTCGGGGCAGGGTTTCGTGCCGCTGGGCAGCCGCGAGGTGGAATTCGCCCGGCGCACCGGCTACACGCTCCAGCACATCGAGCAGTTCAGCTCATGTGCCCTCCCACTGGACAGCAAGCTCGTGGCGGAGCTTGAGGCCGAGGCCGAGGAAGCGAACAACGGCCGCTACCGCCTGCACCACTGGACGGACCGTTGCCCCGAGCAGTGGCTGGAGGCCGTTGCGGTCCTCGAAAACCAGGCCGGCGGGGACGTCGAACCCGGCGCCGTGGGCGAACAGGACAATATGGTGTTCGACGCGCGGATACTGCGCGAAGCAGAGGAAGTCACCATCGCGCAGGGACGGCGAACGGTTGTCACCGCCGTCGAACACATTGCCACCGGTACCCTGGTGGGGCTGACCACCATCAGCGTCCTGGCGCAACGCCAGGACGTGGTGTTCCAAGACGACACTGTGGTGCTGCAGGCGCACCGGGGCAACAAGCTCGGCCTGCTCATCAAGGTGGCCAACATGGAGCGGCTGACGGAGCAGTTCCCGGACGCGCGCGTGATCTACACCTGGAACGCCCCGGAAAACCGGTACCTGCTGACGGTCAACCGCCAGTTGGGGTTCACGACGGCGGGCGTCACCGGAATCTGGCAGAAGGAGCTTCCGGACCTGGGGCCCAGCACCAGCTGAGCCGTGCGAGCCGAGCCGCGCCGGTTGCGGCTGGTCACCGGTTGCTTCTTGTCACCGGGCCGATTTGGCGGACCGGCGCCGGTTCACGTAAGCTGGACCTACCAAAGACCGTCGGTTGTTGGAAATCCACTCTCCTGAGCATTGCTCAATTCTGCAGTTGTGTGCGGGAGAACCAGTGGGTTTCCGGACGAAGGACCCTGAACATAGGGCGGCCGGCGCAGGTGAACGAAGCAAAGCTCCACGGTAAAAACTGTGTTGAGCCAAGCCCCGTGCATCTGCGCGGGGCGTTTTTAGTTTTAGCTCACCTGAGCGGGGACCCGGTATACCGGCACTATCCCCGGAAGGAGGGTTATGGCAACGCCTGCAAAGGTTTCAGCAGTAGCTGAGATCACTAACGATTTCAAGGAATCGAACGCCGCTGTCCTGACCGAATACCGTGGGCTCACTGTTGCACAGCTCAAGCAGCTGCGTGTTTCTCTCGGCCAGGACACCAAGTACTCGGTCGTCAAGAACACCCTGACCGCCATTGCAGCCAAGGAAGCTGGGGTCGAAGCATTCGACGGCCAGCTCGCCGGCCCCACTGCAATCGCATTCATCAAGGGTGACGCAGTTGCAGCGGCCAAGAGCCTGACGGATTTTGCCAAGGCCAACAAGCAGCTGGTTATCAAGACCGGTTACTTCGAGGGCAAGGCACTTAACGCCAGCGAAGTTGCTGCCCTGGCAGCACTCGAGTCCCGCGAGCTGCAGCTCGCCAAGGTTGCAGGGATCCTCAAGGCTCCTGCTGCCGCTGCTGTACGCATCATTGACGCCCTGCGCCTCAAGCTTGAAGAAGAGAACGGTGCACCGGCAGCAGCCGAAGCGCCCGCCGCTGAAGAAGCCCCGGCCGCAGCAGCAGAGACCGAAGCTCCGGCCGAAGCCGCAGCCACCGAAGAGAACTAATTCTCTTTCAAATCAGACTCCGGTGTGAAGGCAACGGCCCAGGCCGCCAAGCACCACCTATAGGAAGGACGCCACACCATGGCGAAGCTCACCAACGAAGAGCTCATTGAAGCTTTCAAGGAACTGACCATCATCGAGCTCTCCGAGTTCGTCAAGCTCTTCGAAGAGACCTTCGAAGTTACCGCTGCTGCTGTTGCCGTTGCTGGCCCGGCTGCCGGTGCTGCTGAAGAAGCCGAAGAGAAGACCGAATTCGACGTCGTTCTCGAAGCTGCTGGCGACAAGAAGATCGCAGTGATCAAGGAAGTTCGCGCCATCACTTCCCTGGGCCTGAAGGAAGCCAAGGACGTTGTCGACAGCGCTCCGAAGGCCGTCCTCGAAGGCGTCACCAAGGAAGCTGCCGAGAAGGCAAAGGAGCAGCTCGAGGCTGCCGGCGCCACCGTTACCCTCAAGTAACACAGGCTCCTCCTGGAATCCCCGTCCACTCCGGTGGGCGGGGATTCCTGCATTTAAGAGCAACGCGGGGTCACTTACGGCCCAATCCGGTGGGTTCATTGGGCCGCAAGTGACCCCGCGTTGCTGTTCGGGGACTTAGTTGGGGTCGCTGATGTCCGCGATGGCTGCGCCGAGCGCCGCGGTCAGGGCGTCCGCGTCCACGAACGCGCTGTAGCCGTGCTGGCCCGCGCCCATGGAAATGCGCTTGCCCGAGATGTTCCTGTCCGCATAGACAGGCCAGGCCGTGGTGCTGCCCAGCGGCGTGATGGTCCCGCGCTCATAGCCCGTGGCTTCGAAGGCGACGTCGGCCGCCGGCATGGACAGCTTGTTGACCCCCACCAGGCTGCGCAGCTTGGGCCAGGAAATCTGGCGGTCACCGGGAATGAGGGCGAACAGGAAAGTCCCGTCCTTATGCTTCACCACGAGGGACTTCACGATGTCCGCCGGGGCGATCCCGAGGATCCGCGCCGCTTCCTCCAGGCTGTGGGCGGCAAGCCGCTCCACGATCTCGACCTCCAGGCCGCGGGCGGCGGCGTCGGCAAGGAATCGCTCCCTGCCGGCGCCGTCCGCCCCGGTGCCGGCAGTGCCGGACGTGCCGGAGCTGCCGGAGCTGCCCGCTGAGCCGGCAGCTGCCGAGCCGGTCATCAGTCCCGGAACAGCAGGAGGGCTTCGCCTTGCCCGCCGCCCCCGCAGAGCGAAACCGCGGCCTTGCCCTGGCCGCGCCGTTTCAGCTCATGTGCAGCGTGCAGCGCCAGCCTCGCGCCGGAGGCGCCGATGGGGTGGCCCAGGGCGATCGCGCCGCCGTGGATGTTGCATTGCTCCAGCGGGTAGTCCAGGTCCTTGAGGGACTGCACGGCCACGGACCCGAACGCCTCGTTGATTTCGATGAAGTCCAGATCGGTTGTTGTCCAGCCGGCGCGGTCCAAGGCGTTTCGGATGGCGTTGGAGGGCTGGGAGTGCAGGGAATTGTCCGGACCGGCCACCTGTCCCGGCTTGCCGACGACCGCGAGGTACTCCAGTCCGTTCTCCTCGGCGAATTTGCGGGAGGTCAGCACCAGGGCGGAGGCGCCGTCGGACAGGGGAGAGGAGTTGCCGGCCGTGATGGTGCCGTCGGTGACGAACGCGGCGCGGAGGCCCGCCAGGGTTTCAACGGACGTGTTGGGCCGGACGCCTTCATCGGCGGCCACAACCACCGGATCGCCCTTGCGCTGCTTGACGCTGATGGGTGCGATCTCGTCGTCGAAAATCCCGTTCTTGGCCGCGATGGCCGCGCGCTGGTGCGACTGCGCGGCGACGTTGTCCTGCGATGCCCGGTCGATGCCCAGGGTGAGGTTCTTGGTTTCGGTGGACAGGCCCATGGACTGGCCGTCGAACGCATCAGTCAGGCCGTCGTGGGCGGCAACGTCGAGGGCCTGGATGGCGCCGTAGGTCCAGCCCTGGCGCGAGCCCGGCAGGACGTGCGGGGCCCGGGTCATGGATTCCTGGCCGCCGGCGACGACGACGGTTGCGTCACCGCTGCGGATCATCCTCGCGGCGTCGATCACGGCGGTGAGGCCCGAAAGGCAGACCTTGTTGATGGTCACCGTGGGCACGTTCCAGCCGATCCCGGCGCCGATCGCGCTCTGCCGTGCAGGGTTCTGGCCAGCACCGGCCTGGAGCACCTGGCCCATGATCACGGCGTCAACCTTCTCCGCCTCAACCCCGCTCGCGGCAAGGGCCGCCTTGATGGCGTGGGCCCCGAGTTCGACGGCGGTGAAGCTCGCCAATTGCCCGTTCAGCCGGCCCTGCGGTGTGCGCGCGCCGGACAGGATGACAACATCGTTGTTGTCCGCGGAATTGCTCATGTTTGTCTCTTCCGATCTGTGTGGATGTACGCCTAGGTTATCGTGAGCCCGGTCACCTATCCATTCAAACGCTGCAGCGGCAGGCTGAATTCCGGCACGGTGGGGGATAGATGCCCTCGGCAACGGTGCTTGCAATCTGCTGGGAAGTGGGGTAGACACACGCGATGTTTTGCCGTATCGTAGATATTTGCGTCTTCCCTGTTTACCTTCAGCCTTCATATAGCGGTGGGCTTCGCCTGGCAGCTGCTCCATCAATGTGCCGTATACAACGTCACCAGCATGGGCAGACCAGGTCCCGGGTCATATAGCGGAACCGGATGGTAGCACTGCGGAGTCACTCCGCAGGGTGCATAGCGGGGGAGATCTGAAAACGCCTGAAGGTCTGTGGAAGGATCCCTCTTGGTCGCCTCGAGCACCTCTAATAACGAAACCGCTAACACGGCAAGCACCGATGGTGCCACTCGCCGACTCTCATTCGCAAAGATTCACGAACCTCTTGACGTTCCGAATCTGCTTGCCCTGCAGACGGACAGCTTCGACTGGCTGGTCGGAAATGAACGCTGGCAGGCACGCGTAGCGAAGGCCGTCGAAGAAGGCGACCTCAGCGTCGCCACCACCTCCGGTCTTTCCGACATCTTCGAAGAGATCTCCCCGATTGAGGATTTCCAGGGCACCATGTCCCTGAGCTTCTCCGATCCGGAGTTCGCTGACCCGAAGTACACCATGGCTGAATGCAAGGACCGGGACGCAACGTACTCGGCACCGCTGTACGTCAAGGCTGAATTCATGAACAACAACACGGGCGAAATCAAGCAGCAGACCGTGTTCATGGGTGACTTCCCGCTGATGACCGAGAAGGGCACCTTCGTCGTCAACGGCACCGAGCGTGTCGTCGTCTCCCAGCTGGTCCGTTCACCGGGCGCCTACTTCGAGCGCACCGCTGACAAGACCAGCGACAAGGACATCTTCACGGCAAAGATCATCCCGTCCCGCGGTGCATGGTTCGAGCTCGAGATCGACAAGCGCGATCAGGTCGGCGTCCGCCTCGACCGTAAGCGCAAGCAGTCGGTCACCGTGCTGCTGAAGGCCCTCGGCTGGACCGAAGGCCAGATCCTCGAGGAGTTCGGCCAGTACGACTCCATGCGCGCAACGCTGGAGAAGGACGCTACCGAAACCCGCGAAGACGCCTTGCTGGACATCTACCGGAAGCTGCGACCGGGCGAGCCGCCCACCGTCGAGGCTGCCCAGTCGTTGCTGGACAACCTGTACTTCAACTCCAAGCGCTACGATCTGGCCAAGGTCGGCCGTTACAAGATCAACCGCAAGCTTGGCATCGACCGCTCCCTTGGTGACAAGGAAGCTTCGGTCCTGCACGTTGAAGACATCGTCGCCATGATCAAGTTCCTGGTTGCGCTGCACGCCGGCGAGAAGACCCTCACGGGCAAGCGCGACGGCCAGGACCACGAACTGCGCGTCGAGATCGATGACATCGACCACTTCGGCAACCGCCGCATCCGCGCCGTCGGCGAGCTCATCGAGAATCAGGTCCGCACCGGCCTGTCCCGCATGGAGCGCGTCGTCCGCGAGCGTATGACCACGCAGGACGTCGAGGCCATTACGCCGCAGACGCTGATCAACATCCGCCCTGTGGTGGCAGCCATCAAGGAGTTCTTCGGAACCTCCCAGCTGTCCCAGTTCATGGACCAGAACAACCCGCTCTCGGGTCTGACCCACAAGCGCCGCCTCTCCGCGCTTGGCCCGGGTGGTCTGTCCCGTGACCGCGCAGGCATGGAAGTCCGAGACGTTCACCCGTCCCACTACGGACGTATGTGCCCCATCGAAACCCCTGAAGGCCCGAACATCGGTCTGATCGGTTCGCTGGCTTCCTACGGACGCATCAACCCGTTCGGCTTCATCGAGACCCCGTACCGTCTCGTTGCCGAGGGCGTCGTGTCCGATGAGGTCCAGTACCTGACGGCCGACGACGAAGCAGAGGTCCTGATCGCACAGGCCAACGCTCCGCTCGACGCCAACAAGAAGTTCGCTGAAGAGACCGTCCTGGTTCGTGCCCGCGGTGGTGGAGGCGAGCCCGTTCTCGTTCCCGCAGCCGACGTGCAGTTCATGGACGTTTCCCCGCGCCAGATGGTGTCCGTGGCAACTGCCCTGATCCCGTTCCTCGAGCATGACGATGCAAACCGCGCACTCATGGGTGCCAACATGCAGCGCCAGGCCGTGCCGCTGGTCCGTTCCGAGGCGCCGTTCGTCGGTACCGGCATGGAGCGCGCCGCTGCTGTCGACGCCGGTGACGTTGTCATCGCGAAGAAGGCAGGTGTGGTTACCGAGGTCTCCGCTGAGCTCGTCATCATGCTTAACGACGACGGCACGGAAACCAACTACCGCATCAACAAGTTCGCCCGTTCCAACCAGGGCAACTGCTACAACCACCGTGTTCTGGTGAGCGAAGGCCAGCGCCTGGAAGTCGGCGGCATCATTGCTGACGGCCCGGCAACGGACCAGGGCGAGCTCGCCCTCGGTAAGAACCTGCTCGTGGCATTCATGTCATGGGAAGGCCACAACTTCGAGGATGCCATCATCCTGTCCCAGCGCATCGTGGCTGAGGACGTTCTTTCCTCCATCCACATCGAGGAGCACGAGATCGATGCCCGCGACACCAAGCTTGGTGCCGAGGAAATCACCCGTGACATTCCCAACGTGTCCGAGGAAGTCCTGGCTGGCCTGGACGAGCGCGGCATCATCCACATCGGTGCTGAAGTTGAAGCCGGCGACATCCTGGTCGGAAAGGTCACCCCGAAGGGTGAAACCGAGCTGACCCCGGAAGAGCGCCTGCTCCGCGCCATCTTCGGCGAGAAGTCCCGCGAAGTGCGCGACACCTCCCTGAAGGTTCCGCACGGCGAGTCCGGCACGGTCATCGGCGTGCGCGTCTTCGATCGCGACAACGACGACGAACTGCCCCCGGGCGTCAACCAGCTGGTCCGCGTCTACGTGGCTGCCAAGCGCAAGATCACCGACGGCGACAAGCTCGCCGGCCGTCACGGCAACAAGGGTGTTATCTCCAAGATTCTGCCGATCGAGGACATGCCCTTCCTTGCCGACGGTACCCCCGTTGATATCGTCCTGAACCCGCTGGGTGTTCCGGGCCGTATGAACGTCGGCCAGGTGCTGGAAACGCACCTCGGCTGGGTTGCCAAGACCGGCTGGAAGATCGAAGGCGAGCCTGAGTGGGCCAAGCAGCTGCCGAACCTGCCGCGCGAAAGTGGCCAGACCACTGTTGCAACGCCGGTCTTCGACGGTGCCCGTGAAGAGGAAATCACCGGTCTGCTGGACTCCACCAACGTGACCCGCGACGGTGACCGCCTGATCAACTCCTCGGGCAAGACCCGCCTGTTCGACGGCCGCTCCGGCGAGCCGTTCCCGGATCCGATCTCGGTCGGCTACATGTACATCCTGAAGCTCCACCACCTGGTGGACGACAAGATCCACGCGCGCTCCACCGGTCCGTACTCCATGATCACGCAGCAGCCGCTGGGTGGTAAGGCACAGTTCGGTGGCCAGCGCTTCGGTGAAATGGAAGTGTGGGCGCTCGAAGCTTACGGCGCCGCCTACACGCTCCAGGAGCTCCTCACGATCAAGTCGGATGATATCCACGGTCGTGTGAAGGTCTACGAAGCCATCGTCAAGGGCGAGAACATCCCGGAGCCGGGCGTTCCTGAGTCCTTCAAGGTCTTGATCAAGGAAATGCAGTCGCTGTGCCTGAACGTGGAAGTGCTTTCCACGGACGGAACCACAATTGAAATGCGTGACTCTGATGACGCAGTCTTCACGGCTGCGGAAGAACTGGGCATCGATCTGTCTCGTGCAGAGCCCAGTTCCGTAGAAGAGGTTTAGCAGGTGACGTCCGACGGCGGGTCACCACCCGCCGTCGGACCTCACCTCCCTCTTCCCGTAACCCAAGACTTCAGAATTTAGAGAACAAGAGAGAACAGGGACCATATGTCCAGCGAATCCTCCTTCGGCCTCATGCAGATCGGCCTCGCCACCGCGGAAGACATCCGCGGTTGGTCGTACGGCGAGGTTAAGAAGCCGGAAACCATCAACTACCGCACGCTCAAGCCCGAGAAGGACGGCCTCTTCTGCGAGAAGATCTTCGGCCCGTCCCGGGACTGGGAATGCTACTGCGGCAAGTACAAGCGCGTGCGCTTCAAGGGCATCATCTGCGAGCGGTGTGGCGTTGAGGTCACCCGTGCCAAGGTGCGCCGTGAGCGGATGGGCCACATTGAACTGGCTGCGCCTGTAACCCACATCTGGTACTTCAAGGGTGTTCCCTCCCGTCTGGGCTACCTCCTTGACCTGGCACCGAAGGACCTCGAAAAGGTCATCTACTTCGCTGCCTACATGATCACGAGCGTCGACACCGACAGCCGCCACGAGGAACTGCCCAACCTGCAGGTTGAGCACGACATCGAGAAGAAGCAGCTGATCGACAACCGCGACTCCGACATCGCCACGATCGCCCGCGACCTCGAGAACGAGCTTGCCCGTCTCGAAGGCGAAGGCGCCAAGGCTGCCGACAAGAAGAAGGCCCGCGACTCCGCCGACCGCCAGATGGCCAACGTGCGCAAGCGTGCCGACGCCGAGATCGAGCGCCTCGAGCAGGTCTGGGACCGCTTCAAGAACCTCAAGGTCGCAGACCTCGAAGGCGACGAAGGCCTCTACCGCGAACTGCGCGACCGCTACGGCATGTACTTCGAAGGCTCCATGGGTGCCGAAGCGATCAAGAAGCGCCTTGAAAACTTCGACATGCAGGCCGAGTCGGACTCACTGCGCGACATCATCGCCAACGGCAAGGGCCAGCGCAAGACCCGCGCCCTGAAGCGCCTGAAGGTGGTCAACGCGTTCCTGACCACCAACAACAGCCCGCTCGGCATGGTGCTGGACGCCGTCCCGGTGATCCCGCCGGAACTGCGCCCGATGGTCCAGCTGGACGGTGGCCGCTTCGCGACCTCCGACCTCAACGACCTCTACCGCCGTGTGATCAACCGCAACAACCGACTCAAGCGACTGCTTGACCTGGGTGCTCCGGAGATCATCGTCAACAACGAGAAGCGCATGCTTCAGGAAGCTGTTGACAGCCTCTTCGACAACGGCCGCCGCGGCCGTCCGGTCACCGGACCGGGCAACCGTCCGCTGAAGTCCCTGAGCGACATGCTCAAGGGCAAGCAGGGCCGTTTCCGCCAGAACCTCCTCGGCAAGCGCGTCGACTACTCCGGCCGTTCGGTCATCGTCGTCGGCCCGCAGCTGAAGCTGCACCAGTGCGGCCTGCCCAAGCAGATGGCTCTGGAGCTCTTCAAGCCGTTCGTGATGAAGCGCCTGGTTGACCTCAACCACGCGCAGAACATCAAGTCGGCCAAGCGCATGGTCGAGCGTTACCGTCCGCAGGTCTGGGACGTTCTCGAAGAGATCATCACCGAGCACCCTGTGCTGCTGAACCGTGCACCTACGCTGCACCGCCTCGGCATCCAGGCGTTCGAACCCCAGCTTGTTGAAGGCAAGGCAATCCAGCTTCACCCGCTGGTCTGTGGCGCCTTCAACGCTGACTTCGACGGCGACCAGATGGCAGTCCACCTGCCGCTGAGCCCCGAAGCCCAGGCTGAGGCACGCATCCTGATGCTCTCCTCGAACAACATCCTGAAGCCGTCTGACGGCCGTCCGGTGACCCTGCCGTCGCAGGATATGATCATCGGCCTCTACCACCTGACCACCAAGCGTGTCGGTTCAGCTGGCGAAGGCCGGATCTTCGGCTCGGTTTCGGAAGCCATCATGGCCTACGACCTGCACGAGCTGCACCTGAACTCCAAGGTCAAGATCCGTCTTGACGGCTTTGTCCCTTACCCGGGCTGGGAAGCTCCTGAAGGCTGGGAGCCGGGTCAGACCGCGCTGGTCGAGACCTCCCTTGGCCAGGTCCTCTTCAACGAGACCCTGCCCGAGGACTACCCGTGGGTTGAGGACGTTGCCGACAAGGGCGAACTGTCCCGGATCGTCAATGACCTGGCAGAGCGCTACCCGAAGGTCGTCACGGCGGCAACGCTGGACAACCTGAAGGATGCCGGCTTCTACTGGGCCACGCGTTCAGGCGTCACGGTTGCCATCTCCGACATCGAGGTGCCCAAGGACAAGCCGGTAATTCTCGCCGGTTACGAAACCATGGCCGCCAAGATCCAGGGCCAGTACGACAAGGGCCTGATCGACGACGACGAGCGTCGCCAGGAACTCATCGAGATCTGGAACAAGGCAACCAACGAGATTGCCCAGGCAATGCGTGACAGCCTCTCGCCGATGAACACCATCAACCGCATGGTGTCCTCCGGTGCACGTGGTAACTGGATGCAGGTCCGTCAGATCGCGGGTATCCGTGGCCTGGTGGCCAACCCTAAGGGTGAGATCATCCCGCGTCCGATCAAGTCCTCGTACCGCGAGGGCCTGTCGGTGCTGGAATACTTCATCGCCACGCACGGTGCCCGTAAGGGTCTGGCCGACACCGCCCTGCGTACCGCCAACTCGGGTTACCTGACCCGTCGTCTGGTGGACGTGTCGCAGGACGTCATCGTCCGCGAAGAGGACTGCGGCACCGAGCGCGGCCTGGTGACGCCCATCGCCGTCGCCGACGCCAACGGCGAACTGGTTCTGGACGAGAACGTCGAGAACAGCGCCTACGCCCGGACGCTGGCCGTGGATGTCGTTGACTCCAAGGGCAACGTCCTGGCAGCCGGCGGCACCGACTGCGGCGACGTCGTGATCGCCGAGCTGTTCGCAGCCGGCATCACCGAGGTCAAGGTCCGCTCTGTGCTCACCTGTGAGTCCAGCGTCGGCACCTGCGCCCTGTGCTACGGCCGTTCACTGGCCACGGGCAAGACTGTCGACATTGGTGAGGCAGTGGGCATTATCGCCGCACAGTCCATCGGTGAGCCGGGCACCCAGCTGACCATGCGTACGTTCCACACCGGTGGTGCTGTTTCCGCCAGCGGTGGCGACGACATCACCCAGGGTCTGCCCCGTATCCAGGAGCTCTTCGAAGCACGTACTCCGAAGGGTGTGGCGCCGATTGCGGAAGCAGCCGGACGCATCACCATCGAAGAGTCCGAGCGCCAGATGCGCCTGGTCATCACTCCGGACGACGGTTCCGAAGAGATTGCGTACCCGGTCCTGCGCCGTTCACGCCTCCTGATCGAAGACGGCCAGCACGTCACGGTGGGCCAGAAGCTCATCAACGGCCCGGTCGATCCGAAGCAGGTCCTGCGCATCATGGGTCCGCGTGCGGCACAGAAGTTCCTTGTGGACGAAGTGCAGGGCGTGTACCGCAGCCAGGGCATTGGCATCCACGACAAGCACGTGGAAGTCATCGTCCGCCAGATGCTGCGCCGCGTCACGGTCATCGAGTCCGGCGATTCGGATCTGCTGCCCGGCGAGCTCGCCGAACGCAGCCGCTTCGAAGATGCCAACCGCCGCGTTGTCTCCGAGGGCAAGACGCCGGCTTCCGGCCGTCCTGAGCTCATGGGCATCACCAAGGCGTCGCTGGCCACCGAGTCCTGGCTGTCCGCAGCTTCCTTCCAGGAAACCACCCGCGTCCTGACGCAGGCGGCCATGGAAGGCAAGAGCGATCCGCTGCTCGGCCTCAAGGAAAACGTCATCATCGGTAAGCTCATCCCGGCCGGCACGGGTCTCCCGCGCTACACCGAGATCGCGGTGGAACCGACTGAAGAAGCAAAGGCCAACCTGTTCACCGGTCCGAGCGCATTCAGCGACTTCTCCTACGACACCCTGGGCGGCGACGGTGCTCCTGAGTTCCACGCCATCCCGCTGGACGACTACGACCTCGGCAACGACTTCCGCTAACGAGTCAGTCATCCTGAACTGAAGGGCCCCGTTTCCACAGCTGTGGGAGCGGGGCTCTTTAGTCCCCGGATTCCGCGCCGATTAAGGTCTGGCGGCTGTCCATGTTAGACTTGTGACCAATTGTTATTGTGGCAGTGGATGAGAGCGCCGGGACAGCCGAAAGGCCGGACCAGAGCGACGTTTCCGGTTTGCAGGGTTCTTGTGCAACGTATGCCACATTTTTGCATGCCTAGGGACCTTTGAAGACGAGAGTCAGGTCATTCCCCATGTGTGCGATCCGACTATTAAGGCTTCGCCTCAGCTGCTCTGGAGACTTCTTCAAAGCTCGGGCGGCGGGGCAAAGCAAAAGGAGAGCGGCTGTAAGAGGCCGCTCCGGATAAAACGGAGAACACGAAAGTGCCTACGATTAACCAGCTGGTCCGAAAGGGCCGCACGCCGAAGGTCAAAAAGACCAAGGCTCCCGCGCTTAACGGCAGCCCGATGCGCCGCGGTGTTTGCACCCGCGTGTACACCACCACCCCGAAGAAGCCGAACTCGGCTCTGCGTAAGGTCGCACGTGTGCGCCTTAACGGTGGCATTGAAGTCACCGCCTACATCCCCGGTGTAGGCCACAACCTCCAGGAGCACTCCATTGTGCTCGTTCGTGGTGGTCGTGTGAAGGACCTCCCCGGTGTCCGCTACAAGATCGTCCGTGGCGCCCTCGATACCCAGGGTGTCAAGAACCGTAAGCAGGCCCGCAGCCGCTACGGCGCAAAGATGGAGAAGAAGTAATATGCCTCGCAAGGGTCCGGCCCCCAAGCGGCCGCTCGTACTAGATCCCGTTTACGGCTCCCCGCTGGTCACCCAGCTGATCAACAAGGTGCTGGTTGACGGCAAGAAGTCCACCGCAGAGCGCATCGTTTACGGTGCCCTCGAAGGTGCACGCGCCAAGTCCGGCGGCGACCCCGTTGCTGCCCTCAAGAAGGCCATGGAGAACGTCAAGCCTTCCCTCGAGGTTCGCTCCCGCCGTGTCGGTGGCGCCACCTACCAGGTTCCCGTTGAGGTCAAGCCGGGCCGCTCCACTGCCCTCGCCCTGCGTTGGCTGGTCGGCTACTCCAAGGCCCGCCGCGAAAAGACGATGACTGAGCGCCTCCAGAACGAAATCCTGGATGCCTCGAATGGTCTCGGTGCCGCTGTGAAGCGTCGCGAAGACACCCACAAGATGGCCGAGTCGAACAAGGCCTTCGCACACTACCGCTGGTAAAACTTCCCGTACGCCGCCGGCTCGTTGAGCCGGCGGCGAACGCGTAGTCCATCCGAAAGGGAGACACCGTGGCACAGGACGTGCTTACAGACCTTAGTAAGGTCCGCAACATCGGCATCATGGCCCACATCGATGCCGGCAAGACCACCACCACCGAGCGCATTCTGTTCTACACAGGTGTGAACCACAAGATCGGCGAAACGCACGACGGCGCTTCGACCACCGACTGGATGGAACAGGAAAAGGAACGCGGCATTACCATCACGTCTGCCGCCGTGACCTGCTTCTGGGAAAACAACCAGATCAACATCATCGACACCCCCGGCCACGTGGACTTCACGGTTGAGGTTGAGCGCTCCCTGCGCGTCCTCGACGGTGCAGTTGCCGTATTCGATGGCAAGGAAGGCGTTGAGCCGCAGTCCGAGACTGTTTGGCGTCAGGCTGACAAGTACAACGTTCCGCGTATCTGCTTCGTCAACAAGATGGACAAGCTCGGTGCTGACTTCTACTTCACCGTAGACACCATCATCGGCCGCCTCGGTGCCAAGCCGCTCGTCATGCAGCTGCCCATCGGTGCCGAGAACGACTTCATCGGCGTCGTGGACCTGCTTTACATGCGCGCACTGGTGTGGCCGGGCGACGCCAAGGGTGATGTCACCATGGGCGCCAAGTACGAGATCCGCGAGATCCCGGAAGACCTCAAGGCCCAGGCCGAGGAATACCGCGCGACTCTCATTGAGACCGTTGCAGAGGCCTCCGAAGAACTCATGGAGAAATACCTTGAGGGCGAAGAGATCTCCATCGACGAGCTCAAGGCTGGCATCCGCAAGATGACCATCAACTCGGAGATCTACCCGGTCTTCTGTGGTTCCGCGTTCAAGAACCGTGGCGTTCAGCCGATGCTCGATGCAGTTGTCGACTACCTGCCGAACCCGCTCGACGTCCCGCCGATGATCGGTCACGATCCTCGCGACGAAGAGAAGGAACTGACCCGCGCGCCCTCATCCGAGGATCCGTTCTCGGCTCTGGCCTTCAAGATTGCTGCGCACCCGTTCTTCGGTCAGCTCACCTTCATCCGCGTGTACTCCGGTCACGTGGAAGCAGGCGCACAGGTGGTCAACTCCACCAAGGGCAAGAAGGAGCGCATCGGCAAGCTGTTCCAGATGCACGCCAACAAGGAAATGCCTGTTGAGGGCGCTACCGCCGGCCACATCTACGCAGCCATCGGTCTGAAGGACACCACCACGGGCGACACCCTGTGCGACTCCAGCAACCAGATCGTCCTCGAGTCCATGAGCTTCCCGGAGCCCGTGATCTCGGTTGCCATCGAACCGAACACCAAGGGTGACCAGGAGAAGCTCTCCACGGCCATCCAGAAGCTCTCCGCTGAGGACCCGACCTTCCAGGTCTCCCTCAACGAAGACACCGGCCAGACCATCATCGCCGGCATGGGCGAGCTCCACCTGGACATCCTGGTGGACCGCATGCGCCGCGAGTTCAAGGTCGAGGCAAACGTTGGCAAGCCGCAGGTCGCTTACCGCGAAACCATCAAGCGCGCTGTAGAGCGTCACGACTACACGCACAAGAAGCAGACCGGTGGTTCGGGCCAGTTCGCAAAGATCCAGATTGCGATCGAGCCGCTGGACACTTCCGACGGCGAGCTGTACGAGTTCGAGAACAAGGTCACTGGTGGCCGCGTCCCGCGCGAGTACATCCCGTCGGTTGACGCCGGTATCCAGGATGCACTGAACGACGGCGTCCTGGCCGGTTACCCGGTCGTTGGCATCAAGGCGACGCTGATTGACGGCGCGTACCACGATGTTGACTCCTCGGAAATGGCGTTCAAGATTGCCGGACGTATGGCTTTCAAGGAAGCCGCACGTAAGGCGAACCCCATCCTGCTCGAACCGCTGATGGATGTAGAGGTCCGCACCCCTGAGGAATACATGGGTGAAGTTATTGGTGACCTCAACTCTCGCCGTGGCCAGATGCAGTCGATGGAAGATGCCCAGGGCGTCAAGGTCATCCGTGCTCACGTCCCGCTGTCCGGCATGTTCGGTTACATCGGTGACCTGCGTTCGAAGACCCAGGGCCGCGCTGTGTACTCCATGACGTTCCACAGCTACGCCGAGGTCCCGAAGGCTTTTGCCGACGAGATCATCCAGAAGACCCGCGGCGAATAGTCCACCGGACTTTCGAAGCGACAAACTCGGGTGCGTTTCCGGTAGCGGAAGTTCACCTGGTACAGGCGGCCGGTTCCCGGTCCTGACCGGATCCGGCCGTCTGTGCGAACAGGCTCGAGGGACTAGTATTAGTTCCTGAATCTGCAATTTCACCAATCCAAAGCCCCCCAAGTAGACTTACTGGAGTTTCTGCCGCGACAAGCGCGGTCGAAGGGTAAGTCATTTGAAAACGTTCTAGGAGGAACCTGTGGCAAAGGCAAAGTTCGAGCGGACTAAGCCGCACGTTAACATCGGTACCATTGGTCACGTTGACCACGGTAAGACGACGTTGACGGCCGCCATTTCCAAGGTGCTGTACGACAAGTACCCGACTCTCAACGAGCAGCGCGACTTCGCGTCGATTGACTCTGCTCCCGAAGAGCGTCAGCGCGGCATTACCATCAACATCTCTCACGTTGAGTACCAGACCGAGAAGCGCCACTACGCACACGTAGACGCTCCCGGTCACGCTGACTACATCAAGAACATGATCACCGGTGCTGCACAGATGGACGGTGCAATCCTCGTGGTTGCCGCCACTGACGGCCCGATGGCTCAGACCCGCGAGCACGTTCTGCTTGCCCGCCAGGTTGGCGTTCCCT
The DNA here is from genome assembly GCF_039748055.1 of Burkholderia sp. RS01. Lineage (NCBI taxonomy): Bacteria > Pseudomonadati > Pseudomonadota > Betaproteobacteria > Burkholderiales > Burkholderiaceae > Burkholderia > Burkholderia sp. RS01. The sequence continues at coordinate 184,628 of NZ_JBDLAK010000002.1, forward strand.
ACCTGCTGGTCGCACTGAACAAGTCCGACATGGTCGACGACGAAGAGCTGCTGGACCTCGTTGAAATGGAAGTTCGTGAGCTGCTTTCGGCTCAGGGCTTCGATGGCGACGACGCTCCGGTTGTGCGCGTTTCCGGTCTGAAGGCTCTCGAAGGCGACCCCGTCTGGGTCAAGTCCGTCGAGGACCTCATGGAAGCAGTCGACGAGTCCGTTCCGGACCCCGTACGTGACCGGGACAAGCCCTTCCTGATGCCGATCGAAGACGTCTTCACCATCACCGGTCGTGGCACCGTTGTGACGGGTCGCGCCGAGCGCGGTACCCTCGCGATCAACTCTGAGGTTGAGATCGTCGGTATCCGTCCGGTTCAGAAGACCACCGTCACCGGTATCGAGATGTTCCACAAGCAGCTCGACGAAGCATGGGCCGGCGAGAACTGTGGCCTCCTGCTCCGCGGTCTGAAGCGCGATGACGTAGAGCGTGGCCAGGTTGTCGTCAAGCCGGGTTCCATCACCCCGCACACCGACTTCGAGGCTAACGTCTACATCCTCTCCAAGGACGAAGGCGGACGTCACAACCCGTTCTACTCCAACTACCGCCCGCAGTTCTACTTCCGCACCACGGACGTAACCGGCGTTATCACCCTGCCGGAAGGCACGGAAATGGTTATGCCTGGCGACAACACTGAGATGACCGTTGCGCTCATCCAGCCCATCGCCATGGAAGAGGGCCTCGGCTTCGCTATCCGCGAAGGCGGCCGCACCGTTGGTTCGGGACGCGTTACCAAGATCATCAAGTAGTACTTGCTGATCATGGGTCGATGTCCGGCTCCGGCCTGACATGATCTTCTAAACAGCCCCGCTGCACTAGCAGCGGGGCTGTTTTTTGCTATGCTTAATCCATTCATTGGATTAATTCGTGCGGAGCAGGCTGCGCCGTTAGCGACCCTCCTGGAGGCACCGGCATGTGGAATTCCGCGGACGAGGCATACCGTGCCGGCTTCAGGGCAGGCCATGTGCAAGGGTGGCGAGACGCCCTGGCGAGTTCCGCGGCGAAGCCCGCGGCCGCCCGGCCGACCCGGTCAAGCCAGCAGCAGCCTACCGTCGAGGGTCCGCTGCATCCATACCCGCCGGCTGCCCGCGCCGAGGCTCCGGCGCCTGCCCGCGCCGAACCTAAGGCTGTCCACCCCGGACCCCCGGCGCCTGCCGGCCAGCCGAGGCTGCCGGCGGGCGGCCCGCTCCGGCTTCCGCCCGCCGCTTTGCCCGCGTATCCGTCTGTTCCCGCTCGCGATGAGGCCCAAGTACTGGCCGATCGGCAGGCACTCCGGGCGCGGCGCGAACAGCAGAACATCAACGTCACGCTCTACATCGCCAGCTTGCTGCTCGTGGCGGCGGGTGCTCTGTTCATCGGTGCCGGGCTGCCCGTGCCGCTTCGCTTTGCGGGTGCCTGCACCATCATGGCGCTGTTCTACGCGGCCGGCCTGGTGTTGCATGCCAAAGCCCCGCGGCTGAAGCCTGCCGCCGTCGCCTTCTCCGGAACCGGCCTGGCACTTATCCCGGTGACGGGCCTGGCCATGTTCAGCCTTGCTGTTCACAATGGCCCCCTTTCGTGGCTGGTCACGTCGGTTGTGGGCACGGCCGCTTATGTCCTGGCGGCCGTCAGGCTTGAGAGCCGTGTCCTCGTCTATCTGTCAATGACTATCGTGGTCTCCACGGCCTGGTCCGGAGTGTCGGTTCTTGGCGGAGCGCTCCTCTGGTACTTCACGGCACTGATAGGGGTGGCTGTCTGCTTCACGGTGCTGGCCATCCATAGGCCGAAGTGGGTGCCGCCGGTCTACGTCAGGCCGCTTGCTGAGCTGCATCCGTTTATCGTCCCGGCCGTCGCCGTGGCTGCCACCCTGGTGCCGCTGGTGCTGGGACGCGGTGACTACGCCCGGATCATGGCCATGTGCGGATGCTATTTCGTCGTGATCTCCATGATGCCGGGAGCTATGTTCCGCCGGCCGCAGTTCATCGCCGCCCGGGCCAGCCTGACCCTAGCGGCAGCCGCCGCCGTCTGGGAGCTGACTGACCGGGGGAGCGCCGCCATCGCCGCCGCCGTCGTGGCGTTGTCCGTCCAGGTGCTGTTGGCGGCCCTGGCTGCCGGGCGGCTACCGGCGCGGCTCGCCGGCCTCGTGCACCACCGCGGTTGGCGGCTCGACACGCTCATCACCTTTGGGCTGCAGCTTCTGTTGACAGTGGTCCTTGCGCTGGCGCAACGCCAGGACGACTTCTTCGGACATGCGCCCGCAGCGGGAAGCCTTCCGCTGTGGGCTCCTGCGCTGCTGGCATTGGCCACCGGCGGAGTCCTGGCCTGGAAATTGCGCGGAGAAGCGGAGTGGGCCCCGGCCGCAGCGCTGGTCATGGGTGGGCTGCTGGCGGACTGGCTCGGAGCGTGGCAGCTCACCGGCCTGCTGCTTGCCGGAGCGGCTTTCTGGGCCGTCCGTGCACTCCCTGCCGCGGAAGTGCTGCGCCACCACTTCGTCCTTGCCGCCCGCGTCACCGTGACACTGGCAGCCCCCGTTCTGACCGCCGCCGTCGTCGGCGAGGACAACGACGCCCGGTCTTCGTATGCCGTCCTGGCGCTGTGCCTGGTCCTTGCGCTGCAGCAGCTCGCCACAGCTGTGCTGATCCGGACGCGCATGCGGACCCTCACGCCTGAGACCAGCCTGGCCTGCTTCACCGGCGCAGGCGTTGCAGCCATGACAGTTCTGACGCTGGGCCATCAGGAATCCTTCCCCACGCCGATAGCGGACGGCCACCTCGCCGGCACCGCCATCGCTGCGCAGCTCGTCACGTCGTTGGCGGTTGGCCTGTTGCTGTTCCCCCGATTGGAAGCCGGGCAGCCCTGGCGACTGTCGGTCGCCGAGGCCGTGCCGCTGGCCGTTGCAGCGGTGGCCGTGCCGCTGGCGTTCGACGCCGTTTCCTTCGGCCTTGGGAATGCCATGCTCCTGCTGGTCACCGCCTACGTTGCGGCGACGGCCGCCAGGACTTCCCGGCCGGTGCCCCGGCGCTGCTATTGGTGGATGAGCCGGGCGTCAGCAACGGTGCTGACGCTCACCGTGTTCCATCAGGTTCAGCAGGTGGGCGGCCCCGTCCTGGTGGGCGGGGAAGCGCTGGCGCCCGTTACGGTCCTGGCCGTGGCACTCGTCCTCCAGCTGATCGTTCCCCTCCGGGAAGGGTGGCGCGGCCCGGTTCCGAGGCATGTGTTTGCCGACGCCGCGGCTGTCCTTGCCCTGCAGGCGGCGGCTGTCATGATCGCCGAGCTGAGCAGCAGGGCGGCCGGGTCGGAAGCCGCGCGGTCGTGGCAGGTGACTTTCACAACCTTGCTCCTGGCCGGCGGCGCGGCGGCGGCGGCGGGCTACATTCTGCGGGCCCACCCATGGGCAGTGGCCTTCGCCCCCTCCGCGTTTGCGGTGCTGCTGTTGCTGCGCCGGGAGAGCCTCCCCGGGATCGAGATGCTGCTGGGTATCTTCGCGGCGTTCAGTGCGGTGATGGTGGCCGCGGTGCAGGACCGGCTTCTGCGGGGCGGCTATTTCGCTGCCGCCCGGGTGCTGACCGCTGCCCTGGCGGTGGTGCTGAGCTACGACGTCTCGGCCTCGCCCACGGTTGTCGCGGTGACATTCGCGCTCGTCTTCGCGGCCCAGCACGTCATCCGCTGGCTCATGCGGCACCGGCTGGCCGAGGTGCCTTTCCAGCAGGCAGCAGTATGGGTCACCCTCGCCGGGCAGACAGCACTGCCGCTGGCCTACGTTGCGCGGCCCTTCGGGGCGGGATCAGGGGCGGACGACGGCGGACGCTGGGTGCTGCTGTTGACCCTCCTTCTGCTGCTGCTTTCCGTCGCCGCGGCCGGGCGCCTGTTCGCCGCGCGGGGCGCTGTTTACCTGGGGCTGTACGCTGCGTTGTTCGCCGTGGTGGCGCTGGGGCCCCTGCTGAGGTTTCCGGCGTCGGGAGATCCCACCGTGCTGCTGTCCGCGCCGGTGCTGAGCCATGAAGGCGTCGCCGTGCTGCTGCTGGGCCTGTCCGTGGCCGCCACTGCCAGCGGCATACTGCGCCGGGACCGGAATACGGGTGGTGTTGACCGCTGGCTGTGGCTGGCGGCGGCGGGCTCTTTTGGGACGTCATCGGCCATGCTGGCCCCGCCAGCCGCGGACTGGATTGCCGGGGCGGCCGTGGTGGGCCTGGCCGCGGCGTGCTTCGCGGCATCCCATGTGGAAGGCCTGCCCGGCTTCTACGTGCCGGCCGTCCTGGCCGCGCTGGCAGGGGCCACCATGACGGTTGACGAGATTTTCGCGGACGTCTCCGGCCCCTGGGGGTTCTACCTGCCCTGGCTTGCAGGCTGCGGAACCGCGGCGGCCGCACTCTACTCGGCTGAATTGGCCCGCCGCGCACTGCAGGCACCGGCTGGCCGCCCTGCCCCGGCCCGCTCAGCGCAGGATCCGTCAACGGAGAGCGGCCGGGACGTGCGCTCCCTGTCGCTCGTCGCCGCGGCAGTCCCGGGCCTTGCCGTCGCGGGTCTGGCGGGACTGGCCTACAGCGCAACATCCTGGGCCGGCGCGGCGCTGGTGGCCATGGCCGCCGTCGTGATTTGGCTCGAGGTGCCAGTGCGGGCGCGCAGGCTCGCGGCGGAGCTGGGTTCCTTGGCGGTGACCGCTGCTGTCCAGCGCGCGGCCCTCTTTGGCGGGGCTCTCCCTGCAGGGCCAGCCGAGCTGAACGGGAACCGGTTCGATGCGTCGTTCTGGCCGCATTCCTCGTGGCCCGATCCCTTCTGGACGGCGCAGTGGTACGTCGTCCTGGCCGCGGTGCTTGGCGTGCTGCGGTACCGGGCCGGCCTCCGCGACGGCGGGCGGCTGTATCAGGGCCTGGCCGCCGGTCTGCTCTCGGTGAGCGGCGTCCTGGTGATTTTCGGCGGAGATGCGGCCCAGCAGCTGTGGGTGCTGGCCTTCTTTGCCGCGCTTCTGGTGGTTGGGCTCGGCTACGGCGAGCGGATGCTTGTGTGGTGGGGTGCCGCCGGAGTGACGCTCTGCATCATGTGGGCGATGCGCCAGTACACGTACGTTCTGCTGGCCCTGATCGCCGTGGGGCTCATCGCGCTGGCGATTTGGCGGCTCAGCCGCAGCAGGCCCGCCGGCACGGAATAGCGAAGCCGCTGCCCTGATATCGTTGCAAGCAAAGAGAGGGGCACATCATGGAATGGCTGATTTTCCTGATCGTGGTCGTAGCGGTTGTGGCTGGCGCCTTCTGGGCGAAGAAGAATTTCCGCAACGAGATTGAACGCGCAAAGCGCATCAACAGGGCCAACAAGAACAAATAACGCTGTGTTCAGGCCAGGGCTTTCCTGGCCCGGCTAAGGGACTGCAGCCAGTAGAAGGACTTCTTGGGCGTTCGCTTCAGCGTTTCGAAGTCCACGTGCACCAGGCCGAAGCGCTGCGAGTACCCGGCCGCCCATTCGAAGTTGTCCATCAGCGTCCACACGTAGTAACCGAGCAGTTCCACGTCATGGGCAATGCCGCCGGGTGCGGTGGAAGCCACGGCCTGGTCGAGGTGATGAGCCAGGTAGTCGATGCGCCTGGAGTCGGCGATGGGGCCGGTCACGTGCTCGGGCTCGGGAAAGCTCGCGCCGCTTTCCGTGATGTAGAGCGGCGGCAGGGCTGCGCCGTACCGGTCCTTGAGTTCGCGCAGCAGGATGCCCAGGTGCTCGGGTGCCACCGGCCAGCCGAACCCCGTGGTGGCGTACTCGGGGAAGGCCGCCAGGTGGAACGGCACCCGCATCATGGCATGGGACGTGCCCGCCGGGGTGTCAGGCGGGCCCTGCCCGGCGGCGACCTTCACCGGGTAGTAGTAGTTCACGCCGTAGAAGTCCAGCGGTTGGCTGATCAGGCGGAGGTCGTCGTCGGACGCCTTGGACAAGGACTTGAACCAGTGCCGGGCGGCCAGGGGCGGCTTCGGATAGCGGCCCAGAAGAATGGGATCCGCGTAGACGCGGTTCAAGACAAGGTCAAACACCTTGGCCAGCAGCCGGTCGGTCAGCTTCCGGGATGCCGGGCGCACCGGGGAATGCAGGTTGGTGACGCCGATTCCTCCGGTCACGCCGCCTGCCCGCAGCGCCTGGACGGCGAGCCCGTGGCCCAGCAGCTGGTGGTGGACCGACGGCAGTGCGTTGAACAGCAGATCCCGCCCGGGCGCATGCACGCCCAGCGCGTAGCCGTTGAGCGTCACGGACACGGGCTCGTTGAGCGTGACCCACTGCGCCACGCGGTCGCCGAGCCGCTTTCCCGCCGCGGCGGCGTACTCCGCAAAGCGTTCGGCCGTGGCCCGGTTCATCCAGCCGCCGCTGTGCTCGAGGGGGAGCGGCGTATCCCAGTGGTACAGGGTGGCCATGGGGGAGATGCCGGCCGCCAGCAGCTGGTCCACCAGCCGGTCATAGAAATCCAGGCCTTGTGTGTTGAACGCGCCCCGCCCGTCGGGCTGGACCCTCGGCCACGAGATCGAGAAACGGTAGGAGTCGATGCCCAGGTCCTTCATGAGGGCGACGTCCTCGGTGGCGCGGTTGTAGTGATCGCAGGCGACGGCGGGCGAATGGCCGTTCATGATGCTTCCGGGTTTCTCCGCGAAGGCGTCCCAGCCTGAAGGCCCTCGGCCGCCAGCGGCCAGGGCGCCTTCGATCTGGAACGCGGCAGCCGCCACTCCGAGCGTAAAATCGGGCCTGAGGCGTCCGGCGAGGTCCTGCACGGAGGCAGTGTTAACGGCGTCAGCATTTTGCACGGCCATTCACCTATCATCCATTCGAAGATTGCCGAAGGCAATGACTGCCCCGTCAGGCGGCCGGCCGGGGGACCGGGGGAGCGGGACAGGGGCCGGGGCGGCGGGCCGGTCAGCGGCCTGATTCGCATCCGACCATAAAATCCGGCATACTAGATGAGTTGTTCAAGCGCTTCTTCGCGTCCCGATCCGGATAATGCCGGGTGCCAGGGTCCAAGTGGAAGTCCAAACATAACCCACTCCCCAAGGAACTGCGGGCTCGCACGCTTCGAAGGTGCGACACGCCCGACCGCGGGGGTCGGTTACGCCGGCAGGTTGAGGAACCCGGATTCTTCCGGATTCAGCTTGTGCGGCGGGTGGTAGTTACGACTTCAAATGCTTCGGCAGCCACATACAACAGGTAAGTAAACAGAGCAGCATTTACTGAAAGAGAGTCAGGCGACATGGCGGGACAAAAAATCCGCATCCGGCTGAAGTCATACGACCACGAGGTCATTGACGTTTCAGCACGGAAGATCGTTGAGACGGTCACGCGCGCAGGCGCAACGGTAGTGGGCCCCGTGCCGCTGCCTACGGAGAAGAACGTGTACTGCGTTATCCGCTCTCCGCACAAGTACAAGGACAGCCGCGAGCACTTCGAAATGCGCACGCACAAGCGTCTGATCGACATCATCGACCCCACGCCGAAGGCTGTTGACTCGCTTATGCGTCTCGACCTGCCGGCCGACGTGAACATCGAAATCAAGCTGTAGGGAGGTGCTGAGAGACTATGACCGCAACCCGTAACGTAAAGGGCCTGCTGGGCACGAAGCTCGGCATGACCCAGGTCTGGGACGAGAACAACAAGCTCATCCCAGTCACTGTTGTCCAGGCTGACTCGAACGTCATCACCCAGCTGCGCAATGCAGAGACTGATGGCTACGTCGCCGTTCAGATCGGCTACGGCCAGATCGATCCCCGCAAGGTCACCAAGCCGCTGGCTGGTCACTTTGAAAAGGCAGGCGTCACGCCTCGCCGCCACGTCGTCGAACTGCGCACTGCAGATGCTGACTCTTACGAGCTGGGCCAGGAGCTCTCCGTAGAGCTCTTCGAAGCCGGCCAGAAGATCGACGTTATTGGCACCACCAAGGGTAAGGGCTTCGCCGGTGTTATGAAGCGTCACGGCTTCCACGGCGTTGGAGCTTCCCACGGTGCCCACAAGAACCACCGTAAGCCCGGTTCAATCGGTGGCGCATCCACCCCGAGCCGCGTCTTCAAGGGCATGAAAATGGCCGGCCGCATGGGCGCCGTTCGTCACACCACGCTGAACCTCACTGTTCACGCGGTTGACGTCGAGAAGTCGCTGCTCCTGATCAAGGGCGCCGTCCCCGGCGCCCGCGGCCAGGTCGTACTCGTACGCACCGCCGTGAAGGGAGCCTAGTTCAATGACTAGCACTGTCAAGGTTGACCTGCCTGCAGAGATCTTCGACGTACAGACCAACGTGCCGCTGCTGCACCAGGTCGTCGTTGCACAGCTCGCTGCTGCTCGCCAGGGTACCCACAAGACCAAGACCCGCGCCGAAGTTTCCGGTGCAGGCCGCAAGCCGTTCAAGCAGAAGGGTACCGGCCGCGCCCGTCAGGGCTCGATCCGTGCTCCGCACATGACCGGCGGTGGCGTTGTCCACGGTCCCACCCCGCGTGACTACAGCCAGCGGACCCCCAAGAAGATGATTGCTGCTGCACTGCGCGGCGCACTGTCTGACCGCGCCCGTAACGGACGCATCCACGTCATTGCTGACCTGGTTGCCGGCGACAAGCCGTCCTCCAAGGAAGCACTGGCAACGCTGCGCGGCGTCTCCGAGCGCAAGAACCTGCTCGTTGTCATTGAGCGCGCCAACGATGTTGCTGCACTGTCTGTGCGCAACCTCGAGGAAGTTCACGTTCTGTACGCAGACCAGCTGAACACCTACGACGTTCTCGTTTCTGACGACGTAGTCTTCACCAAGGCTGCCTACGAAGCATTCGTTGCTGACAAGGCTGCAAAGAACGAGGAGGATGCCAAGTGAGCGCAGCCACCATCAAAGACCCGCGCGACGTCGTGCTTGCACCCGTTGTTTCGGAAAAAAGCTACGGCCTGATCGATGAGGGCAAGTACACCTTCCTGGTGGACCCCCGCTCGAACAAGACCGAGATCAAGCTGGCCGTGGAGAAAATCTTCTCCGTCAAGGTCGAATCGATCAACACCATCAACCGTGCCGGTAAGCGCAAGCGCACCAAATTCGGATGGGGTACCCGCAAGAACACCAAGCGTGCCATTGTGACCCTCAAAGAAGGCACTATCGACATCTTCGGCGGTCCGCTCGCGTAGCGGAGACCACTTTAACGAGGAAATAAATTATGGGAATCCGTAAGTACAAGCCGACTACACCGGGCCGTCGCGGCTCGAGCGTAGCGGACTTCACCGAAATCACGCGGTCGACGCCGGAAAAGTCGTTGGTACGTCCGCTGCCCAAAAAGGGTGGCCGTAACAACTCCGGTAAGATCACGACCCGCCACAAGGGTGGTGGGCACAAGCGCCAGTACCGTCTGATCGACTTCCGTCGCCACGACAAAGACGGCGTCAACGCCCGCGTTGCCGAAATTGAGTACGATCCGAACCGTACGGCTCGCATCGCCCTCCTGCACTACGTTGATGGCACCAAGCGTTACATCATCGCCCCGAACAAGCTGTCCCAGGGTGACTTCGTAGAGGCAGGTGCCGACGCTGACATCAAGCCCGGCAACAACCTGCCCCTGCGCAACATCCCGGTGGGTACCGTTATCCACGCAGTTGAACTGCGTCCGGGTGGCGGCGCCAAGATGGCCCGTTCCGCTGGAGCGTCTGTTCAGCTCGTCGCCAAGGAAGGCCGCTTCGCCCAGCTGCGTCTGCCTTCCGGCGAAATCCGCAACGTTGACGTGCGCTGCCGCGCCACGATCGGCGAGGTCGGCAACGCCGAGCAGTCGAACATCAACTGGGGCAAGGCCGGCCGTATGCGGTGGAAGGGCGTTCGCCCGACCGTCCGTGGTGTCGCCATGAACCCGGTTGACCACCCGCACGGTGGTGGCGAGGGTAAGACGTCCGGTGGACGTCACCCCGTCAACCCGAACGGTAAGCGTGAGGGCCGCACCCGCCGCCCGAACAAAGAGAGCGACAAGCTTATTGTGCGTCGTCGTCGTACTGGCAAGAACAAGCGATAGGAGCCTGGACACATGCCACGCAGCCTGAAAAAAGGTCCTTTCGTTGACCAGCACCTCTTTGTGAAGGTGGACAGGGAAAACGAAAAGGGCACCAAGAACGTCATCAAGACCTGGTCCCGCCGCTCGATGATCATCCCCGACATGCTCGGGCACACGATCGCCGTGCATGACGGACGCAAGCACATTCCGGTGTTTGTCACTGAGTCGATGGTCGGGCACAAGCTCGGCGAATTCGCTCCCACGCGGACATTCCGCGGCCATGTCAAGGACGACCGTAAGGGCAAGCGCCGCTAGGCGCCTGCACTTACGTCAAAGACGAGAGAAGGAAAGCAATGGAAGCCAAGGCAATTGCGCGTCACATCCGCGTAACGCCTATGAAGGCCCGGCGCGTCGTCAACCTTGTTCGTGGTAAGCAAGCGAACGAGGCTCTGGCAATTCTGAAGTTTGCCCCCCAGGCAGCTTCTGAGCCGGTATTCAAGGTAGTTCAGTCGGCAATCTCCAACGCCCGGGTCCTCGCGGACCGCGACGGCGTGGCGTTTGACGAAGGTGACCTCATCATCAGCGAAGCGTTTGTTGATGAAGGCCCGACCATGAAGCGGTTCCAGCCGCGTGCTCAGGGTCGTGCATTTCAGATCAAGAAGCGCACCAGCCACATCACCGTGGTAGTCGCTACCCCGGAGAAAGAGGAGGCTCGCTAAGTGGGACAGAAAGTAAACCCGCACGGGTTCCGACTCGGCATCACCACCGATCACGTATCGCACTGGTTCGCTGACAGCACCAAGGCCGGCCAGCGGTACAAGGACTTCGTTCGCGAAGACATCCGCATCCGCCAGCTCATGTCGGTTGGCATGGAGCGCGCCGGTATCGCCAAGGTCGAGATCGAGCGCACCCGTGACCGCGTCCGCGTGGACATCCACACGGCACGTCCGGGCATCGTTATCGGCCGCCGCGGCGCAGAAGCAGACCGCATCCGCGGCGAGCTCGAAAAGCTCACCGGCAAGCAGGTTCAGCTGAACATCCTCGAGGTCAAGAACCCCGAGATGGAAGCACAGCTTGTTGCCCAGGGCGTTGCTGAGCAGCTGACTTCCCGCGTGGCTTTCCGCCGTGCGATGAAGAAGGCCATGCAGTCCGCACAGCGTGCCGGTGCAAAGGGTATCCGTATCGCTTGCTCCGGTCGTCTGGGTGGCGCTGAAATGTCCCGCTCGGAGTTCTACCGCGAAGGCCGTGTGCCCCTGCACACCCTCCGCGCGAACATCGACTACGGCTTCTACGAAGCCAAGACCACCTTCGGCCGCATCGGCGTGAAGGTCTGGATCTACAAGGGTGACGTCACCTCCAAGGAACTGGCTCAGCAGGCAGCTGCTGCTCCGTCCCGTGGCCGTGGCGGCGACCGTCCGGGCCGCCCGGGCGGCGCTGACCGTGGTGACCGCCGCCGTCGTACCGACCGTCCGGCAGCCGAAGCAGCACCTGCTGCTGCAGAGGCTCCGGCAGCCGAGGCCGCTTCTGCCGCACCGGCACAGGCAGCAGAAGGAGGACAGGCTTAAATGCTTATCCCACGTCGAGTCAAGCACCGTAAGCAGCACCACCCGGGTCGTTCCGGCGCTGCTACGGGCGGCACCAAGGTCTCCTTCGGTGAGTGGGGTATCCAGGCCCTGAGCCCGGCTTACGTCACGAACCGTCAGATCGAGTCTGCTCGTATTGCCATGACCCGCCACATCAAGCGTGGCGGCAAGGTCTGGATCAACATTTATCCGGACCGCCCTCTGACGAAGAAGCCTGCCGAAACCCGTATGGGTTCCGGTAAGGGTTCTCCGGAATGGTGGGTCTCGAATGTCAAGCCGGGTCGGGTTCTCTTTGAACTGTCCGGTGTCAGTGATGAGGTAGCTCGCGAGGCCCTGCGCCTGGCGATCCACAAGCTCCCGTTGAAGGCACGCATTGTGCGTCGCGAAGGTGGTGAATAGAAATGGCAGTTGGGTCAAAGGAACTTGCACCTGCACAGCTGGACGGATTCGATAACGAGCGTCTCGTTGAAGAACTCCGTAAGGCTAAGGAGGAGCTGTTCAACCTCCGTTTCCAGTCAGCCACCGGTCAGCTGGAGAACCACGGTCGTCTGCGCGCGGTAAAGAAGGACATCGCCCGCATCTACACCGTTCTCCGTGAGCGTGAACTGGGCATTCGTGCCGAGGTTGCCGCACCGGTTGTGGAAGCCAAGGAAGAAAAGAAGTCCAAGAAGTCCGCAGCCAAGGCTGAGAAGGCTGAAAAGCCGGCCGAGGCTGAGACCGAGGAGGACGCCAAGTGAGTGAAAAGGACGAGAACGTGACGGAAACTGCTACGGCAGCTACGGCTGAGCAGCGCGGTTACCGTAAGACGCGTCGCGGCTACGTGGTTTCGGACAAGATGGAAAAGACCATCGTTGTCCAGGTTGAAGACCGCGTGAAGCACGCCCTGTACGGCAAGGTCATCCGCCGTACCTCGAAGGTCAAGGCTCACGACGAAGAGAACAGCGCCGGCATCGGCGACCTGGTTGTCATCGCCGAGACCCGCCCGCTGTCCGCCACGAAGAACTGGCGGCTCGTGGAGATCCTCGAGAAGGCTAAGTAACACCTGCAGCCTCGCTGGCAACAGCCGCTGTACCGGAAACCCCCGTTCCCTTTGGGAGCGGGGGTTTCCGCGTTGTCCGGCAGGTTCTTCCGGCAAGCCAAAAGCCTGCGGTGCATGACGTCGTCGTGCGGTCAGCGGAGCCTTCACGGCTGTGACAACGGGCTGGGGCTGTGATATGGAGCTGGGTCCGCGATGTGCTAGGATATTGAGTTTGTATGGCGCCTTCTGTGCGCCGTCAGCAAACCTCGTAAACAATCGTGCCACGGCATAGTGCCCCCTTGCGCCTGGATGGGCTTGGGAAGCAAATGTTTTTGGCACGGGCGTTTAGGCCTGGTCTGGCAAAATCCAGGCAGGTCAAGAGACACCCCGATCAACCGTTCCGCAAGGCTCATTCCGTAGGAAGATTTTCGGTCTGAGAACCGGCGCGACGCAAGGAGTAAATAGTGATTCAGCAGGAGTCGCGACTCAAGGTCGCCGACAACACGGGTGCTAAGGAAATCCTTACCATTCGCGTTCTCGGTGGATCTGGCCGTCGCTACGCAGGCATTGGCGACGTCATCGTCGCTACCGTCAAGGACGCAATCCCGGGCGGCAACGTAAAGAAGGGCGATGTCGTCAAGGCTGTCATCGTCCGTACCAAGAAGGAACGCCGCCGTGCGGATGGTTCCTACATCAAGTTTGACGAGAACGCAGCTGTGATCCTGAAGAACGACGGTGACCCCCGCGGCACCCGTATCTTCGGACCGGTTGGTCGTGAACTTCGTGACAAGAAGTTCATGAAGATCGTTTCTCTGGCTCCGGAGGTGCTCTAGTCCATGGCTAAGATCAAAAAGGGTGACCTGGTTCAGGTCATCACTGGCGCCAAGGCTGAGCGCGGCGGCGACCGTGGCAAGCAGGGCAAGGTTCTGCGCGTGTTCACCGACACCAACCGCGTGCTGGTTGAAGGCGTCAACCGCGTAACCAAGCACACCAAGGTCGGTCAGTCGCAGCGCGGCACCAAGACTGGTGGCATCGAGGTTGTTGAAGCCCCGATCCACATTTCCAACGTGGCTCTGGTTGACCCGTCCACCAAGAAGCCCACCCGCGTCGGCTTCCGCACTGAAACCGTTGAGCGCAACGGCAAGCAGCGCGAAGTACGCATCCGCGTGGCCAAGAGCTCAGGGAAGGACATCTAATGACTGAGACTCTCGAGACTCCGGCAACGAAGATCGTTCCTCGTCTGAAGACCAAGTACGCGGATTCCATCAAGAACACGCTTCTTGAGGAATTCAAGTACCAGAACGTTAACCAGGTTCCCCGTCTGGTCAAGGTTGTTGTGAACATGGGTGTTGGAGATGCCGCCAAGGACTCCAAGCTGATCGACGGCGCTGTCCGCGACCTCACCCTGATCACCGGCCAGAAGCCGCAGGTAACCAAGGCCCGTAAGTCGATCGCACAGTTCAAGCTGCGCGAAGGCATGCCCATCGGCGCACACGCAACCCTGCGTGGCGACCGCATGTGGGAATTCGTGGACCGTCTGGTCACGCTGGCTCTGCCGCGTATCCGTGACTTCCGCGGCCTCAGCGGCAAGCAGTTCGATGGCAACGGCAACTACACCTTCGGTCTGACCGAGCAGGTTATGTTCCACGAGATCGACCAGGATTCCATCGACCGCGTTCGCGGTATGGACATCACGGTTGTGACCACCGCCAAGACCGACGACGAAGGCCGCGCGCTGCTCAAGGCGCTTGGTTTCCCGTTCAAAACCGAAGCTTAATTAGCTACGTAAAAGGTCCGGCCTCCCTGGTTCCTCAGGAACAGGGTGGCGGAAACCGTTACGAGGAAGGGCAAGAGCCCAAATGACAATGACAGATCCTGTCGCAGACATGCTTACGCGTCTGCGCAACGCAAACTCGGCATACCACGATTCCGTGTCTATGCCTTACAGCAAGCTCAAGGCACGCGTTGCCGACATCCTGAAGGCTGAAGGTTACATCGCCTCCTGGAAAGAAGAAGACGCTGAAGTCGGCAAGAAGCTGACTCTCGAGCTCAAGTTCGGTCCGAACCGCGAGCGTTCAATCGCCGGTGTTCGTCGTATTTCCAAGCCGGGACTGCGCGTATACGCAAAGTCCACCAACCTGCCGCACGTGCTCGGTGGCCTGGGTGTCGCAATCCTGTCCACCTCTTCCGGCCTCTTGACTGACAAGCAGGCCGGCAAGAAGGGCGTGGGCGGCGAAGTCCTCGCTTACGTCTGGTAACGGGAAAGGAAGAGAATAATGTCACGTATTGGACGTCTCCCCATCACCGTTCCTGCCGGCGTTGAGGTCAAGGTTGACGGCTCTGTCGTCAGCGTCAAGGGTTCCAAAGGCGAGCTGAGCCACACTGTGGCCAGCCCGATCGAGGTCGCCCTGGAAGATGGCACCCTGACTGTCGCCCGCCCGAACGACGAGCGCGCCTCCCGTTCACTCCACGGCCTGACCCGCACCCTGATCGCCAACATGATCCAGGGCGTCACCGCAGGCTACGAGAAGAAGCTTGAAATCGTCGGTACCGGTTACCGCGTTCAGGCCAAGGGATCTGACCTTGAGTTCGCTCTCGGTTACAGCCACCCGGTTAACGTTTCGGCTCCGGCCGGCATCACCTTTGCAGTAGAGGGGCCGACCAAGCTCTCTGTCTCAGGTATCAACAAGCAGCAGGTCGGCGAGGTTGCTGCCAACATTCGCAAGCTGCGTAAGCCGGACCCCTATAAGGGCAAGGGCATTCGCTACGCCGGCGAAGTCATCCGCCGCAAGGTCGGAAAGGCTGGTAAGTAACCATGGCCATCGCAATTAACAAGAAGCGTACGAACAAGAGCAAGTCTGCTTCGCGCAGCCGCCGCCAGCTTCGTATCCGCAAGCGCATCTCCGGAACGGCTGTACGTCCTCGCCTGGTCGTCAACCGCTCCGCACGCCACGTATTCGTCCAGGTTGTCGATGACACCAAGGGCCTGACCGTAGCGAGCGCGTCCACACTGGAAGCCGACCTTCGTGCATTCGACGGTGACAAGACCGCCAAGGCCAAGCGCGTTGGTGAGCTCGTAGCCGAGCGCGCCAAGGCTGCCGGGGTCGAAGCTGTTGTCTTCGACCGTGGTGGTAACAAGTACCACGGCCGGATCGCCGCCGTCGCTGACGGTGCACGTGAAGGTGGGCTGTCACTGTGACGGAAGCAAACAAGGAAAAGGACACTGTGTCTGCAGATCAGAAGGCGCCTGAAGCCGTAGCTGCTGAGGCCACTGAGACCACTGCCCCCGCAGCTGCTGCCGATGACCGCCGTGGTGGCGCTCGTCGTGGCGAGCGTGGCGACCGTGGCCAGGGCCGCGGCGACCGTGGTGGCCGTGGTGGCCGCGATGGCGGCCGTGAAGCCGAGAAGAGCCAGTTCGTAGAGCGCGTTGTCACCATCAACCGCGTTTCCAAGGTCGTCAAGGGTGGTCGTCGCTTTAGCTTCACCGCACTCGTCGTCGTTGGTGACGGCAACGGTATGGTCGGCGTCGGCTACGGTAAGGCAAAGGAAGTTCCTGCCGCAATCGCGAAGGGCGTTGAAGAGGCCAAGAAGTCCTTCTTCCGCGTTCCCCGTATCGGCAGCACCATCCCGCACCGCGTTCAGGGTGAGGCCGCCGCAGGCGTCGTCATGCTGCGTCCGGCTTCCGCCGGTACCGGTGTTATCGCCGGTGGCCCGGTCCGTGCAGTACTGGAGTGCGTGGGCATCCACGACATCCTCTCCAAGTCGCTCGGTTCCTCCAACGCCATCAACATCGTTCACGCGACCGTTGATGCCCTGAAGCGCCTCGAAGAGCCGGCAGCAGTGGCAGCACGCCGCGGCCTCCCGCTCGATGAGATCGCTCCGCCGGCAATGGTGAAGGCTCTCATGAACCAGAAGGCAGGTGTCTGAGTCATGGCTAAAAACCTGATTCCGTCCGACGCTCAGTTGGAGATCACTCAGATCAAGTCCGCCATTGGCGGCAAGCAGAACCAGCGCGACACCCTTCGGTCCCTCGGCCTGAAGCGGATCGGACAGACTGTTGTCCGCACCGCCGACGCCGTGACCGTTGGAATGCTCAACACGGTTCCGCACCTGGTAAAGGTAGAGGAGGCGAAGTAAATGGCAGAGAAGAAAACCACTGAGGCCGCAGCTGCTGACAAGCAGAGCGCGCTGAAGGTTCACCACCTGCGTCCCGCCCCGGGTGCCAAGACCGCCAAGACCCGTGTTGGTCGTGGTGAAGGTTCCAAGGGTAAGACCGCTGGTCGCGGTACCAAGGGTACGAAGGCCCGCTACCAGATCAAGGCTGGCTTTGCCGGCGGCCAGCTGCCGCTGCACATGCGCCTGCCGAAGCTGCGCGGCTTCAAGAACCCGTTCCGGGTTGAGTTCCAGGTTGTAAACCTGGACAAGCTCAACGAGCTGTTCCCGGAAGGTGGCGCTGTCACCGTGGAGAACCTGGTTGCAAAGGGTGCCGTTCGCAAGAACCAGCCCGTGAAGGTGCTTGGCACCGGCGACATCACCGTCAAGGTTGACGTCACCGTCCACGCCTTCTCAGCCAGTGCCGCTGAAAAGATCGCTGCAGCAGGCGGAACCACCACCGCTCTCTAAGGGATTTATCCCTCAGGGCGATGTGGCAGATGCCCGTTGCGCAAACTCCCGGCACGGGGGCCGAGGCCCCCGTGCCGGGAGTTTTTCATATCTGCAGGTCGTTCGGATTGTTCGCATGGCGCAATCAACCGTTAGACTCGGTTGTTGGGTTTATTGACCTGCATCACAAGACTTATTAACTACTGAGGAGGACGCTTGCTTAGCGCATTCGGCCGGGCTTTTCGAACGCCTGATCTGCGACGCAAGTTGTTGTTCACGCTGGGAATCATCACAATCTTCCGCTTGGGAGCCTTCATCCCCTCGCCTGGTGTGAACTACCAGAATGTCCAGCAATGCTTGTCGAACGGGCAGACCCAGGGCGGGATCTACCAGCTCGTCAATCTTTTCAGCGGCGGTGCATTGCTGCAGGTCTCCATCTTCGCTTTGGGAATCATGCCGTACATTACGGCCAGCATCATTGTGCAGCTGCTCCGGGTGGTCATTCCCCGTTTCCAACAGCTGTATGAAGAAGGCGCCTCGGGCCAGTCAAAGCTGACGCAGTACACGCGTTACCTGACCATCGCCCTGGGCCTGCTGAACGCCACCACGCTGGTTTCCCTGGCACGCTCCGGGCAGCTGCTGCCTGGCTGCAACCTGCCCATCATCCCGGACAGCAGCATCATCACCACGATCCTGATCATCATCACGCTGACGGCCGGCACCGGCCTCATCATGTGGATGGGCGAGCTCGTGACCGAGAAGGGCGTGGGCAACGGCATGTCGCTGCTCATCTTCACGGCCATCGCCGCCGGCTTCCCCACGTCGCTGGGCGCTATCTGGACCGCGCAGGGCCCGGGAACGTTCTTCCTCGTCCTCGCCATCGGCCTGCTGACCGTCGCGCTGGTTGTCTTCGTTGAACAGTCCCAGCGTCGCATTCCGGTGCAGTACGCGAAGCGGATGATCGGACGCCGCACAGTGGGCGGCACCAGCACGTACATCCCCATCAAGGTGAACATGGCTGGCGTTATCCCGGTCATCTTCGCCTCGTCCATGCTTTACCTGCCGGCGTTGATCTCCCAGTTCAACCAGCCGAAGGCGGGTGAGCAGATGCAGCCGTGGGTTGAGTGGATCAACAACAACCTGACCCGCGGTGACCACCCCATCTACATGGCGCTCTACTTCGCCATGATCGTTTTCTTTACCTACTTCTACGTCGCGATCACCTTCAACCCTGAAGAGGTCTCGGACAACATGAAGAAATACGGCGGCTTCATTCCGGGTATCCGTGCCGGCAAGCCGACCGCGGATTACCTGCAGTACGTCCTGTCGCGGATCACGCTGCCCGGCGCCTTCTACCTTGGCTTTGTGGCACTGATCCCGCTGGTGGCGCTCGTGCTGATCAACGCGAACCAGAACTTCCCGTTCGGTGGCACCTCGATCCTGATCATGGTGGGCGTTGGCCTGGAGACCGTCAAGCAAATTGACGCGCAACTACAGCAGCGTCACTACGAAGGGCTATTGCGATGACCAGAATGTTGATTATCGGACCTCCGGGCTCCGGCAAGGGTACCCAGGCGGAACGCATCTCGGACCGCCTCGGCGTCGTTGCGATTTCCACCGGCGACATCTTCCGGGCAAACGTCAGGGGCGAGACCCCGCTGGGCGTCGAGGCCAAGAAGTACATGGATGCCGGTGACTTTGTTCCGGACAGCGTGACCAACAAGATGGTCCGCGACCGCCTCAGCGAGGCCGACGTCGAGGACGGCTTCCTGCTGGACGGCTACCCGCGCACCACGGCGCAGGTTGACTACCTCGACGAGATCCTGGCCAACGGTGACCAGAAGCTCGACGTCGTACTCCAGCTCACCGCCGACGACGAGGAACTCGTCCACCGCCTCCTGGGCCGCGCCAAGGAAACCGGGCGCAGCGACGACAACGAGGGCGTTATCCGCCACCGGCTGGATCTGTACCACGAGCAGACCGAACCCGTCGTGGCCAAGTACGCCGAGCGCGGCATCCTGACCCAGGTTGACGGCATCGGCGGCATTGACGAAGTCACCGACCGCGTCATGCAGGCCATCAAAGAGGCTCAGGCAGCCTGATTTGTCCTAACGCTACGAGGCTCCTCCCGGTTCATTGGGAGGGGCCTCCGGCTTTTTTAGCCCCGCAGGGGGCCAGCGCCGCCCGGCAGTCAAGCCGGCGGCCGCACATCGAGAGGAAAGACCGCTGATGGCATTCGGCCAGCCCCGGATTGAATACAAGACGAACGCGCAGATGCGGACCATGCACGAGGCCGGGCTGGTGCTGAGCCGCGCCCTGGACGCGGCTGTTGCCGCCGCCGCGCCGGGAGTCACCACGAAGCAGCTCGACGAGGCGTTCGCGGCCGTGCTCCTCGAAGCCGGCGCCAAGTCCAACTTCCTGGGCTACCACGGCTTCCCGGCCACCATCTGCACCTCCGTCAACGAGGAAGTGGTCCACGGCATCCCGGGGTCCAAGGTGCTGCAGGACGGGGACATCATCTCGATCGACGGCGGCGCGATCGTGGACGGCTGGCACTCCGATTCTGCCCGCACGGTGATCGTGGGAACTGTGGATCCCGAGGACCAGCGGCTCTCCGACGTCACCGAGGCCGCCATGTGGCGGGGGATCGCGGCCCTCGCCACGGGCAAGTTCGTCGGCGACGTCGGCTGCGCTGTGGACGACTACGTGTCCTCGGTGCCCGGCAAGCCGCTCGGCATCCTGGAGGACTACGTGGGGCACGGCATCGGCTCCGAGATGCACATGGCCCCGGACGTGCTGAACTACCGCACCAGCCACCGCGGGCCGAAGATCCGCCCGGGCCTGTGCCTCGCGATCGAGCCCATGCTGGTGCGCGGCAGCATCGAGACGGCAGTGCTGGACGATGACTGGACTGTGGTCACCACGGACGGCAAGCGTTCCTGCCAGTGGGAGCACTCCGTGGCGGTCCACGAGAAGGGCATCTGGGTGCTTTCGGCGCCCGACGGCGGTGCGGCCCGGCTCGCGCCGCTGCGCGTGGTCCCGGTTCCGATCCCCTGACGACCCGCCTTTGGCTTCATGACGCGCAAAATCCCTGCCGACACCGGAATTCCGGTGTCGACAGGGATTTTGCGCATCGCGGGGCATTACCGGCGTCGGCAGGGGGAGCGTCAGGGGGGCAGAATGGTGCCCATGGGAGCGACGGGATCCATCACCGATGTGCCGGGCCTGCGGGTGGGGCACCGGCAGAAGAACGACGGCGGCTGGCTGAGCGGCGTGACCGTGGTCCTGCCGCCGCCGGGGACCGTCGGCTCGGTGGACGTCCGCGGGGGAGGTCCCGGCACCCACGAGACCGACGCGCTGGACCCGACGACGCTCGTTCCCACCGTTGACGCCGTGGTGCTCACCGGCGGCAGCGCCTACGGCCTGGTGACCGCCCACGGCGCCCAGCGCTGGTGCGAGGAGCAGCGCCGAGGCTTCGAAGTCCAGGGCGGCGTGGTGCCTATTGTCCCGGCCGCAGCCATCTTCGACCTCGGCAGAGGAGGCGACTTCAGCGCCCGCCCGGACGCCGAGATGGGTTACGCGGCAGCAGCCGCCGCCGGTGCTGAGAAGGACGGGCACGACGTCGAACGCGGCAACGTGGGAGCCGGCACCGGAGCGGTCATCGGGCGGGGCAAATTCAAAGGCGGAGTGGGCACGGCTTCGGTCACGCTGGAGAACGGCGTGGTGGTCGGGGCACTGGCTGTAGTGAACGCGCTGGGCCTGCCGTTCGCCCCGCCGGCTGAGCCTGCCGAGACCCGGGGCGAAGCTGCCGGGCCCGGTGATTTCGACAAGCCCAATCGGCGGCCGCCGCTCAACACCACGCTCGTGGTTGTCGCGACCAACGCGGCGCTGGACCCGGCCGAGTGTAAGCGCACCGCTTCCGCCGCCCACGCCGGACTGGCCCGGGCGCTGAACCCGAGCCACACGCTGGCGGACGGGGACACGGTGTTCTGCCTCGCCACCGGCGCGGCCGCCCTGGACCGGACGACGCAGGCTGTCCGGCAGGTGAGTCTCATCACCCTGCAGAGTGCGGCAGCCGACGTCGTACGCCTGGCGATCCTGGACGGGATCCGCAGCGCAGCGGCCGTGACCACGGCCGCGGGCACTTTTGATGCCTACGGTTCCTGATGCGTCCGGATTTGATGCGCACGGCGGCGATCTGCGCTAACATGGCTGGATTTAACATTCCGGACCAAATGCCGTAATGTTGCTTGTTGGTTGTCTGCCCTGCCACGCCCATTTGCGGCCGGAGGGCGACGGTCAATCAAATCAAAAAACGTCCGTAGTCATGCCCGGTGCAATCCGGAGGGCTGCGGCAAACAACAGTTAGCGGAGGATATGGCCAAGAAGGACGGGGTCATAGAGATCGAGGGCGTAGTGACTGAGGCGCTGCCCAACGCGATGTTTCGTGTTGAGCTCACCAACAAGCACGTCGTTCTGGCACACATCTCTGGAAAAATGCGTCAGCACTACATCAGGATTCTCCCTGAGGACCGGGTAGTGGTGGAGCTGAGCCCTTACGACCTGACACGTGGTCGTATCGTCTACCGCTACAAGTAACCGTTGGGCGGCCAGAGCAATTGCCGAGGGCCGGACCAACTGCTATCACGCAAAGGAACGCCATGAAGGTCAAGCCGAGCGTCAAGCAGATCTGCGAAAAGTGCAAAGTGATCCGCCGTAATGGCCGGGTCATGGTGATCTGCGAGAACCCGCGCCACAAGCAGCGCCAGGGCTAATTCCCTTTCCGGGAATCCCTGGGTTGCTAACCCACGCAAGTAAATAAAGGCAGCACAAGCTGAACTGGGACGTATGAGCCCGGACAGCTAACCCCCGGTCGGAGGCTGGGGCCGCACTGACAGTGCGGGTGTACTGCCTACGACCTCCGGTTTATTCAAGGAGCACTGCCACTATGGCTCGTCTCGCTGGCGTAGACATTCCCCGCGAAAAGCGGCTGGAAATTGCGCTTACTTACATCTACGGCGTGGGCAAGACCCGTGCACACGAAACCCTGGCTGCCACCGGCATCAGCGCTGACGTCCGGGTCAAGGACCTGACGGATGCGCAGCTGGTAGAGCTGCGTGACTACATTGAAGGCAACTACAAGGTTGAGGGTGACCTTCGCCGCGAAGTGGCAGCAGATATCCGCCGCAAGGTTGAGATCGGCAGCTACGAAGGCCTGCGTCACCGCAAGGGCCTGCCCGTACGCGGACAGCGTACGAAGACCAACGCCCGTACCCGCAAGGGCCCGAAGCGTACCGTCGCCGGCAAGAAGAAGGCCCGTTAAGTCCCCATTTGCCCCCTAAAATCGCTGACGCGATTTCAGGGAACCCGGCAATGGTGGGAACAAGCGATCGCTTTCCCCCGATAACTTTCTGTAGGAGAAAAAATGCCCCCGAAGACTCGTGGCGCGGTTCGCAAGCCGCGTAAGAAGGACAAGAAGAATATCGCGCTTGGCCAGGCGCACATCAAGAGCACCTTTAACAACACCATCGTGTCCATCACGGACCCGAACGGTGCTGTCATCTCCTGGGCTTCCGCCGGTGAGGTTGGATTCAAGGGCTCACGTAAGTCCACCCCGTTCGCTGCACAGATGGCTGCCGAAGCTGCTGCCAAGCGTGCGCAGGAGCACGGCCTGAAGAAGGTTGACGTGTTCGTCAAGGGACCGGGATCCGGACGCGAGACCGCCATCCGTTCGCTGCAGGCCGCTGGCCTCGAGGTTGGCTCCATCCAGGACGTCACCCCCGCCGCGCACAACGGCTGCCGTCCGCCGAAGCGCCGCCGCGTCTAAGCCTTTCCGCAGTCGGAGCTTGCCCGGACCCTTACCGGGTCCGGGCAAGCCCGCCGCGTTAAGTCTTCAGACCGATTTTCCACCACCTGTGTTGCGTCATATAGCGGATGCTCGCCGAAAGGAAACCTAAGTGCTCATTGCACAGCGCCCCACCCTCTCCGAAGAGGTCGTCTCCGATAACCGCTCCCGTTTCATCATTGAACCGCTGGAGCCGGGCTTCGGTTACACCCTCGGAAACTCCCTCCGCCGTACCCTGCTCTCCTCCATCCCCGGTGCCGCTGTAACCAGCATCCGGATCGATGGCGTGCTGCACGAGTTCACCACGGTTCCGGGTGTCAAGGAAGATGTCACCGAGATCATCCTGAACATCAAGAACCTGTCTGTGTCCTCCGAGCACGACGAGCCGGTTGTTGCTTACCTGCGCAAGCAGGGCCCCGGAGTCGTCACCGCCGCGGACATCGCTCCGCCGGCCGGCGTCGAGTTCCACAACCCGGATCTGCACATTGCCACGCTGAACTCGAAGGGCAAGTTCGAGCTCGAACTGACCATCGAGCGCGGCCGCGGCTACGTTTCGGCAGCTCAGAACAAGTCCGGCGACGCCGAGATCGGCCGTATTCCGGTTGACTCGATCTACTCGCCGGTGCTGAAGGTTACTTTCCGCGTGGAAGCCACCCGTGTTGAGCAGCGCACCGACTTCGACAAGCTCATTGTCGACGTCGAGACCAAGCAGGCCATCGCCCCGCGCGATGCTGTTGCTTCGGCAGGTACCACCCTGGTGGAACTGTTCGGTCTGGCCCGCGAGCTGAACACCGCAGCTGAAGGTATCGAGATTGGCCCGTCGCCGACGGATGCTGCCCTGGCAGCAGACATGGCCCTGCCGATCGAGGATCTGGACCTCACCGTCCGTTCCTACAACTGCCTCAAGCGTGAGGGCATCCACACCGTGGGTGAACTCGTTGCCCGCTCCGAGGCTGACCTGATGGACATCCGCAACTTCGGTGCGAAGTCCATCGATGAGGTCAAGGCAAAGCTGGTTGAACTGGGCCTGTCCCTCAAGGACTCGCCTCCCGGTTTCGACCTGGCCGCCCGCGCCGCAGCCATCGAAGAGGACGACGCCGCGTTCAGCGACGACGAGCTCTAACAAGCAGATCTTGGCCGGCGGGCTGGATGCACCATGTTGTGCGCAGCCCACCGGCTTCCATATGAGGAGAAACAATTATGCCTACCCCCACTAAGGGTCCGCGCCTCGGAGGCGGCCCGGCTCACGAGCGTCTCATGCTCGCGAACCTGGCAGCAGCACTGTTCGAGCACAAGCGGATCACCACCACGGTCACCAAGGCCAAGCGCCTGAAGCCGTACGCAGAACGCCTGGTCACCTTCGCCAAGCGCGGCGACCTCGCTTCCCGCCGCCGCGTGCTCGGCCTGATCAGCAACAAGGGCGTCGTCCACGAGCTGTTCACCGACATTGCACAGGCAGTGGAGAACCGCGATGGCGGCTACACCCGCATCACCAAGATCGGCAACCGTAAGGGCGACAACGCTCCCATGGCTGTCATCGAACTGGTCCTCGAGCCGGTTTCCGCCAAGCAGGCCGTTGTAGCCGAGGCTACTTCCGCTGCCAAGCGCGACGCCGACAAGAAGGAAGCCGCTGCTGCTCCGGCCGCAGAAGAAGCTCCCGCCGAGGCTGAGGTCGCTGAGACCGAAGCTGCTCCGGAAGCCGAAGCTGCCGAGACCGAAGCTGCTGCAACCGAAGAGGCTCCGGCCGCTGAGGAAGCTGCTGACGAGTCCGCAAAGGACGCGAAGTAATTCGCTGATTCCTTCACATAGACTTAGGTCTATGAACGACCAAAAACCCGCGGCCCCCGTTTTGGGGGGCGGCGGGTTTTTGCGTATCCGGCTTGATTTGGCGTACGACGGCGGCCCCTTCAGCGGGTGGGCCCTGCAGCCGGGCCTCCGCACAGTCCAGGGAACCCTGGAGGAGGCGCTGGAGCTGCTTATCCGGCGTCCCGTCCGGGTCACCGTCGCGGGACGGACGGACGCCGGCGTGCATGCCCGCGGCCAGGTGGTCCACCTCGACCTCACGGAGGCCGAGTGGGTGGGACTGAACCGCGGTGCGGAACTCGATCCCGCCGTCGCGCTCTTGCGCAGGCTCCGCGGCGCGCTCAGCCGGGGGCTGGGGGACCTGACCGGTGCGATCGTGGTGCACCAGGTGTCCATAGCCCCGGAGGGCTTCGACGCCCGGTTCTCGGCCCTGTGGCGGCGCTACAGCTACCGCATCGCAGACGGTCAGGCGTTGTGGGACCCGCTGGGCCGCTACGACACGCTGTGGCACAAGAGCCCGCTGGACGTTGACCTCCTTAATGCCGGTTCGGTGCAGCTGCTGGGCCTGCAGAACTTCCTGTCCTACTGCAAGCCGCGCGAGGGGTCCACCACCATCCGCGAACTGCAGCGCTTCGAATTTGCCCGCGGCGAGGACGGCGTCATCGTGGCCACGGTCCAGGCGGACGCGTTCTGCCACAACATGGTGCGCGCGCTGGTGGGGGCCGCGCTGTATGTGGGGGAGGGCGTGGAACCGCCGGGCTGGCTGCACGAGCGGCTGCTCGCCAGGAAGCGTGACGCCCGTTCGGTGCTGGCGGCGCCGCACCCGCTGGTGCTGGAAGAGGTGGCCTATCCGTCCGACGACGAGATGCTGGCCCGGGCCGAGCTGACGCGGGCCCTGCGGGAGTAAGTCCTTAAGTTAGCTCGTTCTGAGGGTCATGACTCAATTTCCCGAACGCAGCTAGTAGGCTGAGGCGCAGTCTTTAGTCATGCGGTCCTTACAGGGGGTAAGGGATGAATGATCGTCGCGTTGTGGTCGCTATTGAACAGGATGAGGAAGTCCGGGCCCTTTTGCGGGCCACGCTGGGGGATGCCGGTTTCGAGGTGCACTTTGCCGCCACCGGGGCGGCCGGCATTGAGCTGGTGCGTGCCAAGCAGCCGGATACTGTCACGCTGGACGTGGTGCTTCCTGACATCAACGGGTACGAGGTGGCGCGGCGCATCCGGGAATTCAGCCACACCTACATCATCATGCTCACGGCCCGCAGCAGCCTCCGCGCCACCATCAGGGGCTTCGACGCCGGGGCTGACGACTACATCGTCAAGCCGATCCGCCCGCGCGAGCTCCGGGCCCGCATTGACGGGATGCTGCGCCGGCCACGGCGGTTGCGAACCGTGGCGCCGGTTCCGGCCTCGGCCCTGTTGGCCCCGGTGTCGGTTCTGCCCGTGGTGGCAACGGCAGGCTCGACGGCGACAGCCGCAACTGCGGCGGCGGGCTTGACGGCGACAGCCGCAACTGCGGCGGCGGGCTTGACGGCGACAGCCGGCTCCAGTTACGAGCACAAGGGCCTGCGGATCGACAGTGCAACACGCGCGGCCAGCATTGGCGGCAGGTCGCTGGCGCTCACGCGGACCGAATTCGATCTGCTGCGCATCCTTCTGGAAAGAGGCAGCGGCGTGGTGACCAAAACGGAACTGGCCGGGCTGCTGGGGCTGGTGCAGCAGGAAGCCGCACAGCCCGGCGCTGCCGCCGCCGGCACGCGTGACCCCGGACGATTGATCGAGGCCCACGTAGGGAACCTGCGGCGCAAGCTCGGGGATGACGCCAGGCGGCCCCGGTGGCTCAAGACGGTCCGCGGGTCCGGGTACACGCTGGCCTGACGGGGCGTGTCCGGGACGCTCCAGATGTGCCCCTGCAAACAGGGGAGTGACTGGGAAAAGCCTAAGAAAATGCCAAGGGCGCAGGCGCACGGTAGAGGCATGAAATCACTATCAAGCGACGAGGTTGTCGCAGTCCGAGGCGTTCTTACTGATACGCATCCGGTCGATTTCTATGCGCTTGGCGTCGCGGGGGCGATTGACCGATTGACCCTTCCGTTGCGCGAACGCGGAGTCGTGGTGCACCTGGAAACGCCGCACCACGGCATGGAAGTCGACCGGAAGTCCGCGACGCTGCTGTACCGGGCGGCGCAGGAGCTCTTGAGCAATGTCCACAAATTCGCGGAGGCATCCGCCGTGACGGTCCGGTTGGGCTGCGTTAGCCTTCCCGCCGAGAGCCACGCCGTCCAGCTCAAAGTGTGCGACGACGGCACCGGGTTTGATGTGCACGCGGCCACGCACGGCAGGCATTCCGGGATGGGGCTCCGGCTCATGCGGCTGGCCGTGGGCTCGGTGGGGGGCCAGATGGTCATCGACTCGTCCGGAGACCGGGGAACGTGCGTGACCATAACGCTGCCGCTGGACTGAACGTTCTGCTGCGTTAGAGTGCGGCGGCGCTGGCCTACAGCGCCCTTACAGTGCCGCGGCGCCTTCCACCGGAAGAGTAACGGTGAACGTCGTGCCGGCACCGGGTGTGCTGGCGCAGGAGATTTTCCCGCCGTGCCGCTCCACGATGGTCTTGGTAATGGACAGTCCGAGGCCCACGCCGGGGATCTCAGCCTTCCGGGCGGCCTGGGTGCGGAAAAACCTCGTGAAGATCCGGGCCGATTCCTCTTCGCTGATGCCCATCCCGGTGTCTTGGACCTGCAGCTCGACCCAGCGATCGGTGCTGCTGGCACGGACGGTTACTGCACCGCCGTCCGGCGAATACTTGATGGCGTTCGAAACGAGATTGTCGAGGGCCTGGGCCATGCGGAGCGGATCCGCGTGCGCCCACAGGGGAACCGGAACGTCGGCTCTGAGCGAGACGTTGGTGGCATCGGCCTGTGCTTGGGCGGACCCGATGGTGGTCTCGATCAACCCGGCCAGGTCAGTCCGCCGGGGATGGACGGCCAGCACGGTTGAGGCCGACACCAGCAGATCCGACACGAGGGAGAGGAGCCGCTCGGCGTTGCGCTGCACCACCTCGAGCCGCTGCACGCCGGCGGAGGACAGGCCATCCGCCTCATCGAGCACCAGATCGACGTTGCCGAGGACGGACATCAGCGGGCTCCGGAACTCGTGGGAAACGTTGGAGATCAGCTCTTCCTTGGCGGTCAGCGCTTCCACAAGGCCCGTGACATCGCTGTAGACGACGACGGCGCCGCTGGACCCGCCGTCGTCGTTCTTGATAATCCGCGCAGCGGTTGAAACGGCGCGCTGCGCCGACCCCTCGCCGATCCACACCAGGTAGTCCGCGAACGTTTCGCCCGCCACCGCCCGGCGTATGGGCCGCTTGTCCGCAGGAAGCGGCGTCACCTTGTCCTGGCCGAACAGGAGCTGCTCGGATTCCGGGACCGGGACTGATGCGCCAGTGGATGCAGCCTGCTGGAAATCCTTCTGCTGGCCGTTGACCAGCACTTTGTGGCCGTCGGCGTCCACGGCGACAATACCGACGTCGATCGTGTCCAGCACCGTCTTGAGCAGCCGCTCGCGGTTCCTGCTTTCGACGAGCAGTTCGCGGAGTTCGGCGTCCTTTTTCTCCAGCCGCAGGCGCTGCACCCTGACATTGGCGCTGGCGAAGCGGATTGCGAGGGATACGGCCAACATCATGAGCGGAAGCAGAATTACCGTGGCGATGTCCGAAGGTGAAATTCTGGGAAACTTTTGTACCACCGTGGGTATGGCGATGAGTAACGGCCCAAAGAAACTCAGGACAATCGTCGTCCGCGCGTAGGCGCCCGATGCCGACAACCAGATCACGGGGAATATGGCCAGCACAGCTAGTCCGGCAACAGCCGGAACCGCTCCATTGCGGGCGAGCCCGATCACCACAAGGTCAAGAATTGGTATTACGAGGTACGCATTGGCTGGCAGCCGTTCCCACGGAACCAGGAAACAGGAAAGGAACAATGCAACCATCAGGATGATGGACGCGATAAACACGCCGTTGTCTATCAAGGTCGGCCAGACCGCGGGGGCGGCAATCGCCAGCGCGCCAAGGATTAGCGTCACCGGAAGCTGGCAAAGCGCAACCTGCAAACGAGGCCCAAGGCGCCTGAAAAAACGGTCGGTGTCCCGGACCAGCAGCTGCTCACCCATTGCGGCGGCACCTTCTATTCTGTTTTTTCGCACCGCAGGGCGGCGCCTGCATAAACCAGGGCATGAAGCCCATTATGCACGGCAATTCTTCAGCAAACGCAGAGACCGTTGTGTCGGCAAGGTAACGGGCCAAAAGATATCGAGAATAAAGGGTGTCCAGTCCACTTCACGTTGTAGCGTAGGTATTCTGGGAACGCTTCCCGCATTGCGCTGGGCTGTGCGGTGGTATTGCCGGATTTGAGGACAGCAGTGATCGATCTTGGTGTGGCCGTGGTGATTGAGGATGACGCCGACGTCCGTAATCTCCTTGATGCGGTACTTCAGCAGGCCGGCTTCGAGGTGCACTCAGCAGCTACGGGCCGCGACGGTGTGGACATAGCCAGGCAGAGCCGGGCCAGCGTCATCACTCTTGATGTCGGCCTCCCGGACATTGACGGCTTCGAGGTGCTTCGCCGGATCCGGCAGTTCAGTGACGCCTACGTGGTGATGCTCACGGGCCGGAACGAGGAACTGGACACCATCACGGCGCTGCAGGGCGGCGCTGACGATTACATCGTCAAGCCGTTCCGGCCGCGCGAACTGCGGGCCCGCATATCGGCCATGATGCGCCGGCCGCGGCAGGGCGCAGTCGGTGAGCCCGAGGCACCGCTTGGGTCGCCGTCGGAACCGGGTCCCGCTGCCACCGGCGCTGCTCGCCGCGGCGGAACGGTACTGCATCACAACGGTCTTGACCTGGACACCGAAACCCGGACAGTGGCCCTCCGCGGGACGCCGCTGGGGCTGACCCGGAGCGAATTCGACCTCCTCCACGAACTTCTGCGCGGAACGGGGGCCGTCCGCACGCGGGCGGACTTGGTGCGAGTGGTTCGCGGCGAGTACTACCGCGAGGACACCTACATCAGTGAGGCCGACGAGCGGGCCGTGGAGGTGCACATCGGTAATTTGCGCCGCAAGCTCCGTGAGGATCCGCAGGACCCCCGGTGGCTGGTCACCGTACGCGGGGTGGGGTACAGGCTGGCGCCGAAGCGGGCGGAGTAGGTTCTACGAGCTGTCCGGCGGAAGCCTAGCTGTCCGGCGGAAGATAACCCAGTTTCAGTTCCCTGACGGTGAGCGCGCCAGTTTGTGCGACCGCCGGCAGCAGTCGCCGCACGCAGGCGAGGTCTCCGGATTTGACGAGGCGCTGCACCTCGATGGCGAGCGTGGCCAGCCGGGTGGCACCCACCATCAGGGCGGAATTCTTCAGGCTCAGTGCAGCGTCCATGGCAGCGTCGGGATCATTGTCTTCGACGGACCGTTCCAGGTACCGGAGCCGCTTGTCCCAGATGCTGATGTAGTCCCGGGCGAAGTTGTAGGCAACACGGGTGCCGCCCATTTCCTCTTCCAGTTCGTGCAGGACGCTCAGGTCCACGACGGGTTCCTGGGAGTCGTCCTGAGCGCCGTCCTGTTGCCCGTCCTCGGAGTGTCCGGATGCGGGCAGGCAGACGCCGTTGGCGCCGCCGTCTCCTGCACTGGAACCTGAATTGGACATACGTTAAGGCTACTTTCTGACCTTGTGAAAAACCTGATCAACCTTGGATCCTGTGGAAACCCTGCGGGTTCCTTGTGGTGGGGGAAAACCTGCGGAAACTCGACCCTACTGGCCACTGAAGGTTTCGATGGTGTTGATAACGGCGGGGCCCAGGATGGCGATAAAAAGTACCGGGAAGATGAAGAAGAGCAGCGGGAAGAGGATTATCACGGGAAGCTTCATGGCCTTCTCTTCGGCCCGCTGGCGGCGCTTGACGCGCATCACCTTGGCCTGCACCCGCAGGACCCGGCTGATGGCAATGCCGTAGGTGTCAGCCTGCACTACTGCCTGTACGAAGCTCCGCAACTCGGGGATGTTGGTGCGCTCGGCCAGGGCAAGGTAGGACTCGCGGCGGCTCCGGCCCACCTGCATGTCCTGCAGGGTACGGACCAGTTCCTCCGCCAGCGGGCCTTTGCCGTTCTCACCGGCTCGGGCCATGGCTCCTTCGAAGCCTAGGCCTGCTTCCACGGAAATCAGCATCTGGTCGAGTGTGTTGGCAAGCTCCAGTTGCATGACTTTCTGCCGTTCCATGCCCTTGCTGTAGAGCATCAGGTCAGGAATGAAGTAGCCAAGGAACAGGACGAACAGCCCCACAAGCTTAATGATCGGTGTGGTGGCGATTGAACTTATGTACAGACCTAGCAATCCGCCCGCAAGTCCCAGAGCGGGTTTGGCGGCGAGCACTCGGCCTAGAGGAAGGTTCGCCGGGCGGCCTGCTAGGGACAGCATGTGATCGAGCTTGAGGACGTAGGCCGCCGGTGTGAGCCTGCGGCCGATCTTCTCGACAACGCCAGAGCTTGTCTTTTTCTCCACTTCGGCGCGGTGGCTGCCCCTGGACAGAATGTCACGGGCCACCGTCTGGCCCCTGCGGTCAACGGACAGCAGAGACCAGGCGAGGTAGCCGATTGGCAGGCAGATCAGGAGGAGCGCGAGAACAATTAGCGGATCCATGGCCGGCTCAGAACTTCAGGTCAATGATCTTGCGCATCCAGAGACCACCAAGGGTCATCAGGATGACGGAGGCAAAAATCATGATCCAGCCAAGGGGATTTGTGAACATCTTGTCCATGTAGCCCGGGCTGACAACCGTCAGCATGCCCACGATGCCGATCGGCAGGGCCATGAGGATGTATGCGGAGAACTTGCCTTCGGCGGCCAAAGCCTTGATGTGGCCCTTGATTTCGTTGCGCTCGCGGATCGTCTCGTTCACCTGATCCAGCACCTCGGCCAGGTTGCCTCCCACCTCTCGGTTTATCTGTATGGCCTGGGCTATCCAGACGAAGTCCTCGTTCTGCATGCGTTCCGCCGCGTCGTTGAGCGACACAAGCAGGTCTCGGCCGAGACTTGTCTCAGAAACGATCCGGCGCATTTCTTCGGACGTCGGTGCCTGCGACTCGTTGGCGGCTGCGTCAACTGCCCGCAGAATACTATGGCCGGCGCGGAGGCTGCCGGACAGCAGTTGCAGCGTATCGCCGAGTTGGTCTCCAAACTTGGTACGCCTCTTGCCTGCCAGGAAGCCCAACACAAGGTGACCAACGAACGGCGCTGTCATCACCAGGAGGATAGCCAGAAGGGGGCCGGCTACGACGAGCCCCACGAGCGCACCCACGAATGCGCCGATGACAACTAGCAGCAGGAAATCAGCCTGGCTCAGGCGCAGGCCGGCATTCTCGAGGGTCTCCCGCTTGAAGTACCGGAAGTTCCTCTTGGAAAGGAATCGCTCGATTGTTTGAACTGCCGAACCCGCAAAGCGGGTCAGCTGCGAATCCGACTCCGTCCGGTACGGCCTGCGGCGGTCCAACGACACCGTGGGGGTGCGGGGGATGAGCGCGGCCACTCCCCCCAAGGCTACTGAGGCAACGACCAAAATAATACCAATTGTCACGACCATGAACGTCAGTGCTTTCCGGTCGGAGCCAAGGGAGCGCCGAAGACCCCGGGCGAAACGTGAATGCCCATGTCTTCGAAACGGTCGATGAACCGGGGGCGGATGCCTGTAGGAATCGGGCTTCCCAAAAAGCGTCCGTGTTGATCCACGCCGGCTGAGTAGTCGAAGACGAAGGCGTCCTGGAGCGTGACAATATCGCCCTCCATGCCCTGGACCTCGGTCACATGCGTGATGCGCCGCGTGCCGTCCCTGAGCCGCGAAATCTGGATGATCAGGTTGACGGCGGAGGCGATCTGCTCGCGGATTGCCCGCAGCGGCAGGTCCATGCCCGCCATGAGGACCAGTGTTTCAAGACGGGCGACGGCGTCACGGGGCGAGTTTGAGTGGACGGTGGACAGCGAACCGTCGTGGCCTGTGTTCATGGCCTGGAGCATGTCCAGGGATTCCCCGCCACGGACCTCGCCCACCACGATGCGGTCCGGACGCATACGGAGGGAATTGCGAAGCAGTTCGCGGATGGTAACCTCGCCCTTGCCCTCGGTGTTGGGCGGTCGGCTCTCCAGCCGGACCACGTGCTCTTGCTGGATCTGCAACTCCACGGCATCCTCAATGGTCACGATGCGTTCGTTGGCTGGCAGGAACGACGAGAGGACGTTAAGGAGGGTGGTCTTCCCTGTGCCGGTGCCGCCGGACACGATGATGTTTAGCTTGGCCTTGACGCATGCGTTCAGCAATTCGGCCATCTCCGGAGTAAGGGTGCCAAAGTCGATGAGGTTGCGGACAGTTAGGGGCACCTTGCTGAACTTACGGATGGTGAGTGAGGAGCCGCCGACGGCCAGTGGGGGGATCACGGCGTTCACGCGGGAGCCGTCCTCAAGGCGCGCGTCCACTAGCGGTGAGGATTCATCGATGCGTCGCCCAACCTTTGACACAATTCGCTCAATGACCTTGCGCAAGTGGTCCTCGGAGCTGAACCGGGATTCGGTCAGGGTCAGTTGACCCTTTCGTTCCACATAGATCTGGTCCATCCGGTTCACCATTATTTCGGTAACAGCGGGATCGTCCAACAGCCGTTGCAGGGGCCCGTAGCCGAGCACGTCGTCAGCCACGTCCGCCACCAGCCGGGAGCGCTCGTCGGCGGTCAGTGGCACCTGTTCGGCATCGATGATGCGTATGAGCTCTTCGCGCGCGGTCCTGCGGAGTTCCTGTTCCGTGAGCGTTGAGTCATTAAAGCGTGCCCCCATGCGGTCAAACAGCGCCGTTGCGGCACGCTGCTTAAGGGCAGCAAAAACGTCTACCGGCTGCTGGGACTTTGCTTTGAAGGGTTCCGCCTGCGGTGCGCTGGCGGGCTTAGTCGGCGAGCTTTCCGCCGCTGGGCGTCGGCTCTGAGCGGGCAAAGCGGGAGGCGTTTTAGCGGACGGAACAGGCTCTGCTTCCTTGCCCGGAGCTGGCGCTACCACAGCAGCGCTTGCAGGCTGTGCCTGCGCAACCACAGCCTGGGCAGCCGCCTCAGCTGCGCGCCGTGCCGCACGCGTCTGATAGGCAGACACACCAGACAGCGGCCGGGGGGCAGTGCTGAACGACGCCGTGGTTGCAGTCTGTACCCTGCTCGGGTCACTCAGCATCGGCGCAGGGCCGGAGGCGATGTCCGCGGGCGCAGCCGGGGCGTGCGCGGAGACAGCGGGAACATGCGATAGGGCACCCGGAACCTCGGACCTGAGCTGCGCGGCCTGGATTCGTTCGGACAGCCTCATCTAGACCACCACCCTCCGGTGGGCGCTCCGCTGCGCCTTGGTGCCAGCGGCAGGACCCAGACGGTCCACCAACTGGCCGAGGCCCTTTGCAGCGGGATCTTTCCTGGCATCCAGCAGGAGGGGCGTGCCGCGGTTGGTGGACAGGGCCACCGCTCGGGAACGGGGCACGCTGACGTCCACGGGGGCTCCGATGGTGGACTCTATATCCTGCACGGTGAGTCCGCACTTGGAGTCAGCCATATTCAGAACCACGTGCTGCCCTTCCGGCAGAATCTCCAGCTGGCGCAGGATGTCCATGCCTGAACGAAGGCCGCGGACGCTGGGAATGTCCATCGCGCTGACCCAGACGACGTCCGTGCAGGCTTCCATGGCGGCAAGCCCGATTTCGGGCAGGCCGGGCGCAGTGTCGACCACGACGTACTGGAACTCCTCGGCCAGCTGTTCGATGAGACGCGTGACCTGTTCCGGGGTGATGAAGTCGGCCTCGACAGGGCTGGCCGGTGCACAGAGTGCGTAGATGCTGGCGGGGTGTACGGTGAGGAAGGCCTTCAGCACCAGGGTGTCCTGGCTGGCAGCGGGAGAGACTGCGTCGGTGACAGTGTGCTCCGGATTGAGGTAGAGACCGGATGCGACGTCGCCGAACTGCAGGTCCAGATCCACAATTACTACGCTCATCGGGGCTATCTTGCCCAGGCCGACGGCGATATTGGTCGCGATGGTGGTCTTGCCGACGCCGCCTTTGGGGGAGAAAACACCGATCACAGTTCCTTTGGGGTTGTCCGCCGGTTTGGGCTGTTCGACGCGATGCCTGCTGGCGAAGGACTGGCACGCACGTTCAAGTAGCACGCGGAGCTGCGCCGGATCGGCTGACGGACTAAGGATGTCCCGAACGCCAGCCCGCATGGCCTGCAAGATGAAAGTGGGATCAGGCTCACTGACTAGAAGAACAGTAAGATCCGGAATCTGGACGTCGAGGACTGTTGCCAGGCGTAGGGCCTCATCGACGGGAACGTCTGGACCCAAAATGAGTACCTCGGGCTGCTCCTGATTCAGTTGGGCGAACAGATCGTAGGGTCCGGCGGGCAAGACATTGGTGAAGAACGTCTGTACGCCGCCCTGAAGCCCGCCTGCCACGGCCTGCCGCAGGCGGCCGTCAAAGTCCGCGTTGGGCGTAATCAGGACGAAGCGGCTCACTTGTAGACCTCACTCCGCTGAACGATCCTGGGGCCGCTGTCCTTAGCGTTCGTGGGTTCTTTACTCAGCCAAATCTTGGCGTATTCCGCAGCGAAGACGATCTTGGCTGCGTCGACGTCGCTTACTGCGACTGTCAGCATCAGGGAACCGGTTGGCAAGGTGGTGTCTTGAGGATTGCCAGCGTTCGGATCGGCGGTCGCCGATGGCGAAGGTCCGGCCGTGGGCGCAGCTTCGGGCGCTCGCTGGACGGCCGTAACAAGCGCCTTGTGAACGGTCAGCTTGGTCGTTTCCTTGTCGGGCCGGTCTTCGAGCCCGCCCTTTTCCATATTGACGAAGACACCGACGTGGTCCCCGGGAACTAACCGTCCACCGACCACCCGATCCGGCTCAAGCTGGAAGGAAACCTCCTGCAGGCCCGCGGGGATGTTCACGGACCCTGCAACCTTGACGTCCTCGGGCGCAACCAGCCGCTCGGAAACGAGCTGCTCGCCCGGAACCAAGTCCACCGCGGCAACCTTGCCCTTGGCGGACTCCAGAGTTTTCAATGACGACTCGGTGACCGCCGATGCAGGAAGCTGCTCGGTGGCGAGTGAAGCAGCCATTGACTCAACGGGGGTGCCAGCAGGAATCGCTGTCTTGACCACCAAAACGTCCACAGGTTCAAGGTTCTTGATGGCGCGCTGGTCTGCGCCCTGGGCGTATGAAACTACAAGCATGGCGCCCACGAGGGCGAGGACTACTGCCGCCGCGCCTACTAACAACCGAGACTTCACGAACTTGCTCCTGAGGATTTTGAATCACTGAACTGCGGCACTGCAGGGAACTAAC
Organism: Burkholderia sp. RS01; assembly: GCF_039748055.1. Classification (NCBI taxonomy): domain Bacteria; kingdom Pseudomonadati; phylum Pseudomonadota; class Betaproteobacteria; order Burkholderiales; family Burkholderiaceae; genus Burkholderia; species Burkholderia sp. RS01. The sequence goes on from NZ_JBDLAK010000002.1 coordinate 220,878, forward strand.
TGGTCAGTTCAACAACGGTGTCGCCGTAAGGGCTGACCGGCCCAAGTTTGTAGCCGTCGGCCAGGGAAACGTACTTGACGAACTGCCCAATGATTCCGCGGCAGTTGCCTTTGCACTCCAGGCTCTTGGTCGAGGAAAGGTTGTTGTAGACCATGGGCAACTTGTCAGAACCGCTGAACGCCCAACCCTGGACACTGAAGGCGACAAAGCTTTTCAAATGGTAGCTGGCTCCCGATCCCGTTCCGGTCACGTCGTCGTAGACCGGTAGCAGGACTATGACCGGGCGCGCAGCCGCAAGCTCGCTTGCCCACTTGTTCAGGACGGCATCACAGTTTGACGGACCGTCGTTGCCGGTGGCGCTGCCACTCTGGTTGATGGCCAGATTTACGAGCCCTCCGCACTGGCCAGGGTTCTGGCTCGTCCAGCCGAAGCCGCCGGGCACCGTCTTGCCCGCCGGTCCCAGCGCACAGTCGGCGTTGGCATCCGCGGAGTGGTTCTGCAGGAGCTGGGCACCCCCGTCAACCATGCCCGAGACCTGGCAGATGGAGAATGCAAGTGGGAAGACAATGGTTCCTTCCACCGGGCTGCCCCACCGAACGCTGGAGGCGGCACTCACCTCCGTGCTGGGAATCCCAAGGACATTGGCGAAGAAAAGCGACACCGTGTTTGGTGCTTTTCCGATTTCCTGGGCGCCAGCCGTTACTGTCACCGTACGGTACACCTTGTCGAGTGTGATGGATTTGATGTTACTGAGGTTGTCGAGGGCGTTCTTGTTCGCCAGTTCAGCAGCCAGCGGGGACGTAGTGGAACAATTGACGTCGGCGTCGTTCTTGGCGCATTTCTGAGCCATCATGAGGGCAGCTGCGTCGGAGCCGTTCTGGAGTTGTGCTCGTTCCGAATAGAGCTTCGCAACGTCGATGGCCAGGGCGGCAAAGCCCAACATAACTACCATGAGAATGGCGACAATGACAGCGATTCCGCCGCGCTCTGAGTCAGCTGGGGATGTTAGCCGCCGCACAGCATGGTTCCTTTCCCTGTCATGGCAAACGGGCCAGCGATCCCAGTCATGGTGCTCAATGTGTAACTGACCGTCACCGTCATTTGCGAACCGGTCATGCAATCAGTTGCACTGAATGTGATGTTGCCGTCGACCAGGCTAGGAGTAAGTTGCGTTGCGGCGTTCTTGGCTGCTGTCCTGGCGTCAGTCTGGCTATTATTGATTGCCATCGATCGCGCGCTTTCGCGGGCCGCATTCGTGAGCGTGGCTTGGGTGTTGTAAGCCCGCCCAAACTCCATTATTCCGAGCAGAAGCATCACCAAAATCGGGACCAGGAGTGCGAACTCAACGGCAACGGCCCCGCGTTCGGAATTCCCAGACAATGTGGTTACCCTTCCGTGTGAATGGAGTCCTGATCGCTCTCCTATGAGACCACCGGGCGGCAACGCGAGTGCGCTACCGCCCGACGACCTACTGCAAACTACCTGCAGCCGGCGGCTGCTGACTCATCAACACCGACCGTTGCCGGATCGTCCACCACGGCGGCGGCGTACGCCTTGCCCTGGACCTTGCAAGCAACATCGTTGAACATCGAACTCAGGTTGCCACCAAGGAGAGTCACGGCAACGATGATAGCGACGGCGATGAGGGCGACCATGATGCCGTATTCGACGGCCGTCGCACCCTTTTCGCCACGGCGGACACTGGCGGCGGCATTCGAGAAGAAGGCAAGCATTTCATGCTCCTGTCCGGGTGAATGGATGCTGTTCAGTCCTACTTGGCGATGCAGGCAAAAGCGACGGCACTAGGAGCAAGTGTGCGCCGTGTCGCTCCACGTTCCAGCGGGAGACTTAAGGTTGACGCAAGCAATTTTCCCGAAGAGGTTGGTCAAGTTGCCGCCGAGGAGAGTGACGGCGACGATGATTGCTACGGCGATGAGGGCAACCATGATGCCATATTCAACAGCGGTTGCACCTTTCTCATCGCGGCGGAGGCGGACTGAGAGGTTGGTGTAAAGAGCAAGCATTTTGAACTCCTGAGCGAGTGAAGGAAAGCTGGTCCGACACCAGCTCTATAAAAAAGCTAGCAACGGAATTCGCCCAGCGTTACGGTTCTTGCAGCATCCTGTGCCAACCTTTACCAAGCTGCGCGTTTCCTGCGTCTTCACTGTGTCAACCTTGCATTTTGCGGGCGTTTCGCAGAGCACCCAGGCGCACAAAGGACCCCCTCGGCTCTGGGATCCGAGGGGGTCCGGTCTTGGCTGCCGCATCGTGATGAGGGCGGTCGTCTACCGGTGACTTAGCCCGCGAACATCGCCGCGATATTCAGCACGACGGGTCCCAGGACCACGATGAACAAAGTCGGCAGGATGAAGAGGATCAGCGGGAAGAGCATCTTCACCGGCATCTTCATGGCGTGTTCTTCGGCCCGTTGCTTCCGCTTGATGCGCATGTCCCCGGCTTGCGCCTTCAGGACGCCGGCAATGGCGATGCCGTACGCGTCTGCCTGGATAACTGCGCGGATAAAACTGCGAACGTCCGGCACATCCACTCTCTCGGACATCGCGAGGTAGGCATCCTTGCGGGACCTGCCCACCTGGATGTCCTGCAGCGTCCGGACGAGTTCATCGGCCATGGGGCCATGCCCGTTGGTGCCGGCCCGCCCCATTGCCGCTTCAAACCCCAGGCCGGCCTGCACCGAGATGAGCATCTGGTCCAGCGCTGTGGGCAGCTCCAGCCGGATTGCCTCCCTGCGCTTTTGAGCACGGTTGCGCACGAGCAGATCGGGGGTGAAGTAACAGAGCGCCGTAACGCCCAGCAGAATGAGGAACCGCTGAGCTGACGGGCCCCCGGCAAAGAACAAATATCCTGCCACCGCGCCGGCGAAGGCCAGAATCGGCTTGACCATGATGAGCCGGGCTAGCGGCCACTCCTTGGGACGCCCGGCGCCTGCCAGCTGCTTGTCCAGCCAGCCTGCGTATCCCTTGGGCATGATCCGCTGGCTCATGAGCGCCAGTTTTTCGTTGACGCTGAGCGCGGAACCCCTTGCTTTGGAGGCTCGGCCGAGGTTGGCCTGGATGTTTCGCAGGCCAGCCCTGTCGCCGGTGAAGGCGAACCAGGTCATGACCGTCAGAGGCGCGATCACCGCAAGGATCGCGGCGTAAGCGAGAGGTTGCATGCTGATCACCTACTTTCTAGAACTTCGGTTTGATGATGCGGCTCAGCCAGAAACCGCCTGCGGTCAGAAGAACAACAGCCGCTGCGATCATGAGGAAGCCGGGCAGAGTGCTGCTGAAGACCCGGGAGTACAGCTCGTTGAACAGCATGAGGCCAATGAACATGACAACCGGCAGCGCCATGAGAACGATGGCGGACATCCGGCCTTCCGCACTCAGGGCCCGGATCTGGCCGCGCACCTGATTGCGGTCACGGACTGTGTCGCCAAGGTGGTCCAGGACCTCGGCAAGGTCGCCACCCACCTCGCGGTGGATCTCGATGGCCTGCGAGATAGACAGGAAATCCTCACTCTTGGTTCGTCTAGCCACATCCGCCAGGGATTCTCCGAGGTCCCTGCCGATGCGCGTTTCGTTGACGATCCTGCTGAGCTCCTCGGACATTGGCGGGTGGCTCTCCTGGGCAGCCGCGTCAACGGCCCGTAGAAGGCTGTGCCCCGCCCGGAGGCCGCCGGCGAACATCTGGAGGGTGTCGGGCACCTGCTGGTCGAACTGCATCCGGCGGCGCCCAGCGAGGAAGTTCAGCAGGAGATGGAGAGTCAATGGTGTCAGCAGGGTCAGGAAGAAAGCCGCGAAAAGGCCGCCAAGGAAGAAACCGAACACCCCCGCCATGAGGGTGATGACACCGGCCATGAGCAGATAGTCGCCCGGCCCTTTCTTCAGACCGCATTCGTCCAGCCGGTCCCGGGACAAAAGCCCGGGCCCGCGCTTCTTGATTCCTTTGTTCAGCGCTCCTATCGCCTGATCCGTCAGCCGTGTCAGGGCTGTCGGCTTCGCGGGCGAATCCGGACGGCGGCGGGACATAGGGAGTGCCGATCGAGGCCTGAGTGCCACGCCAAAAGTAAGGAAAATGGCAAGGTAAAGCAGGAACAGCGCCACCACGAAGACGCCGGTGTCCCCGGGCATTCTCATCGCCCCCTTGCCGGCGGACCGCCGGCAAGCGATGCGCCGAACACTGCCGGCGAAATTTCGATGCCGAGCTCGGCGAAACGGTCCGTGAACCTCGGCCGTACGCCGGTGGGCACCGGCTTGCCCAGGAATCGTCCATTGGCGTCAATACCTGCCGAATAGTCGAACACGAAGGCATCCTGGAGGGTCACAACCTCCCCTTCCATGCCTTGGACCTCGGTGACGTGGGTGACCCTGCGTGAGCCGTCGCGCATCCTGGTGATGTGCACGATCAGGTTCACTGCGGAAGCGACCTGTTCGCGGACCGCGCGGAGCGGGATATCCATTCCGGCCATGAGGACCAGCGTTTCAAGGCGGGAAATGGCGTCCCTGGGGGAGTTAGCGTGGACCGTGGAGATGGAGCCGTCATGGCCAGTGTTCATGGCCTGCAGCATGTCGAGGCACTCGCCGCCGCGGACTTCGCCCACTACGATCCGGTCCGGCCGCATGCGGAGCGAATTCCTCACGAGGTCCCGGATGGAAACTTCGCCCTTGCCCTCAATGTTTTGCGGGCGGCTTTCGAGGCGGATCACGTGCTCCTGCTGCAGCTGGAGTTCCACGGCATCCTCGATCGTCACGATCCTGTCATCTGACGGGATGAACGAGGAGAGCACGTTGAGGAGTGTGGTTTTACCCGTACCGGTACCGCCCGAGACGATGATGTTCATCCGGGCCAGCACGCATGCCTGAAGGAGTTCCGCCATTTCCGGGGAGAGGCTCCCCAGCGAAATCAGGTTGTGGACGGTCAGCGGATCACGGCCGAACTTGCGGATAGTGAGAGCAGGCCCGTTGACGGCGAGCGGCGGAATGACGGCATTGACGCGGGAGCCGTCGGCGAGCCGCGCATCCACGAGCGGGGACGATTCGTCGATGCGCCGTCCCACCTTGGACACGATGCGTTCGATCACCCTGCGCAAGGCTTCATCCGAACCGAATTTCGTGTCGGTCTGGAAGAGGCGGCCCTGGCGTTCCACATACACCTGGTCGTAGCGGTTCACCATGATCTCAGTGATGGAGGGGTCATCAAGGAAGCGCTGGATGGGCCCGTGGCCCAGCACGTCATCCATGATTTCCCGGATGAGCCGCTGCCTCTCCGAAGTGGATAGCGGTACCTGCTCCTCGTCGACCACGACCTTCAGCTCATCGCGGACGAACTGGTGCAGTTCCTCGTCCTCGAGGGATGAATCCGTGATGCGCGACCCCAACCGCTCAAAGAGCGTATGGGTAGCCCTCTCCTTGAGGGCGTTCAGGGCCTCGCTTGCGACAGATGCGACCTGTGGGAGCTCCACTGCGGCCGTCGCGTTTGCCGCGGCCTCGGCCGTTTGCGCCTGGTGCTTTTGCCCCAGGGTGGCGGGCGCCACCTTGGGCTGGAAGACGCCCTCGAAGGGCTTGGGCGCCTCGGGCTGGGCCTTGGCCTCGCCACGGAGGTGCTGGAACCGGTCTGTCAGGTTCTTCACTGGACTACCGCCCTTCTGTGCAGCTTCTTGTGAGGTCTTTCTTCCCAATTGGGTTTGAATCGCTCCACCAGTTGGCGGAGCCCTTTGCTAGCCGCGTCCCGGCTGCCGTCCTGCAGGATGGGAACACCCTTGTTCGTGGAGAAGGGCAGCGTTTTGGAGCGGGGGAGCGCGACGTCCACAGGAGCGCCGATGGTCGCCTCGATGTCCTGCAGCGTCAGGCCGGCGCGGCGGTCCGTCATGTTCAGGACCACGTGCCGCCGTTCGGGGAGCAGATTCAGTTCGGCCAGGATGTGGAAACCCGTCTTGAGGCCGCGGATGCTCGGAATGTCCATGCCGCAGATCCAGACAGCATCGGTGGCCTGCTCGAGTGTCGCCAGGACGTGCTCTCCCAGGCCGGGTGCCGTGTCTACGACGATGTAGTGAAACTCCTCGCGGAGCTGGTTGAGAAGTCTGGTGACGTGTTCACCGGAAATCCTGTCCATCTCCACCGGGTTCCGGGGCGCGCACAGGGCGTAGATGCCGGCCGGATGGACGGTGAGGTACGTCTTGAGGACCATGGAGTCCTGGCTGGCGGCCCCCACCACGGCATCGGTGATGGTGTGCTCCGGATCCAGCATCAGCCCGCTGGCAACATCTCCGAACTGGAGGTCGAGGTCCACGATCACCACGCCCATGGGAGCGGACTTCCCCAGGCCGACGGCCAGATTGGTTGCCACGGTGGTCTTGCCCACACCGCCCTTGGGGGACATGACTGCAATGACCCTTCCGCCGGCGCCGTGATCTGCGTGTTCGGACGTTCCGGGGGCCAAACCCCGACGGCGGCCGGCGGCTGCGAGGCTGGCGCGCTCCAGCATGACGCGGATGGAGTCGGGGTCGGCCGCCGGATCGAGGAGGTCCCGCACGCCCGAACGCATGGCCTGTAAGACCACTTCCTTGGTCTCGGGAACAACCAGCACCACGCTGATCTCGGGATATTGGAGATCCATCACCGATGCCAGCTTCAGCGATCCGTCAGCGGGGAGCCCGGGGCCGAGAATCAGCACCTCCGGAGGCTCTCCAACCAACTGCCGCAGGAAATCGTGCGGCCCTTCGGGCAGGTAGTCCGCCTGGAACACTTGGAGCGAACCGTGCATGCCGGCCACGGCCAGCTGCATCCGGCGTTCGAAATCGGAATTCGGCGTGATGAGCACGAAGCGGCTCATCGGAACAGCCTTGCGCTGTTCACGACGCCGGACGTGGCTTCGACGGCGTTCGCCGGTTCCTTGGAAAGATATACGTGGCCGAATTCGGCGGCGTAGATGATCCGCTCGGCATCGGCTGAGTTGCGGGCGAGGGTGATCATGTACGTCTCGTCAGAGGAGCTGCTCTTCTTCGAAGTGAGTGCACCCTTGGTGGCTTCCTCTTCGGCCGCCGAATCCTGCGGTTTGGCGGCGCTGCCGTTGCTGTATTGGGCCCCCGTCACCAGGACCTTGTGAAAAGTCAGCTGTGTGCCGCTGGTTTTCGCGCCGGAGTCCTCTACCGAAAGGAAGACACCCACGGTGTCGCCTGCGGCAATCTTGCCGCCAACCACACGTTCAATGGGCAGCTTCAGGGTGATCTCCTGCATGCCCGCAGGTACCTGCACCCTGGAAGGCCCAAGGAAGGCGTCGGCATCCACCAACCGAGTTGAAAGAAGCTGCTCTCCAGGCATCAGGGCCACGGCTGTGACTTTCTGGTTCACATCGCCCAGGTCCGTGACGGCGCCGGCGGCGATGGCGAGCTTGGGGACTTCCTTTTTGACGACGGCGTCTGCCATCTTGTCCACACCGGTGCCGGCCGCAACGGCCTTCTCAACGACGTAGACACTTTCCGTTTCGGTATCGGCCATGGCGCGCTTGTCAGCGTTTTGCACGTACGAGACCAGCAACACGGTTCCGATGATTGCCACAATCAGAGCGGCAATGCCTCCCAGTAGGCGAGTTTTCACTGTATTCCCCTTAAGAATTATTCAATATCGTTTATCTATGCGGTAGCCCTTAGTCGATGAGCTTGATAATTACGGTTCCCAAATTCGTTCCTCCACTCGACCCTTCGCTAAAGGAGTCGATTGACTCGAATTTAATGAATTGACCGATTACACAGCGGTTGTTTCCTCCGGAGCAGGCGAGAGCGCTGGTCATTCCCGGAGAGGTAGCTGTGTTGCGAAATTCGTAGACGCCGTTGTTACCAAACTTCCAGCCCCAGATCCTGAATGTGGCGTAGCCAATAATGTGGAATTGGCCGTTTTGTCCCTGGTTGGTGGCGTCGTCGAAGATGGGGAAGGCAACATCCACTTCCCCGCCGGCGAGGATGGCTGACTTCCATCGGGAAAGGATGTCTTGGCAATCAGTGGGAGGGTTGTTGCCCGGATCCGAACCGACGTGATTGGTGCCGTTTTGTGTCACTGCCACGCACGGTGAGCTGCGGTCCAGCCAGCCCCAACCCCCTGGGATCTGTGTTCCTGACGGCCCGGTGCACGTTCCGCCCGGCTTGTAGGAGATTTTCTGGACCACCCCGGTGGCAACGGCGTCCGAAAGGTTGTAGCAGTGGTTGGATATGGCCAAGGGAAATCCCGAACCGCGTGTGGGAAATTCCAGGGCCGCGGTTGCGTGAGCTCCTACCGTTGCGGGCGGGGCATCAAGTGCCGAACTGAACAACGACCGCAGGAATCCCGCCCCGCTGGTGCCGTCACGGGTGGTTGTTCTGACGGTGACCTGGTTGGCCACGGACATGTCGACTTGGAGCACGTTAGACGACGTGTCGTTTGAATTGCTGTTGGCCAAGGCCTGGGCGATGGCTTCCGCTTCGGACTGCGTACATCCCGTTGCGTGGCAGGCCTGGGCGATGGCAATTGCGCCGGCGTCGGCGGCGTTTTGCAGTTGCGCCCGTTCTGCGTAGATCTGGCCGACGTCCACTGCCAGTGCGCCGGCGCCCATGAGCACCAGCATCATGACGGCCACGAGGACGGCCGCCGCACCCTTTTCTGGGTCGGTCCGGGGATTCCTTAGCCGCCGCATCGCATGGCTCCTACTCCGTCCACCGTAACGGTCTTGCCGAACAGGCCCGTTAGCGTGGCTGCCGAATAGGTGACAGTGACCGTAATGCTCTCATCGTCGGCGCAGGCACTTGGAGTGAAGGAGTAGCCAAAGTCCCCGGTGTTCAGTCCGGGCGCGCCGGCCGCTGCGGCCAGCTCAGCCTCGCTTTGGTCGTCCTTGATGGCCATGGTGCGGGCTGCCTCACGTGCGGCCTGGGTTACTGAGATCTGCAGGTTGAAGGCGTGAGAGAACTCCACGATTCCTGCGATCAGCGTCAGAAGAATGGGTGCCACGAGGGCGAACTCGACGGCGACGGCGCCGCGGTCGCGCCACTGCGTTTTTGAACTGCTGCGTGTCACTGGGTACCCCCGCGAATAGATGCAGCCGAAAAGGGATGGTGCGCCGCGCCTACGTAGGGTGAAACGCGGCGCACCAGTTGGGTTGGACGAGACGGATCGCCTAGTTGGCCCAGCCTTTGACCGTGGCCCCGAGTACCGTGAACCAGTCGTTGAGACCGGCGCCGAAAGCCGTCACGCCGAGGATGATGCCGAAGGCGATGAATGCCACGAGCAGCGAATACTCGGTAGCGGTGGCGCCTTTTTCGGATTCCAGCCGATCCTTGACTCCGGAGACGAATGCAAGGACCGAGACCATGAGAGTAGTCATTGTATTTTCCTTAAAGTAGATGGAATTAATTACCGACGACCGGATCCCCCCAATTCCGCGAAGGGTCGGTGCTTCGATAGCTAAAGAATTCCACCGGGGGTGCGCCGGCAACAATGCGTAGCCATACCCGAATTTCCGGGGGACCCATAGGTAGCCCCCAAAAAAGGTACTCAGATTGGAAATCTACAAGCAGGAAAATACTTGGATTACTAAGCTGGACTTAGTTTCATTGCGCGGCTATCGCGGCCGGAAGCCAGATGCCGCCGTCGGCTAGGACGTGAACAGCACCAGCCCCAGGGCGGCAGCCAGCATGGAAGGCCCAAAGGCCACTTCGGCGGGTTTTTCGGCGCGCCTAAAGGAAATCAAGACGACGGAGAAAATACCGCCCACCACAAACCCGAGGGCGCCGCCGTAGAACAGCTGGCTCCAGCCCAAGTAGCCCAAGTACAGGCCTACTGGGGCGGCAAGCTTCACGTCGCCCATTCCGATGCCGCTGGGCGAAATAATAGCCAGAATCAGGTAGATGACGAACAGGATGGCGGCGCCGGCGGCTGCGCGAAGCAGCTCGGCCCAGCCTGCAGTGGCCGCGCTGCTGATGACGAAGAGACCCAGGCCGGCCGACAACAGGGCCAGGACGAGCGGATTCGGCAATAAATGGTGGGCAAAATCAATGCGGGCCAGTTGCACGGCGAGCACGCCAAGGGCCAAAAATGCCGGCAGCGACCAGTCCATTCCAAACCGGACAGCCAAGGCGGCGCAGAGAACGCCGGTGAGGGCCGCCGTCGTAATTCTTGTCCTCATTCCAGGGAGCCCGCCGAGGCGGGGGAGGGTCTTGGCGATGAGCCGTTCGGTGAGCATTCCAAGGAGCACGCCCAGCAGTCCGATGGCGAGGACAAAGAGAGGAGCTGCGCTGCTGGTGATACCTACTAGGGACACAAAGACTCCTGGCATGGAACGGGCCCGGCGCTGGCGCGGGCATCCAAGCCCCGCCACCGGATACCCCATTTTGACCCTGGTGCCCGGTTCGCGCTATTCTTGGTAGTCGTTGTGCGTGTCCTTTCTCGATGATGCGTGCCCGCTGAGAATCCGGTTGCAGGATAACTACTCCTCGGGCACATTCGAGACTCCGGGACCACTGGATTCATAGAGCCCTCACCTCTGTTCCGGTAGCGCATAGATAGTAGGTGCACACCCTTACGTGACACCTAAACAAGAACGCCAGAACAAGAACGAGGCAAACACCGTGCGTACGTACACCCCGAAGCCCGGCGATATCAACCGCCAGTGGCACGTCATTGACGCCACAGACGTTGTCCTTGGTCGTCTTGCCAGCCAGACCGCAATCCTGCTGCGCGGCAAGCACAAGGCCACCTTTGCGCCCCACATGGACATGGGCGACTTCGTCATCATCATCAACGCTGAGAAGGTTGCCCTCACCGGCGCCAAGCTCGAGCAGAAGCGCGCTTACCGCCACTCCGGCTACCCGGGCGGCCTGACCTCCGTCACCTACGCGGAGCTGCTGGAATCCAACCCGGTCCGCGCCGTGGAGAAGGCCATCAAGGGCATGCTCCCCAAGAACTCCCTCGCTGCACAGCAGCTGGGCAAGCTGAAGGTTTACCGCGGTGCAGAGCACCCGCACGCCGCCCAGCAGCCCAAGACGTTCGAAATTTCCCAGGTCGCCCAGTAGTCCTGGCCACCAAACAACTTATCTATACAAGGAGAACCGTGGCTCAGAACGAAGAGACCACCGAGGCCGTTGTGGCCGAGGAAACCCTGACCAGCTACACCTCGGAAAGCGGTCCTGCGGAAGCAGAAGCGCCGAAGAAGGAACGCCCGGCACTGACCGTTGCCGGCGCAGCAGTTGGCCGCCGCAAGGAAGCCGTTGCACGCGTCCGCATCGTGCCCGGCACCGGCAAGTGGACCATCAACGGCCGCGAGCTGGCCAACTACTTCCCGAACAAGCTGCACCAGCAGGACGTCAACGAGCCCTTCAAGATCCTCGATCTTGACGGCGCCTACGACGTCATTGCCCGCATCCACGGCGGTGGCATTTCCGGCCAGGCCGGTGCCCTGCGCCTCGGCATCGCCCGTTCACTGAACGAGATCGACACCGAGAACAACCGCGCCACCCTGAAGAAGGCCGGTTACCTGCGCCGTGACGCCCGCGTCATCGAGCGTAAGAAGGCCGGTCTCAAGAAGGCCCGTAAGGCTCAGCAGTACTCGAAGCGCTAAATCCGCTTTCAAGCGTTCAACCGCTTCCAGAAGCCCGTTCCGCCATTCGGCGGGACGGGCTTCTGCCGTTAAGCGGGGTTCTTCGCTTTGAGGGACGCGTCCTCGGTTACGCAACGAGCTCCCTGCGGCTGGCGGATGTGAAAAGCCGGATGTCGCGGTGAGCTGGGCAAACATCAGCGGACCCCTGTGTTGGCGCCGTCCGAGGCAGGGGCGGGCACGCACATCGTCTAAACTTGACCCGATGTCTACATTATTTGGAACAGACGGTGTCCGGGGCCTGGCGAACGGCCTACTGACTGCCGAGCTCGCATTGCAGCTGGCCCAGGCCGCCGCCGTCGTGCTTGGCCATGAACGCACCGCTGACGGTGCGCGGCCGCGGGCCGTGGTGGCGAGGGACCCCCGCGCCAGCGGCGAGTTCATCGCCGCCGCTGTGGAAGCGGGGCTTTCCAGCTCCGGAATCGACGTCTACGACGCCGGTGTTCTGCCCACGCCGGCAGCTGCCTACCTTGTGGCTGACCTGAATGCCGACTTCGGCGTGATGATCTCCGCCTCCCACAACCCGGCACCGGACAACGGGATCAAGTTCTTTGCCCGCGGCGGCCAGAAGCTCCCCGACGAGGTTGAGAACGCCATTGAGGAACAGATGGGCAAGGAGCCCTTCCGGCCCGTGGGCGGCGAAGTGGGCCGCATCCAGCGGTTCTCCGACGCCGAGGACCGCTACATCGTCCACCTCCTCGGAACGCTGCCGCACAACCTGCACGGCCTGAAGGTTGTCCTCGACTGTGCGCACGGTGCCGCCAGTGGCTGTTCGCCGCAGGTCTTCAAGGACGCCGGCGCGGACGTTGTGGTGATCGGCGCTGAGCCGGACGGCCTGAACATCAACGAAGGCGTGGGTTCCACGCACCTCGGCCCCCTGAAGGCCGCCGTGGTTGCCCACGGCGCGGATCTCGGCATTGCGCACGACGGCGACGCCGACCGCTGCCTCGCCGTGGACCACGAAGGCAATGAAGTGGACGGCGACCAGATCATGGCGATCATCGCCGTCGCGCTCAAGGACGCCGGCAAGCTCACCGACAACGTCCTGGTGGCCACCGTCATGAGTAACCTCGGCCTGAAGATCGCCCTGCGCAGAGCCGGCATCGCCGTCCGCGAAACCGGCGTCGGCGACCGGTACGTCCTCGAGGAAATGCGCGCTGGCGGCTTCAACCTCGGCGGAGAACAGTCCGGCCACGTGATCCTGGCCGATTACGCCACCACCGGCGACGGCGTCCTCACCGGCCTGCAGCTGGCGGCGCAGGTTGCCCTCACCGGCCGTCCGCTCAAGGAACTGGCCACGATCATGACCAAGCTCCCGCAGGTCCTCATCAACGTGAAGGACGTGGACCGGTCCCGCGTCAACGGCGACGTCGCCCTTGCCGCAGCCGTGAAGCTTGCCGAGGAGGAACTGGGCGACACCGGACGCGTTCTCCTGCGCCCCTCGGGCACCGAACCGGTTGTACGCGTCATGGTGGAGGCCGGCGACCAGCACACCGCCCAGGTCATCGCCGAGCGCCTGGCACAGGTTGTTAAGTCGGAGCTGGCCCTGGAGCTCGTCGGCGACTGACAAAGCCGCACATGCAAAAGCGGTCTGCCTCCCTAGTTCACTACGGGAGGCGGACCGCTTTTTCGTTCGTAGCTATAGTTCCTTGTTGACGCCGGACTGGCTGCGCAGCGCATCCCGGATTTCGGTGAGAAGCGCGATCTGCGGATCTTCGGCGGCTTCCTCCTTGACGTCCTGGTTAATCCCAAGCCGGCGGTTACGGCGCTCGATCATGAGATTCATGGGCATGACGATGACAAAGTAAATGGCGGCGGCAACAAGCAGGAAGTTAACAACCGCGGTCAGCAGGACGCCGATCCGCACGTCGCCGAACGCCAGGAAATTATCAAACTTAGGCTGCCCCACCAGCAACGAGATCAGTGGCATCATGACGCTCTTGACCAGGGCGTCGACCACCGCGCTGAACGCCGTACCGATGACGACCGCCACCGCCAGATCGATGACATTGCCTTTGAGAATGAACTTCTTGAATCCAGTAAGCATGGCACCCAAACTACCGCACCGCCGCGCCATGGCGGCGGGCCGTTAGGGGTAGCCCGGCGCGGCTTTCAGCCCGAAGTACTCTTCAAGGGTTCTGATTCCGCGCTTTTTCATGTCCGCGGCGGCCTCGACCCCGATGTAGCGGAGGTGCCAGGACTCGTAGTAATACCCCGTGATGGGATGCAGCATGAACGGATAGCGCACCACGAAGCCGAACCGGTAGGCGTTGGCTTTGGCCCACACCGCGGCCGGCTGTTCGGCAAAGCACGGCTGGAAGCTGCATGCGCCTCCGCCGTCGCCGATGTCGAAGGCCCAGCCCGTCTGGTGTTCGGAATAGCCCGGCCGCGCGGAGGCGGTGTCCGCAGCGGCCTGTCCCCGGGCACTGACATAGCCGTTGTACGTGGCGGTCTGTGTGGCATAGGAACGGTATCCGCTCGCCAGCGTCATGGTCACGCCCGCAGCCGCTGCTGCCGCAAACATCCGTTCGGCGGCAGCCGCCGTCGTGCGGTTCAGCAGTGCCGCCTCACCGGAAACGGCGAGGGCGACGCGCGGCTGGACCAGATCCGCGGGGACGTAGTTGGCTGGCTTCAGCGGCCGGTGCTTGTTGACCACCAGCCAGGGACTGGCGGGGTCGGTCAGCGAGTACTGCCTCGGCAGGCTGGAGGCGGCCGACGGCGGCGCCGACGCAGACGTTGAGGGGGAGGCCGCCGGGGACGCGGACGACGGCGGTGCTGACGCGGACGCAGAGGAGGACGCCGGCGCCGAGGCCGCGCCTGACGCGGCGCGCGCGGAGCCGGAAGCGGAAGCGGAGGCCGGGGCGGTTCCCGTTGCGGCGGAGGATGCCGGGCCCGGGCTCTCCGGAGTGCACGCGGCCAGGGCGGACAGCCCGGCACCGGCGACCAGCAGCTTGGCGATTGACCGGCGGCTGGGCGCTTGCGGAACCCGGTCCATGCTGGGGGAGCAGTCGTAGCACACCTGTGCTAAACCTTCCTCAGCAGCATCCGGCGGATGGAATGATCGGCTTCCTTGGTGAGGACCAGCTGGGCCCGTCCCCTCGTGGGCAGCACATTCTCTTCCAGGTTCGGTTCGTTGATGCGCTTCCAGATGTCGCGGGCCGTGACTTCGGCCTCGTCGTCGGAGAGCGTCGCGTAACGGTGGAAATACGACTCCGGCTGCGCGAAGGCGGTGGAGCGGAGCTTCCGGAAGCGGTCCACATACCACTCCTCGATGTACGACGTCTTGGCATCCACGTAGATGGAGAAGTCGAAGAAGTCGCTCAGCGCCAGCCCCTGGCGGCCGTCATGCCGGGGGCGCGCGGGGGCCAGGACGTTCAGCCCCTCGACGATGAGGACGTCCGGGCGGCGGACCACCACTTCCTTGCCGGGCACGATGTCATATGTGACGTGCGAGTACCAGGGGGCGCGGACTTCCTCGGCGCCGCCCTTGATTTCGCTCACAAAGCGCAGCAGCGCCCGCCGGTCATAGGACTCCGGGAACCCTTTGCGTTCAAGCAGCTGGCGGCGCTTGAGTTCAGCGAGCGGGTACAGGAAGCCGTCTGTGGTGATCAGTTCAACGTTGGGGGTTCCGGGCCAGCGCCGAAGCATCTCGCGGAGGACGCGGGCAATGGTGGACTTGCCCACGGCAACGGAGCCCGCCACACCGATCACGAAGGGGGTGCGCTGGGTCTGTTCGCCCAGGAAGGTTGTGGTGGCGGCGTGCAGCTGGCCGGCGGCTTCCACATAGAGGTGCAGCAGCCGGGACAGGGGCAGGTAGACCTCGCGGACCTCCTTCATGTCCAGGGGGTCACCGAGCCCACGAAGGCGCAGCACATCCTCTTCATTAAGGGGCTGTTCCATCTGGGCTGCGAGCCGGGACCAGGTCTGCCGGTCCAGCTCCACGAACGGCGAGACACCCTCCCCGTTCGCTTCATTGCGTTGCGAAGTCACCCTAGAGATTCTGCCCCTCGCGACGCGCATAGCGAAATGAAGGCACCAGCCGGCGTCCCTGTGGCGGCCAGATGAAGTACGCTCTGAAAATTTCTTGAGTGAATCTTGACTCTTTGTGGCATCGAGTCCTGAGCCTGCCCCGGCATTGTGATGTGCAGAAGGAAATCCAGTCATCACAGAATTTGAAGGGTCTCATCATGAAGAACAGCGCACTGATCAAGGGAACCGCCGCCATCGCCGTAGGCGCTGCCCTGCTTCTCGGCGGCGGCGGCACGCTGGCCTCCTGGAACGCATCGGACAACGCGGCGCCAGGCACCGTCGTCGCCGGCGACCTGAACGTCGCCAAGACTGCGGCCGGTGTGTGGACCGACCGCGCCGGCGCGACCATCAACATCGCAACCTACAAGGTGGTTCCCGGTGACAAGCTGACCTACACCCAGGTCCTGGACGTGACACTCACGGGGAACAAGATGGCTGCCGACATCACTGCCACCGGCACCGGCGCAGCCAACGGGTTCACCCCGGCCAACGTCATCGTCACCGATCCGGTGCTCACCCTCGGCAGCACCAGCACCGTGGTTACCAACCCGCTGACGACCTCCCAGCAGGTCACGGCCACCATGACGTTCGAGTTCAAGTCCGCCACCACGGGGCGTGCAGATGTGACCAAGACATACAACTTCGGCAACGTCGCCTTTACCCTGCAGCAGGTCACCCAGTCCGGCCTGGCCTAGTCTGATACCGGCGCACGGCGGCCCTGAGGCCGCACGTCGCCGTTACCGGATCAGGGTCAGGAGGAGGAATCATGGGCATCCCGCGTAGTTTGCGGGCCGCCGCGTTGATCGCCGCGGCGGTGCTCCTGGGACTCCTGACCGTGCAGGGCAGCTATGCGCTGTGGAACGTCGGCACCTCGGCTGCACCCGGATCCGTATCCGCCGCATCATTCAACGTCAGCCTCACGGGGCTGCCCTCCGGCCAGATGACCAACATGACGCTGGCCGGCGGAGGGGCGGCCACCCTCGCCCTAACCACCTCGGGCACGCCTCTAGCGGCCCTGACGCCGGGCACCGCGGTCCATTCCAGCGCTTCGATCACCAACAATTCGGACGCCGGTGGACAGTTCAGCATCAGCGTCACCGCAGGCGCCCCAACAGTCACGAACGCGGGCGGGGGAACGCTGGCAACGTATCTGACCCTTAGCGCCAAGAACGTGGCGACGACCGCCGAATGCAGCACCACCACGGGCTATACCCAGCTCACGCCGGCTGGCCTGACCACGGCGGCAGTCCCCAAGGGCGCAACCACCATCATCTGTTTCGAAGTCAAACTCTCCTCCACCGCTCCAGCCACTGTGAAAGGACAAGCCGTGAGCATCTCGATCCCCCTCACCGCTCACCAGCTCTGCGGGGTGCCCAGTGGCTGCGCTTGATAGCCTTCCCGTTGTGGGGAATCCTGATCGCAAGCGCGCATCCAAGAGCCAGGGGAAGCCGGCCAGTAGCATGCCCGGCCCTGCCGGCAGCAGTTCGCGGGCGCGCCGTGGATTTGCCGCCGCCGGCCGGCTCGTCACCCTCGGGTTGCTCATGGTCCTGGTTTTCGCGGCCCTCGTGCTGATCCTCGTGCCCCGGGCCACCGGGTCCCAGACCTACACGGTACTTACGAACTCGATGGCACCGAAGTACTCCCCGGGCACATTCCTGGTGGTAAAGCCCGCCGCGTTTAGCGAGCTGAAGTACGGCGACATCGTCACGTTCCAGCTCGAGTCGGGGAAACCGGGCGTCGAGACGCACCGGATTGTCGGGTTCAGCGCAACCCAGGCCGGCGAAAAGACCCTGATCACCAAGGGCGACAACAACGACGTCAACGACCCCAACCCGGTCAGGGAGCTGCAGGTCAAGGGCAAGCTGTTCTACGCCGTTCCCTTCGTCGGGTACGTTGCCAACACCTTGGGCAACGCCGACCGCAGCCTCTGGGCGACCATTGGCGCTGCGGGCCTGATCGGCTACGGCGCCCTCCTCATCCTCCGGGCCATCCGCAGCCGGCGCCGGCACGCGGGAGGGGAAACTGCATGACGCCTCCCGCTAGAATCCCCGGCGTCGAGGCCGCCTGAGGCCCGTCTCAGGGCCGGGACAGGTGGCGTAACCCTCGGGATTGGCGTCGCCTCCGCGCTCCAAAGCCGGTTAGGCTTATACCCATGTGTGGAATCGTGGGTTATGTAGGGCGTACGTCGGGCCGGGCTGATGCCGGGCACACTGCGCTGGATGTTGTTCTTGAAGGTCTGCGCCGCTTGGAGTACCGGGGCTATGACTCGGCGGGCATCGCGGTCGTCGCGGACGGGGAGATTTCCTCGCGGAAGAAGTCCGGGAAGCTGAGCAATCTGCTCGCTGAGCTGGACGCGCGGCCGCTGCCGGAGTCGCTGACCGGGATCGGTCACACCCGCTGGGCCACGCATGGCGGCCCGACGGATCAGAACGCGCACCCGCACCTGTCTGACGGCGGGAAGCTGGCGCTGATCCACAACGGCATCATCGAAAACTTCGCCGAGCTCAAGCTCGAGCTCGTGGCCAAGGGCGTGGAGTTCGCCTCCGAGACCGATACCGAGGTCGCCGCGGCGCTGCTGGGCGACATCTTCCGCAACAAGCTCGGCGGCGACGTTTCCGACGGCGGCCTGACCCGGGCGATGGAGCTGGCATGCCAGCGGCTCGAGGGCGCGTTCACGCTGCTCGCGGTGCACGCCGACCAGCCCGACGTCGTGGTGGCCGCGCGCCGGAACTCGCCCCTGGTGGTGGGCCTGGGTGAGGGCGAGAACTTCCTCGGCTCGGATGTGTCCGGGTTCATCGATTACACCCGCCGCGCGGTGGAGCTGGGCCAGGACCAGATCGTGACCATCACCGCTGATTCGGTGACGATCACCGATTTCTTCGGCGCCCCCGCGGAGGGCAAGGAATACCACGTGAACTGGGATCCGGAGTCCGCTGAGAAGGGCGGGTTCCCGTCCTTCATGGAGAAGGAAATCCATGACCAGCCCGACGCCGTGGGCCAGACCCTGCTGGGACGGTCGGACATCCACGGGAAGCTGACCCTGGATGAGCTGCGGATCGACCCGGCGCTGCTCAAGAGCGTGGACAAGATCATCGTCCTGGCGTGCGGCACGTCCGCGTACGCCGGGCAGGTCGCGAAGTACGCGATCGAGCACTGGTGCCGGATCCCCACCGAAGTGGAGCTCTCCCACGAGTTCCGCTACCGCGACCCGATCGTGGACGAGAACACCCTGATCGTGTCGATCTCCCAGTCCGGGGAGACCATGGACACGCTGATGGCTGTCCGGTACGCGAAGGAACAGGGCGCCAAGACGGTGTCCATCTGCAACACCAACGGCTCCACGATCCCGCGCGAATCCGACGCCGTGCTGTACACGCACGCCGGCCCGGAGATCGCGGTGGCGTCCACGAAGGCGTTCCTGGCCCAGATCACGGCCGCGTACCTGCTGGGCCTGTACCTCGCGCAGCTGCGCGGGAACAAGTTCCAGGGCGAGATCAAGGACATCCTCGCGGACCTGGCCAAGATCCCTGCCAAGATCCAGCGGATCCTGGACAACGAGGGCCAGATCAAGGAACTCGGCCGGGCGATGGCGGACGCGAAGTCCGTGCTGTTCCTGGGCCGGCACGTCGGGTTCCCGGTGGCCATGGAAGGCGCGCTGAAGCTCAAGGAGCTTGCCTACATCCACGCCGAGGGCTTCGCCGCCGGCGAGCTCAAGCACGGCCCGATCGCCCTGATCGAGGAAGGCCAGCCGGTTTTCGTGGTGGTTCCGTCCCCGCGCGGCCGCGACTCGCTGCACGCCAAGGTGGTCTCCAACATCCAGGAAGTGCGGGCCCGCGGCGCGAAGACCATCGTGATCGCCGAGGAAGGCGACGAGGCCGTGAAGGCCTACGCCGAGCACGTCTTCTATATCCCGGAGACCCCCACCCTCCTGGCGCCCCTGCTGGCCACCGTGCCGCTGCAGATCTTCGCCCTCTCACTCGCCACGGCCAAGGGATACGACGTGGACCAGCCACGCAACCTGGCCAAGAGCGTCACCGTAGAGTAAGCACATGATTGTTGGCATAGGCGTAGACGTTGTGGACATTGAACGCTTCGGCAGGCAGCTGGAGCGCACCCCCGGGCTCCGCGACCGGCTGTTCGTTCCGGCCGAGCGCGAACTCAATACCCGCTCCCTGGCTGCGCGGTTCGCCGCCAAGGAAGCCGTGGCGAAGGTCCTGGGCGCTCCCGCCGGCATGAACTGGCAGGACTGCTGGATCGGACTGGACCAGAACGGCCCCACCATCCAGGTCAAGGGCACCGTGCTGGCAGTGGCTGAGGCCAAGGGCGTCAAACGCTGGCACCTGTCCATGAGCCACGACGGCGGCATTGCCACCGCCACCGTCCTGGCCGAGGGCTGATACCGAACGGACTGCACTGAATGATCAGCGCCTATACCGGAACCCAGATACGCGAGGCTGAAAAGCCTTTACTGGATTCAGGTATGGGCGCTGTTCTCATGCAGCGGGCGGCCCACGGCCTCGCCAACGCCGTCATCGGGGAGCTGCGCTCCCGCGGCCAGCGGCTCTACGGCGCCAGCGTGGCGGTCCTTGCCGGCAAAGGCAACAACGGCGGGGACGGCCTTTTCGCGGCCGCTCAGCTCGCCGGACGGGGCATGCGTACGACGGCGGTCCTCGCCTCGGGCAGCGCCCATCCCGACGCACTGGCGGCCTTTGAGCGCGCCGGGGGCCGCGTGTGCAACCTGACCGACGCGAATGCCGGTGAGCTGGCAGCGGCGGCCGGGAGGGCCGACGTCGTTATTGATGCGTTGCTCGGAACCGGCGCGCAGGGCGGGCTCCGCGGTGCCGCCGCAGAGCTCGTTGCCCTGCTGGCCCGCGGTAACCGCGGCCTTGTGGTGGCCTGCGATGTTCCGAGCGGCGTGAACTCCGATACCGGCGAGGCCGCGGACCCGGTGCTCCCAGCCGATCTCACCGTCACCTTCGGCGCCGCCAAAGCAGGCCTGCTGACCGACCCGGGCGCCGACTTCGCCGGACGGGTCCACACTGTCCCGATCGGGATCGAGGACGGGCTTCCGTGGCCGGCACTGCGGCGGCTGGAAGCTTCGGATCTCGCCGCCCTCCTCCCCAAACCCGGGCGCCGCTCGCACAAGTACTCCCGCGGTGTCCTCGGCATCGTGGCGGGGTCCCCGGCGTATCCCGGCGCCGCCGTGCTCGCCTGCCGCGGCGCACTGGCCGCCGGTGTGGGAATGGTTCGCTACCTTGGCCCGCCTGACGTTGCCGACCTCATCCGGCAGAGCTGTCCCGAGGTGGTGTGCAGCTCCGGAACGGTGGCCGGGACGCACGTGCAGGCGTGGCTCGTGGGCTCCGGCATGGACGGCTCGGACGACGACCAGATGCAGCGTGTCCGCGATGCGGTGGATTCAGGCCTGCCCACCGTGGCGGACGCCGGCGCGCTGCCCGTGCTCCCGGATGTGCTGGCCCCGCAGGTGGTCCTGACCCCGCACGCCGGTGAGCTCGCAACACTGCTGACGCGCCTCGGAGCCGGCCTGGACCGCGCCGCGGTGGAGGCGTCCACCCTCGCGGCGGCCCGGCAGGCAGCGGGCCTCACCGAGGCCACCGTGCTGCTCAAGGGCGCCACCACACTGGTGGCGTCCCCCTACCAGGACTTCTACAGCCAGGCCGACGGCACCCCCTGGCTGGCCACGGCCGGCAGCGGCGACGTGCTGGCCGGCGTCATCGGCGCGCTGCTCGCCCAGGTGGGGTCCGACGTCGGGCGTTTCGGTGCGGCGGGCATCGATCCGGACGAGCGGTGGGCGGCCATTGCCGCCATGGCGGCAAGCCTTCATGCCCGCGCCGGAGCTGCCGCGTCCGGCGGCGCGCCGCTGACCGCGGGGCGGATTGCCGACGCCATACCCGGAATCTGGGATAAAGTCAGCACGCTTAGTAATCAGCGGCGCGGAAATCGTAATAGTCACACCCACCCGCTACGGTAAGACCAAGTTCCCGGCGTGACGCGCGACATACCTGCCGGACAAAAAGTGTTGGACAACGTAATAGGAGCACGAATGGAAATCTGGCCCGGACAGGCGTACCCCCTTGGCGCCACCTTCGACGGAACCGGAACCAACTTCGCTTTGTTCAGCGAACGAGCAGAAAAAATTGAGCTGTGCCTCTTCGAGGAGGACGGCACCGAGACGCGGGTCCCCGTAGGGGAAGTGGACGGGTACGTGTGGCACTGTTACCTACCGCAGGTCCAGCCCGGCCAGAAATATGGATACCGCGTGCACGGCCCGTACGACCCCGACTCCGGAAACCGCTTCAACCCGAACAAGCTCCTCCTGGACCCGTACGCCAAGGCAGTGCACGGCCAGATCGACTGGGATCCCGCCCTGTTCTCCTACAACATGGGCGACCCCGACTCCCGCAATGACAAGGACTCCGCGCCCCACATGATGATGGGCGTGGTCATCAACCCGTTCTTCGACTGGGACGGCGACCACCTCCCGCGGATCCCGTACCACCAGTCCGTGATCTATGAGGCCCACGTCAAGGGCCTGACGCAGCTCCACCCCGAGATCCCCGAGGAACAGCGCGGCACCTACGCCGGTGTGGCGCACCCGTCGGTCATCTCCCACCTGCAGAAGCTCGGCATCACCGCCATCGAGCTCATGCCCGTGCACCAGTTCGTCAACGACGGCATCCTGGAGGACAAGGGCCTGAACAACTACTGGGGCTACAACACCATCGGGTTCTTCGCTCCGCACAACAGCTACAGCTCCACCGGGGACACCGGCCAGCAGGTCCAGGACTTCAAGGCCATGGTCCGCTCGCTCCACCGCGCCGGCATCGAGGTCATCCTCGACGTGGTCTACAACCACACCGCAGAGGGCAACCACCTGGGGCCCACACTGTCCTTCAAGGGCATCGACAACGCCGCCTATTACCGCCTGATGGACGGCGATGAGAAGCACTACATGGACTACACCGGCACCGGCAACTCGCTGAACGTGCGCCAGCCGCACTCCCTGCAGCTGCTCATGGACTCGCTGCGCTACTGGGTCACCGAGATGCACGTGGACGGGTTCCGCTTCGACCTCGCCTCCACGCTGGCCCGCGAGTTCTACGACGTCGACAAGCTGTCCACCTTCTTCGAACTCATCCAGCAGGACCCCGTAGTGTCCCAGGTCAAGCTGATCGCCGAGCCGTGGGACGTCGGCCCCGGCGGCTACCAGGTGGGCAACTTCCCGCCGCAGTGGACGGAGTGGAACGGAAAATACCGCGACACCGTCCGGGACTTCTGGCGCGGCGAGCCCGCCACGCTGGGCGAGTTCGCCTCGCGTATCACCGGTTCGGCAGACCTGTACGAGCACTCCGGCCGCCGCCCGGTGGCCTCCATCAACTTCGTCACCGCCCACGACGGCTTCACGCTCGCGGACCTGGTCTCCTATAACGAGAAGCACAACGACGCCAACGGCGAAGGCAACAACGACGGCGAGTCACACAACCGCTCCTGGAACTGCGGCGCCGAAGGGCCCACGGACGACCCCAAGGTGCTGGGACTGCGCGCCCGGCAGCAGCGGAACTTCATAGCCTCGCTCCTGCTGTCGCAGGGCGTGCCCATGCTGCTGCACGGCGACGAGATGGGGCGCACCCAGCGCGGAAACAACAACGGCTATTGCCAGGATTCCGAGCTGACCTGGATCAACTGGGACAACGTGGACCAGCCCCTGATCGAGTTCACCGCCGCCGTCAACTCGCTGCGGGCCAAGCACCCCACGTTCCGGCGCAGCCGCTTCTTCGACGGCCGGCCCGTCCGGCGTGGTGAGGGCGAGCGTCTGCCGGACATCGAGTGGCTGGACCCGGACGGCAACACCATGCAGCCCGAGGACTGGGACAGCGGCTTCGGCCGGTCCGTGGGGGTCTTCCTCAACGGTGACGGCATCCAGGGCAAGGACAACCGCGGGCGCCGCATCACGGATGTGAACTTCGTGCTGTACTTCAACGCGCACGACGGCGACGTCGTGTTCAAGCTCCCGTCGGATGAATACGCCCCTGCCTGGGACGTCATCATCGACACCGCCGGCGCGGGTGCCGATTCCGAACCCGTGCAGGCGGGCGGAAAACTCACCGTCGCGGCGAAATCGCTCGTGGTGCTCCGTGCCCACAGCGCCCCAGAGGAGGAGCCGGATCACTCGGTGGCGGCCTCCCTCGCAGCTTTGACGCAGACGGCGACAACCGAAACCGCGGCGCTCACGGCCCCCACCTTTCCCGAGCCGAAAAACACCAAGAAGTCCGCGCTGAAGCCGGAAGAGAAGGGTGCGGAGAAGGCCGAAGAGGCGCCGGCGAATGTCGAGGAGGCGCCGGCCAGTGCCGAGGAGGCACCGGCGAATGTCGAGGAGGCGCCGGCGAATCCCGCGGCGAAGCCCGCGCCCGAAAAGAAGCCAGCGTCCAAGCCTGCGGGCAGGCGGCGGTCAGGCAAGCAGGGCGGGACGGGCTCATGAGGACGCCCGCCTCGACGTACCGGCTGCAGATCCGGCAGGGTTTCACGCTGTTTGACGCCGCCGAAACCGTGCCGTACCTGAAGTCGCTCGGCGTGGACTGGATCTACCTGTCGCCCATCCTGAAGGCAGAGAGCGGCTCCGACCACGGCTATGACGTCACGGATCCCTCCGTGGTGGACCCGGAGCGCGGCGGCCCGGAGGGGCTCGCGGCGGTGTCCAAGGCCGCCCGCGGTGCGGGCATGGGCGTGCTGATCGACATCGTGCCGAACCACGTTGGTGTGGCGTCGCCGGCGCAGAACCCGTGGTGGTGGTCGCTGCTCAAGGAAGGGCGCGGCTCCCGCTACGCCGAGGCGTTCGATGTCGACTGGGACCTCGCCGGGGGCCGCATCCGGATCCCTGTCCTGGGCAGCGACGACGACCTGGACCAGCTCGAGATCAAGGACGGCGAGCTGCGGTACTACGACCACCGCTTCCCGCTGGCCGAGGGCAGCTACCGGGACGGCGACTCCCCGCGGGACGTCCACGGCCGGCAGCACTACGAACTCATCGGCTGGCGGCGCGCGGACAACGACCTGAACTACCGCCGGTTCTTCGCCGTGAACACGCTCGCCGGCATCCGGGTGGAGGTGCCCTCGGTCTTCGACGAAGCACACCAGGAAATTGTGCGCTGGTTCCGCGAGGGGCTGGCCGACGGCCTGCGGATTGACCATCCGGACGGCCTCGCCGATCCGGGCGGATACCTTGAACGGCTCCGGGAGGTCACCGGAGGCGCCTACCTGCTCATCGAAAAGATCCTGGAGCCGGGCGAACAGCTGCCGGCCAGCTTCCAATGCGAGGGCACCAGCGGCTATGACGCCCTCGCGGACGTCGACAGGGTCTTCGTGGATCCGCAGGGGCAGGAGCCGCTGGACCGCCTGGACGCAAGGCTGCGCGGCGGCGAGCCGGCCGACTACGAGGACATGATCCGGGGGACCAAACGGCGGATCACCGACGGCATCCTGCACTCCGAAATCCTGCGCCTTGCCCGGCTCGTGCCTGAGCGGACCGGGATTTCCCGGGAAGCCGCGGCGGACGCCATCGCGGAGATCATCGCGGCCTTCCCGGTCTACCGGTCCTATCTTCCGGAGGGCGCGGAGGTCCTGAAGGAGGCGTGCGAGCTCGCTGCCCGCAGGCGTCCGGAGCTGGATCAAACCGTCCAGCTACTGCAGCCCCTGCTTCTGGACACTGACCTCGAACTTGCCCGCAGGTTCCAGCAGACCTCGGGGATGGTCATGGCCAAGGGTGTGGAGGACACCGCGTTCTTCCGCTACAACCGGCTGGGGACCCTCACCGAGGTCGGCGCCGATCCCACCGAGTTTTCGCTGGAGCCGGCGGAGTTCCATGCCCGGATGGCACGCCGGCAGGCCGAGCTCCCGCTCTCCATGACCACGCTGAGCACGCACGACACCAAGCGCAGCGAGGACACCCGAGCCCGGATCTCGGTGATCGCCGAGGTGGCGCCGGAATGGGAAAAGGCCCTGGACAGGCTGAATGCCCTGGCTCCGCTGCCGGACGGTCCGCTCTCCACCCTGCTGTGGCAGGCCATCGCCGGGGCGTGGCCGGCCACCCGGGAACGACTTCAGTCCTACGCCCTGAAAGCGGCGCGTGAGGCCGGTGACTCGACCAACTGGACCGACCCGGATCCGGCGTTCGAGGAGGCCCTTGCCGCCGTCGTCGACTCCGCCTTCGACAATCCGGAGGTGCGTGCGGAACTCGAGGCCCTCGTGGGGCTCCTGGCGCCGTTCGGCGCGTCGAACTCGCTCGCGGCCAAGCTCATCCAACTGACCATGCCGGGAGTTCCGGACGTGTATCAGGGCACGGAGTTCTGGGACAGGTCACTGACGGATCCGGACAACCGGCGCCCGTTCAGCTTCGACGAACGGGTGCGGGCGCTGGAGCGGCTGGACGCTGGCCACCTCCCGGACTCCTTCGAGGACGAGGCGGCGAAACTGCTGGTCACCTCGAGGGCGCTGCGGCTCCGCCGGGACCGGCCGGAGCTCTTCACCGGCTACCGGCCCGTGCAGGCCGGCGGCCCCGCCGCCGGGCATTTGCTGGCGTTCGACCGCGGCCCCGGGGGAGTGCTGGCGCTTGCAACGCGGCTTCCCTACGGGCTGCAGCAGTCGGGCGGGTGGCGGGACACCGCCGTCGAGCTTGAAACCGCCATGACGGACCAACTGACCGGCGCCACCTTCGGACCGGGCTCGGCGGCCCTGTCAGAGGTCTTCCGGGCCTACCCGGTGGCGCTGCTGGTTCCCGCAACAGGAGGCAAATCATGACGCAGACAAACGTTTCAGCGCAGCCCAACGCTGCGGCCAAGCCGGTTCAGGGAGCGGGGCGCTTCGATGTCTGGGCGCCTGAGGCGGGCGCCGTAACGCTGCTGGCCGGCGGGGAGCGCTACGAAATGAGCCGGCGTCCCGGCAACGAACCGGCGGACGAAGGCTGGTGGACGGCCACGGATGCACCGACGGGCGCGGACGTGGACTACGGATACCTGCTCGACGGCGACGAAATCCCGCTGCCGGACCCCCGGACCCGCCGGCAGCCCGAAGGGGTTCACGCCCTGTCCCGGACCTTCGACCCCGGCGCGCACCGGTGGCAGGACGCGGAGTGGCAGGGCAAGGAGCTCCAGGGCGCCGTCATTTACGAACTCCACATCGGAACGTTTACGCCCGAAGGGACGCTGGACGCCGCCGCGGGCAAGCTGGACTACCTCGCCGGCCTGGGCATCGACTTCATTGAGCTCCTACCGGTGAATGCCTTCAACGGCACGCACAACTGGGGCTATGACGGCGTCCAGTGGTTCGCCGTGCACGAGGGCTACGGCGGCCCGGCGGCGTACCAGCGGTTCGTGGACGCGGCCCACGCGGCCGGCCTCGGCGTCATCCAGGACGTGGTCTACAACCACCTCGGCCCGAGCGGGAACTACCTGCCCAGGTACGGGCCGTACCTCAAGCACGGCGAAGGCAACACATGGGGGGACTCCGTCAACCTGGACGGGCCGGGATCCGACCACGTCCGGCAGTACATCCTGGACAACGTGGCCATGTGGCTGCGCGACTACCGGGTGGACGGCCTCCGCCTGGACGCTGTGCACGCCCTGAAGGATGAGCGGGCCGTCCACATCCTCGAGGACTTCGGCGCTTTGGCGGACGCCCTGTCCTCCGAGGCGGGCCGCCCGCTGACCCTCATCGCGGAGTCCGACCTCAACAATCCGCGGCTGCTGTATCCCCGGGATGTCAACGGCTACGGACTGGCCGGCCAGTGGAGCGACGACTTCCACCATGCCGTCCACGTCAACGTCAGCGGCGAAACCACGGGCTACTACAGCGACTTCGACTCGCTCGGAGCCCTGGCCAAGGTGCTGCGTGACGGGTTCTTCCACGACGGCAGCTACTCCAGCTTCCGGGGCCGCTGCCACGGCCGGCCGATCAATTTCGGCGAGGTCCACCCGGCCGCGCTGGTGGTCTGCTCACAGAACCATGACCAGATCGGCAACAGGGCCACGGGGGACCGGCTGTCCCAGTCGCTTCCGTACGGCAGCCTGGCCCTGGCCGCGGTGCTGACCCTGACCGGTCCGTTCACGCCCATGCTGTTCATGGGGGAGGAGTACGGGGCCACCACGCCGTGGCAGTTCTTCACCTCGCACCCGGAGCCCGAGCTGGGGAAGGCCACGGCCGAGGGCAGGATCAGGGAGTTCGAGCGCATGGGGTGGGATCCCGCCGTCGTTCCCGATCCGCAGGATCCGGAGACCTTCACCCGTTCCAAACTGGACTGGGCGGAAGCGTCCTCCGGCCATCACGCCCGCCTCCTGGAGCTGTACCGCTCGCTCATCGCGCTGCGGCGGACGTCTCCGGAGATCGCGGGCCTGGGCTTTGCGGACACTGCCGTCGAGTTCGACGACGACGCCGGCTGGCTGCGGTTCTGGCGCGGCGGCGTGCAGGTGGTGCTGAACTTCGCAGACCGCCCCGCCAGCCTGGACCGGCCGGGCACCACGGTGCTGCTCGCCACCGACGACGCCGTCCGGATGGACGGCGACAAGGTTGAGCTGCCGCCGCTGAGCGCCGCCGTCCTCCGCGACTGAGCGAATGCGCGACTTAGCGTGCGGGGCGGGCGTCCTTCCGGTGACCGGATGCTGGACGCCCGCCCCGCCGCTGCACCCGCGCTGGCAGGATGGAACGTATGACTTTTCTGGCAGCGGACAACCGCTACGAAACCATGCCATACCGCCGAGTCGGACGCAGCGGGCTGAAGCTTCCGGCCATCTCGCTGGGCCTGTGGCACAACTTCGGCGACGACAAGCGGTTTGACGAGCAGCGCGCCATCCTGCGCCGCGCGTTCGACCTCGGCGTCAACCACTTCGACCTGGCCAACAACTACGGACCGCCGGACGGCTCGGCCGAGACCAACTTCGGCCGGCACCTGCAGGACGATTTCAAGCCGTACCGCGACGAGCTGGTCATCTCCACCAAGGCCGGCTACTACATGTGGCCCGGACCGTACGGCGAGTGGGGCTCGCGCAAGTACCTGCTCTCCAGCCTGGACCAGTCCCTCCAGCGCATGGGACTGGACTACGTGGACATCTTCTACAGCCACCGCCCGGACCCGGAAACGCCCATGGAGGAAACCATGGGCGCCCTGGACCATGCGGTGCGTTCCGGCAAGGCCCTGTACGCGGGCATCTCCTCCTACACGCCGGAACAGACCATCGAGGCCGCCCGGATCCTGAAGGAGCTCGGCACCCCGCTGCTCATCCACCAGCCCAGCTACTCCATGCTGAACCGCTGGACCGAGGACGGCTCGCCGAACCTCTACGAGGCGCTGGACCAGGTGGGCGCAGGCTCCATCGCGTTCTCGCCGCTGGCACAGGGCATGCTGACGAACCGCTACCTCAACGGCGTCCCGGCCGATTCGCGGGCGGCCAAGGAGCGGTTCCTGTCCGAAGACGCACTCACCGAGGACAAGCTGGACCGGGTCCGCGGCCTGAACAGCATCGCCGGCGGCCGCGGACAGTCGCTGGCCCAGATGGCCATCGCGTGGATCCTGCGGGACCAGCCCAAGGGTTCACCTGTCACCTCGGCCCTGGTCGGCGCGTCGAGCGTGCAGCAGCTCGAAGACACGCTCCAGGCCATCAACAACCTTGAGTTCAGCTCCGACGAGCTGACCGCGATTGATGAGTTCGCCGTCGAATCGGACATCAATCTCTGGGCGCAGAGCCGGCACGGCGTCTGAGCCGGGCCGCATCGTAACCAACTGCGCCGGAGCCCGCGGGAACAAAGCCGGCTCCGGCGCAGTTGGTTACACTGTTAGGGCGCCGCGTGGCGCTGTGTCCGTCAGCCGCCGTCGTACAAAAGGGTACTGACGCGCAGGGCACCTGAAGTTTGTTCTCAAAGGAGTTCCGTGTCTTCAAATCCGATTCGTGTCGCAATCGTCGGTGTGGGTAACTGCGCCGCATCGCTGGTCCAGGGTGTCCAGTACTACCGGGATGCCGACCCCCAGGCAACGATCCCGGGTCTGATGCACGTGGAGTTCGGCAAGTACCACGTCAACGACGTCCAGTTCGTGGCGGCGTTCGACGTCGACGGCAAGAAGGTCGGCGTTGACCTGGCAGACGCCATCCTCGCGAGCGAGAACAACACCATCAAGATCGCGGACGTTCCGCCCACCGGCGTGACCGTGCAGCGCGGCCACACTCTTGACGGCCTCGGCAAGTACTACCTCGAAACCATTGAGCAGTCCACCGAAGAGCCTGTCGACGTCGTCCAGGCCCTCAAGGACGCCCAGGTTGACGTCATGGTCTGCTACCTGCCCGTCGGGTCGCAGGAAGCCGCCGAGTTCTACGCGCAGTGCGCCATCGACGCCGGCGTCGCCTTCGTCAACGCCCTGCCCGTGTTCCTCGCCGGCACCAAGGAATGGGCCGACAAGTTCACCGCTGCCGGCGTTCCGATCGTGGGCGATGACATCAAGAGCCAGATCGGCGCGACCATCACGCACCGCGTCATGGCCAAGCTCTTCGAAGACCGCGGCGTCACGCTGGACCGCACGTACCAGCTGAACGTCGGCGGCAACATGGACTTCAAGAACATGCTCGAGCGCGACCGCCTCGAATCCAAGAAGATCTCCAAGACCCAGGCCGTCACCTCCAACGTGGAGGCCGAGCTGGCCGCCAAGGACGTCCACATCGGCCCGTCCGACTACGTCCAGTGGCTCGACGACCGCAAGTGGGCCTTCGTCCGGCTCGAGGGCCGCAACTTCGGCGACGCCCCGGTCTCGCTCGAGTACAAGCTGGAAGTCTGGGACTCGCCCAACTCCGCTGGCGTGATCATCGACGCCGTCCGTGCTGCCAAGATCGGCCTGGACCGCGGCATCGGCGGCCCGCTGCTGTCCGCTTCGAGCTACTTCATGAAGTCCCCGCCGAAGCAGTTCAATGACGACCTTGCCCGCGAGAAGGTTGAAGCCTTCATCCGCGGCGACGTGGAGCGCTAAGCCCCACCCCGGATGCTCTATCACTTGCAGTCCTCCAAGCCCCGGCTTGGCCGCTCCAAGTGATAGGGCATCCCGCGTTTAAGGGCGTTTAAGGGCCAGCCGGACCCTGCGCACTGCGCCGGTGAACCCTCCCGCCAGGTCGTCGGCATTGAACTTGAAGTACCGCCACCCTGCGGAGTTGAACATTTCGTCCCGGCGATTATCGCGGGACTGCTGTTCGCGCGTGAGGTGATGGCCGCCGTCGTACTGGATGGCAACGCGCTGCGCACGGTAGCCGAGGTCAGCGGCAGGGGAATACGGGTCACCGGGCACAAGCCGGAGTTGGAGTTCAGGCTCGGGCAGCCCGGCAGCCGTCAGCGCCAGGCGCAGGAACGTCTCCGGCGCCGAATCAGCGCCCGCCCGGATGAGCCCGGCCGCCTCCCGGGCTTTCACGATGCCTTTGAGCTTCGGGTGCTGCGCGAGCATCACCGCGGGCTGGGGAAGCGTTGCCCACGGATCGGTGCGGCCCTCCAGTTCTGCACGGGGACTGCGCACTAGCTGGTCGCCCACAGCCACCAGGTCTTCCAGCGGCAGGACGCGGGCAAGGTCCAGCCAGGTCCGGGCTGGCGTTGAAATCCGGATGCCGTCCCACAGCATGATCTCGTCGTCGAACGCGAGGACTGTGTGCCCCACCACGCCGTCACGCCGGACCGGCGGCAGTGCCTTGGGCTTGCTGAGGTGCAATTCCCGGCAGCCGCGGTACCAGGAGGGGAGCCACAGGCCCAGCAACAGCGCAGCCGTGACGTGCGAGATCCACGCACCCGGCGTCGCGGACGAAAGAGCTCGTTCCAGGCTGCGGACTTCAAACTTCCAGCCGGTGGGCAGATAAATCAGCCGGCCGGACGACGTCAGGTCGGACGAACGGAGCCGGGCACTGCTCAGGCGTGCCGCACGCGCTTCATAGACGGTGAACGGGGCCGCGGACAGGTGGACCGGCAGGGGCGCTGGTTGACGCATGCGGACCATTCTGGTCCGAACGCACGTTCCCCGCCGAAGTTATCCACAGCCCCCGGTTGAGCTATCACTTGCGGCGGCTCTGGAGGCGGAATGACGACCCAGAGTGATAGCGCAACGGGGGTTAGAAGAGGCCGACGGGGTTGCCGTCGTCGTCCACGTCCATCCGCATCGCCGCGGGAACTGCCGGCAGGCCGGGCATGGTCATCACGGCACCCGTCAGGGCCACGATGAAGCCGGCACCGGTCTTGGGGATGAGGTCGCGGACGTGGATGGTGAAGCCCTTGGGCGCGCCGAGCCGGGAGGCGTCATCGGTGAACGAGTACTGGGTCTTGGCCATGCAGACCGGCAGGCCGGACCAGCCGTTTTTCTCGATGTCCGCGAGCCGCTTGAGGGCCGGGACCGAGAAGTCCACGCCATCCGCGCCATAGATCTCCTGGACGATGCTCCGGATCTTGTCCTCCACGGACAGCTCCAGCGGGTAGAGGTGCCGGAAGGAGCTGGGCCCGGCCACGGCCGCAGCGACCTTGGCAGCGAGTTCGTCGCCACCGTCCCCGCCACCGCCGCGGCCCCAGACATCCGCCACCGCCGCCTGGATGCCTTCGCCGGCGCACCAGTCGAGCAGCCAGTCGAGTTCCTCCTGGGTGTCCGTGGCGAACTTGTTGATGGCAACGACGGGCGTGACGCCGAACTTCTCGACGTTCCGGACATGCCGGCGGAGGTTGGCAACTCCGGCGGCGAGCGCCTCCACGTTCGGTTCCTTGAGCCGGTCTTTGGCGATCCCGCCGTGCATCTTGAGCGCGCGCACCGTGGCCACCACCACCACGGCTGCGGGCGCAACATCGGCCACACGGGCTTTGATGTCCATGAATTTCTCCGCGCCCAGGTCCGCCCCGAACCCGGCCTCTGTGACCACGATGTCGGCCAGCCGGCGGGCGGTCTGGGTGGCGATGAGGGAGTTGCAGCCGTGCGCGATGTTGGCAAACGGGCCACCGTGCACCAGGGCCGGCGTCCCGGCGATGGTCTGCACCAGGTTGGGTTTGATCGCTTCCTTGAGCAGCAGCGTGAGCGCGCCCTGGACGCCCAGGTCCGCAACGGTGACGGGGGTGCGGTCATAGGTGTAGCCGAACGTGATCCGCCCCAGCCGTTCGCGGAGGTCGGCAATGCCGGTGGCGAGGCAGAACACGGCCATGATCTCCGAGGCCACGGTGATGTCGAAGCCGTCCTGGCGCGGGATGCCCTGCGTGGGGCCGCCGAGCCCGATCACCACTTCCCGGAGGGACCGGTCGTTCATGTCCAGGACACGTTTGAACGTCATCCGCCGCGGATCGATGTTCAGCTCGTTGCCCTGGTAGATGTGGTTGTCCACAAGGGCCATCAGCGCATTGTTGGCGGACGTCACGGCGTGGAAGTCGCCGGTGAAGTGCAGGTTGATCTCGTCCATGGGCACCACCTGGGAGAACCCTCCGCCCGTGGCCCCGCCCTTCATGCCCAGGATCGGACCCAGCGACGGCTCGCGCAGCGCGATCATCACCCGGTGGCCCGCGCGGGCCAGGGAGTCAGCAAGGCCCACCGTGGTGGTGGACTTCCCCTCACCGGCAGGCGTGGGCGACATCGCCGAGACCAGCACCACCTTCCCGGCTGCGGCCGGGGCCGTCAGCTTCGCGGGATCGATCTTCGCCTTGTAGCGGCCGTAGAGCTCCAGGGCCACGGCATCGATGCCGGCCGCGGCCGCGACGTCCTCGATGGGCCGCAGAACAGCTCGGCGGGCAATTTCCAGGTCGCTGAGGGTGGTGCTGTCAGACATCATCGTCCTTCACTGTCGGGGCGGGAATCCTGTGGGGTTCTCCGGTCAGCGCCTAGCCGGTGAGCCGCGGCGCGTAGTCGGCCGGCAGCTTCTGGCTGCCGGAAAATTCGTCGACGGCGGCCTGGTAGCTCTCCATCGTGATGGCCGCCGTGCGCTGCCATCCGGAATTCTCGGCGTGGACCGATGCCGCCCGGCCCATGTCCTCCCGCGTGACGGGGTCGTCGTAGAGGGCCTCCAGTGCGTCGGCCCAGTCCGCCGCACGGTGTCCGTCGACGAGCAGTCCAGTGCGGCCCTCGCTGATGGCGCGGGAAAGGCCGCCCACGCGTGTCGCCACCACGGGGGTGCCGCACGCCTGGGCTTCCAGCGCCACGAGTCCGAAGGACTCGCTGTAGGACGGCATCACGACGACGTCGGCCGACCGGTACCAGCCCGCCAGCGCCGGTGCGCCGACCGGCGGATGGTGCGTGACGACGTCGTCCATTCCGGCGGCGCTGACCAGCGACTTGAGATTGAAGTCCTTGGCACCGCTGAGGGCACCCAGGATAGTCAGCTTCAGGTCGATCTCCGGGCGGCGCTCGCGCAGCAGCGCGGCGGCCTTCACCAGTACCTGCGGGCCCTTGAGCCGCTGGATGCGGCCGGCGAACAGAAGATGGAACGTGCCCGGTGCGATGCCTCGCTCGGCACGTGACCTGTTGCGGAACGCGGGCGTGAAGACGGCCAGGTCAACGCCCGGGGGAGCGACGTCGATGTGGTCGAAGTCCGCGTCGTAGTGCGACACGAGCTCGGCGGCCTCGGCGCTCGTGTTGGCGATGAGGCGCGCGGCGCCGTCGACGATCCGGTGCTCACCGTCCTCGCGGCGGCGCGGCTCCGGACTTTCGCCCGACTGGAGCAGGAGGTTCTTGACCTTGGCCATGGTGTGCATGGTGTGCACCAGCGGAACGCCCCAGATTTCGGACAGCTCCAGCCCGGCCAGGCCGGACACCCAGTAGTGCGAATGGATGAGGTCGTAGCGGCCGTGCGGCTGGCGCTCGCGGATCCGTTCGATCTCGGCCACCATGCTGTGCAGCAGTTCCGGCAGTTCCTCTTTGGGCAGTTTCCGGGGCGGCCCCGCCATCACGTTGTGGACGCAGACACCGGGATCCGGATGCTCGACGGCGGGCTGGCCGGCGGCGGTGGACCGGGTGAAGATCTCCACCTCCACGCCGTGCTCCGCAAGGGCCGAGGCCAGGCCCCGGATGTAGACGTTCATGCCGCCGGCATCACCGGAACCGGGCTGTTCCATCGGGGACGTGTGCAGCGACAGGAAGGCCACGCGCTTGATCAGGGTCATGGCTCTCCTCTCTGCTCGCGGGACGCTCCGGAACGCGCGCCTGAAAATGCCCGGCCGGGAACTGCATCCGGTAAAACACTACTCCTGACGGCCCCGGGCGTCGGCGGCCCGTGCGGTGCGGCCATCCCGCCGGCCGTGGACGGCCACGATAGGCCCGCCACAAGAGGCCGGCGCCCCCTGACCGCCCTGCCGCCGCTCCCGGCCAACGCGCGCGCCGCCGAGTTCCTGCCGGACGCCGAACTCCTTCCGAAGGTGGCCGTTTACATCACGAACGGCGGGTACGGCGGACTTCACTACGCGATGGAGAACGGCGTACCCATCGTTGTCGCGGGCGATACCGAGGACAAGCCCGAAGGAGCGGCCAGGGTGGCCTGGTCCGGCGCAGGAATAAACCTCAAGACAGGACGGCCGGCGCAGTCGGCCATCCGCGACGCAGTTCGACAGGTCCTCGGCGACCCCGGATACCAGGCCGGCAGCCGCCGGATCGGCGCAGCAATCGCCGCTTCACCGGGCGCGGACGGGCTCATTGACGAGCTGGAGACGATCCTGGCCGCGAAGCCGTCCTGACCAAAGGCCCGGTAGGCAAGGCAGGCTCAGGCGCCGAGGTGGCTCCGCACGGCTGCCTGTACGGCCTCGCGCATCGGCACAGCGGGCCGCCCGATGAGCGAGCTGAGATCTCCGCTGGTCACCAGCAGCTCGCCGCGCGCGATGCCGAGGTCACTGTCCGCCAGGATGGCTGCGTAAAATTCCGGCAGCCCGGCTTCCACCAGTGCCTGCGTGTACTGCTCCGCCGGCAGATCCTGGTAGGCCACCGGCTGGCCCGAGGCCGCACTGACTTCCCCCGCGAGCTCGCTGAGGGTGAACGGCACGTCGCCGCCGAGCTCGTACACCTTTCCGGCCTGACCCTCCTTGAGAAGCACCGCTGCGGCGGCCTGGGCGTAGTCGGCCCGGGTGGCGGCACTGACCCGTCCCTCACCGGCGCTGCCGAGCACGGCGCCGAACTGGAGCTGCACGGCAAGCTGGTCCGTGTAGTTCTCCAGGTACCAGCTGTTGCGCAGCAAAGTGAACGGCACGCCGGACTCCCGGAGAGCCTCCTCCGTGGCCTGATGCTCCGCTGCCAGCTGCATGGTGGTGCTGCCGGCGTTGGCGATGCTGGTGTACGCGATCAGCCCGACGCCGGCCTCCTTGGCTGCGTTGATGGCGTTCCGGTGCTGTTCGATGCGCTGGCCGGCTTCGCTTCCGGAGACCAGAAGGACCTTCTCGGCGCCTTCGAAGGCCTGACGCAGGGAGCCGGGGTCGTTGTAGTCGACGGGGCGGACCTGGACGCCGCGTTCGGCGAGATCGGCGATCTTGGTGAGATCCCGGCCGGCGGCCACAATCTGTCCGGCGGGTACGTTGTAGTCCAGGAGCGCTTCGACAACGAGGCGGCCGAGGCGGCCCGTGGCGCCGGTGATAACGATAGTCATGGTTTTCCCTTTCACCAGTGAGTGACTGTCACAGGTGCCAACCACATGCCTGCACCGTTACTTCCCAAAAGAGAGTACGCACTTTCAGGTAAGGTACTGGTATGAAGGTAAGTACCCAGCCCATTGCGCCTGTTTTCCCCTTCGCGGACGGCATTTTCCCGGCGGGATGCCCCAGCAGGACAGTGCTCGACCACGTCACCAGCAAGTGGGGCGTCCTGATCCTCGTCGCGCTGTCCCAAGGCCCGCAGCGCTGGAGCGAGCTGCGCCGGCGCGCCGAGGGCATCAGCGAGAAGATGCTCGCCCAAACCCTCAAGACGCTCGAAGCCGACGGATTTGTCCGCCGCGACGCGCAGCCGATCATCCCTCCGCGGGTCGATTACAGCCTCACCGACAGCGGCCGGGACCTTGCGGCAGTCATGCTGCCGCTGGTCGCCTGGATAGCCGAGCACGCAGAGGACATCATGGCGCAGTCCTCGCGTACAGCAGCACAAGCCGGTTAACTGCCGCGGGCGGCGCCTATTCGGCGTTTCCTGGCCGGCCGGCTCCTATTGGGCCGGCCGCTTCCACAGCCCGGCCAATCCCGGGAACGCTGCCTCGTACCCGGCGAGGAGTGCAGCGGCCAGGCTTTCCGAACCGATCAGCGGGTGTTCGGCGAAGGCCTGCAGCGCTGCTTCGCGCTCGCCGTGTGCCGCGGCCCGGACCGTGAGCAGCTCCACGCGTTTCACGCGCTGCATGAGGTTCAGCTGCGGCCCGGCAGGCTGGTCCTGCGCCAGCGGCACCGCGCCGTCGGCGGTCACCGTGCATGGAACCTCGACGACGGCGCCCGCCGGCAGCCCGGGGATCGCCGGTTCCGCGGGGCCTGGCCCGGTCACCGCAGAGTTCGGCGTGTTGAGGATCAGTTCGGTGCCGCCCGCCGAAGCCCCGTCACCAGCGCCCCCGGCCCCGCCCGCGCCTCCACCGGCCAGCGCCCGCATCACGGCCAGGGCCACCTGTTCGTAGCCGCCGCCCGCGAGGTCCTCCGCATCGCGTGACTCCCCGGCGGCCCGGGCTTCGGCCAGATAACCCTCTTCGCGTGACCTGCGGGCGGCATCCCAGAGGCTGAATGCCGCGTCCCCGGCCGCAGCCAGCCGCGGATACAGCTCCGCCTGCTGCCCGTGGATGGACTCGCCGCGCGTCATGCCCTGGGCGCGCATGGCGGCGGCCGCCCGGGACGTCTCGTAGTAGTAGAAGAGGTACTCGTTCGGCAGGACTCCCAGCTCCTGGAGGAAGGGCTGCGGAAACAGGCGGCCCTCCTCGAAGCCGGCGAGCGCGCCGGCGTCCGCCAGCAGGTCCGGGAGGACATCGCGGCCGCCGGACTCGAGCCGGTACAGCCAGCCGAGGTGGTTCAGGCCGTAGTAGCCCACGCCGTCGAGCTTTCCGGCCGGCAGCGGAACGCCGGCGGCGCGCGCGGCACGGTGGACGAGCGCGCTCGCGGAATCGCAGATTCCGATGACCTTGCGGCCCAGCACGGGCACCAGGGCTTCGGTGACCATGCCGGCCGGATTGGTGAAGTTGACCAGCCAGGCGCCGGGGCAGTGCCTGCGCATCTCCCGGGCGAGCTCCAGCATGGCGGGAATGGACCGCAGCGCGTAGGAAATGCCGCCTGCCCCGGTGGTTTCCTGGCCCAGGAGCCCCAGGTCCTGGGCGACGCGTTCGTCGGCAATCCGGCCCGCCGTTCCGCCCGGCCTGATGGCCGCGAACACCGTGTCCGTTCCCAGCAGGGCCTCGCGGAGCGACGTGGTGGCAACGATTCTGGGGGGAAGCCCGACGGCGGAACTTCCGTTCGGTGCCGCCGCCGAGGCCAGGGCCTGCAGCACGGCGGTGATGGCAGCCAGGCGGCCGGGATCGACGTCGTAGAGCACCAGTTCGCGGACCAGGCCGGCGTAAGGCCCCGAGCACAGCGCCCGGTACACGAGGGGAACCCGGAAGCCGCCGCCGCCGGCGATCATGAGCCGCATGGCAAGGAGTCTATGCCCACGCATCCCACGCGCACGCACCCATGCACAAGCGCGCCGGTCGCCGCCGGACGGGCCGCACCCCCAGAACTCGGGGTTTCAACCACAAGGCCCACAGCGTAGTGTGCCGAACATGGATGCGATTTCCGCACGCCGCTTCGATCCGCTCTCTGCCGTCCGCACGCCGTCGGCCGGATCCTTTGACCTGCTGCTGGCCGGGACAGTGTTTCAGGACATCATCTTCACGGGGCTCCCGCAGGCGCCCGAACCCGGAACTGAAATCTGGAGCGAAGGGATGGGAAGCTGCCCCGGCGGCGTGGCCAACCAGGCCATAGCCGCTGCCCGGCTCGGTCTCCGGACCTGCCTGGCGGCCGCCTTCGGCGATGACGGTTACGGGGACTACAACTGGAAGATCCTCGCCGGCCAGGAGCACGTGGACCTGTCCCTGTCCCAGCGCGTTCCGGGGTGGCATTCGCCGGTGACGGTGTCGCTCAGCGTGAACCACGACCGCTCCATGGTGACCCACGGGCATCCCGCGCCGGTGTCGTCGTCCGATCTGATCGGCCGTCCGCCGCCCGCGCTGGCCGCAGTGGCGGAGCTGGACCATGAGCTTGAACCGTGGGCACTTTCGGCCCACGGCGAGGGCGTGAAGCTGTTCGGCGACGTCGGCTGGGACCCCAGCGGCGAATGGTCGCAGGCGCGGCTGGAGAACCTGCAGTACTTCCATGCCTTCATGCCCAACCAGCGCGAGGCCATGGCCTTCACCGGCAAGAACGATCCGTGGGCGGCGCTGTATTCGCTGGCGGACCGCGTGCCCGTAGCGGTGGTGACGCTGGGGCCGCAGGGGTCCATGGCCGTGGACTCCGAAACGGGCGAGGAGGAATGGGTGCCGTCGTTGCCGGTGGCGGCCTACGATCCCACCGGAGCCGGGGACTGCTTCGGGGCGGCGTTCGTGGTCGGCTGCCTGGCGGGGTGGCCGCTCGGAGACCGGCTGCGGTTCGCCAACCTCTGCGCCGCGCTGGCCGTGCAGGAAGTGGGCGGATCCCTCGCGGCGCCGGGCTGGGGCGACATCGCCGACTGGTGGAAACGCGCCAACGCCCGTCCTGAACGCCGCGGAAGCCAATGGCTGCGCCGCTACGCGTTCCTCGCCGACATCGTCCGGGACGTGCCGCCGGAAGCCCAGCGCCGG
This sequence comes from Burkholderia sp. RS01, assembly GCF_039748055.1. Taxonomy (NCBI): domain Bacteria; kingdom Pseudomonadati; phylum Pseudomonadota; class Betaproteobacteria; order Burkholderiales; family Burkholderiaceae; genus Burkholderia; species Burkholderia sp. RS01. Next base: position 260,327 of record NZ_JBDLAK010000002.1, read on the forward strand.
GCGGCGGCCACCATCGCGCACCTTTCGGACGCCTGACCCCCTGCCTGGCCCGGGACGCGCCCCCGGACGGCCCCTTGGGCCGGGCGCCGGAACGGCCCGGGAACACCGCCGTTTCCCGTCAATTATCCGGCCCGCAACGCCAGCATTAGAATCAGTAGAGTGACTTATCCAGCAGCAACAGGAGACCTCCCGCCTGCATCAGGCGCCGTCCGGCCGCCGTCGTATGAACGGTCCGCCGTCATCGACCTCGAGGCCATCCGCCACAACGTCCGCCGCCTTGCCGCCGCCGCTTCGCCGGCACAGGTCATGGCGGTAGTGAAGGCGGACGCCTACGGTCACGGCGCGGTGCCGGTGGCGCGCGCCGCCCTCGAGGCGGGAGCCGGCTGGCTGGGCGTGGCGCACATTTCCGAAGCGCTGGCGCTCCGAGCCGCCGGCATTGAGGCCCCTCTGCTCGCGTGGCTGCACACGGCGGAAAGCAACTTCGGCGCGGCGGTGGCTGCCGGCGTCGACATCGGGTGTTCCGGCTGGGAGCTGGAACGGATCGTGGCTGCCGCCCGCGAACAGGAGCGGCCGGCCCGCGTCCACCTGAAGGTGGACACCGGCCTTGGGCGGAACGGCGCCACGGTGGAAACCTGGGACCGCCTGGTTGGCGAGGCCATGGAGTACCAGGATGAGGGACTGCTGCGCGTGGTGGGCATCTTCTCGCACCTCGCCGTCGCCGACGAGCCCGAGCGCCCGGAAACTGACGATCAGCTCGCGGCGTTCCGCGAAGTCCTCGCCATCGCCGAGGACGCCGGCGTGGACCCGGAAGTCCGGCACCTGGCCAACACTCCGGCCACGCTGTCCCGGCCGGACACGCACTTCGACCTGGTCAGGGTGGGGCTCGGCATCTACGGGCTCTCGCCGTTCGAGGGCCAGACCTCCGCTGAACTGTGCCTTCGCCCCGCCATGACCCTCCGCACGGTGGTGTCCCACTGCAAGGACGTGCCTGCCGGCCAGGGCGTCTCGTACGGCTTCAACTACCGCACCTCCGGCGCCAGCACGCTCGGACTCATCCCGCTGGGCTACGCCGACGGCGTCCCCCGGGTGGCCACCGGCGGCCCCGTCCGCGTGGAAGGCGTGACCTACCCGGTGGTGGGCAGGATCGCCATGGACCAGATGGTGATCGACCTCGGCCCCCGGCACGTCTCCACGGGCGGCCACAGCCTCCTGGGAGCCGAGGCACAGCTCTTCGGCGACGGCACCGACGGCGGCCCCACCGCTGACGACTGGGCCCGCGCCGCAGGCACCAACAACTACGAAATCGTGACCCGCATCAGCCCGCGCGTGCCGCGGACGTACATGAACGAAACGCCGGTCAGCGAATCGCCGGTCAACGAATCGCCCGCGCCGTGAACCTTCCGGCGGCCGGCACGGCACCCCTGTGGGTCCAGACCCTGAAGGTCACGGCGGCGGAGCAGACCCACGCGTTCGGCGCGGCGCTCGCGGAGGTGCTTCGCGCGGGGGACCTGCTGGTCCTCACCGGTGAACTGGGCGCGGGCAAGACGACGTTCACGCAGGGGCTCGGCGAGGGCCTGGGCGTGCGCGAGGGGATCATCTCGCCCACGTTCGTGCTGGTGCGCATCCATCCGAACCTCCCCGACGGGCCCCGCCCGGGCGGCCCCGACTTGGTGCACGTTGACGCCTACCGGCTGGGATCGGCGTCGGAAATTGACGACATCGACCTGGAAAACACGCTGGACTCCGCGGTCACCGTGGTGGAGTGGGGACGCGACCGGGTGGAACACCTGAGCGAGAGCCGGCTCGAGGTGGAGCTGCACCGCTCCATCGGCGGCGCACCGGCCCCCTCCGCCGGCGTCGCGGCATCAGCCCACCCGGCCGACGGCGGCGCCGGACCGGGCGCGGCACCGGATGCGGAGACGGTCCTGGACTTCGACGCGGAGGACGACGACGAGCCCCGCACCATCATCATCCGCGGCTTCGGGCCCCGCTGGGCGGACCAGCCCGTGCTCACGCAGGCCTTCGAAGGGACACCCTGATGCTCATTCTTGCCATCGACACCTCCGCCGTGGCCAGCGCCGCGCTGATGTCCGACGACGCCATGGAAGGCGTTGTGGGCAGCTTTTCCACCGAGGACACGCGGACGCATGCCGAGGTGCTCGCCCCGGGAATCGAGAAACTGCTCGCCGAAGCCGGCGTGACCGGCGCCGACATCGACGCGATCGTCGTCGGCGTGGGCCCGGGCCCCTTCACCGGCCTCCGGTCCGGGATTGCGACCGCACGCACGCTGGCCCATGTCTGGAACAAGCCGCTGCACGGGCTCATGAGCCTGGATGCCGTCGCCCTCGAAGTGGCCGAATCCACCGAGGCGCCGGCCGAATTCCTCGTCGCCACGGATGCCAGGCGCAAGGAGGTGTACTGGGCCCGGTACACGCTCACCGCCGGCCAGCTTCCCGAGCTGGTGGACGGGCCGCATGTGGGCTTCGCCGCGGATCTTCCCGACCTCCCGGCCTACGGAGCCGGCGCCGGGCTGTATTCGGACGTGCTGCGTGCGGATCCGGACTTCAGCGAGGAGCATCCGGACGCGCTGTACCTGGGGCAGTTCGCGCTGGCCCGGCTGGCGGCGGGGGAGACGCTCCTGGACTCCACGCCGCTGTACCTCCGCGAGTCCGACGCCCAGGTCCCCGGCCCCCGGAAGCGGGCCCTGTGAGCGGCCTGCCCGGAAATCCCGGCCTGCCCGGAAAATCTGACCGCACCGAGAAGGCCCCCGCCGGCGCCGGGGTGACGGTCCGCGACATGCTGCCGGCTGACATTCCCGCCGTCCACGAGCTGGAAGTCCGCCTCTTTCCCGTCGACGCCTGGCCGCTGCACATGTTCGTTGATGAGCTGGCCCAGCCCGAAACCCGCCGGTACCTGATCGCCGAGGCTCCGGACGGGATTGTCGGCTACGCCGGCCTGATGTGCGTCGAGCCGATCGCGGACGTCCAGACGATCGCCGTCGTGCCGGAGTACGAGGGCAGGGGCATCGGCTCGGCCCTGCTGACGGAACTGATCAACGAGGGGCGGCGGCGCGGTGCCGCGGACGTGCTGCTCGAGGTCCGGGCCGACAACCCCCGCGCCCAGCAGCTGTACCGGCGGTTCGGCTTCGAGCAGATCCACGTGCGGCGCAAGTACTACCGTGACGGCGTAGACGCCCTGATCATGAGGCTGCAGCTGGAAGACGTCCTCGCCGTGCACGGGGACGTCATCCACGCAGCGGAAGAACACCAGGACGCTGTCCAGCAGGAGGCTGCCCAGCAGGACGACCCGCGCCGTTCCGGCGAGACCACCCCGACGAAGGCAGACCAGCAATGAACCGTTCGCAGCCGCTCGTGCTCGGCATCGAGTCCTCGTGCGACGAAACCGGCGTGGGCATTGTCCGCGGAACCGAGCTGCTCACCAACACCGTGTCCTCCTCGATGGACGAGCACGTCAGGTTCGGCGGCGTCATTCCGGAGATCGCCTCACGGGCGCACCTGGATGCCTTCGTGCCCACCCTCCGGGCAGCGCTCGCCGAAGCGGACGTGACACTGGATGACATCGACGCCATCGCCGTCACCGCGGGCCCCGGGCTCGCCGGTGCCCTGATGGTGGGAGTGTGCGCGGCGAAGGCCCTGGCCGTCGCGACCGGCAAGCCCCTGTATGCGATCAACCACCTCGTGGCCCATGTGGGCGTCGGCCTCCTGGACTCACGTCCGGGCGGTGCCGGGGACGCCGGAAACGGCCCGGCGCTCCCGGAGAACCTGGGCGCCCTGCTGGTTTCCGGCGGCCACACGGAGATCCTGCGGATCCGCAGCATCACCGACGACGTCGAGCTGCTGGGCTCCACGATCGACGACGCCGCCGGGGAGGCCTACGACAAAGTGGCGAGGATCCTGGGCCTGGGCTATCCCGGTGGCCCCGCCATCGACCGGCTGGCCCGTGAGGGAAACGCCAAGGCCATCCGCTTTCCCCGGGGCCTGACGCAGCCCAAGTACATGGGCACCGCCGAGGAACCCGGGCGGCACCGCTACGACTGGTCCTTCAGCGGGCTGAAAACCGCCGTGGCCCGCTGCGTGGAGCAGTTCGAGGCCAAGGGGGAGGCCGTTCCGGTGGCGGACATCGCGGCAGCGTTCCAGGAAGCCGTGGTGGACGTCATCACGTCGAAGGCGGTGCTCGCCTGCCGGGAGCACGGCATCACCAATGTGCTGCTGGGCGGCGGAGTGGCGGCAAACTCGCGCCTCCGCCAGCTCACCGAACAGCGCTGCTCCGCCGCCGGGATCAGGCTGCATGTGCCTCCGCTGGACCTCTGCACGGACAACGGGGCCATGGTGGCCGCCCTGGGCGCCCAGCTGGTCATGGCGGGCATAGCGCCCAGCGGCATCGGCTTCGCCCCGGACTCGTCCATGCCCGTCACCACGGTGTCGGCGCCGGCACCGAAGGCTGCCCAGACGGCAGCCGTCTGAGCGGCCGAAGGCCCCGCAGCAGCCAGCAGGGACTACCGCAGCCCGGCGAGGCCCACTACCCGGCGGGACGCGCTTAGGCCGTGGGCCCGTTCCGCATCTGCTTGACCAGGTCCAGCACCACGGCCTGGAGGTTTCCGCCGTTTTCCGCGGCCACGCGCCGCTGGCGCTGGTAGCCGGCTCCGCGGCTGATGATCTTTTCGACGTCGGCCAGCTCATCGGGGCAGCCCAGCTTGGCAGCGATGGGCTCGAGCCGGTCCAGGGTCTCCAGCAGGTGATCGGTGACCAGCCGCTCTTTGCCCTGGGCGTCCAAGATGATGATCGCGTCCATGCCGTACCGGGCAGCGCGCCACTTGTTTTCCTGGACGTGCCACGGCGGCATGGTGGGAATGGTTCCGCCGTTGTCCAGGGTGGTCGAGAACTCGTGCACCAGGCACTGCGTCAGGGCGGCAACGGCGCCCACCTCTTCAAGCGTGGCCAGGCCGTCGCAGATGCGCATTTCGATGGTTCCGAGGTTCGGCACCGGCCGGATGTCCCAGCGGATTTCGGAGAGAGTATCGATCACGCCCGTGGTGAACATGTCCTGGACGTAGGACTCATATTCTTCCCACGAACGGAATTGGAACGGTAGTCCGGCGGTCGGAAGCTGCTGGAACATCAGCGCGCGGTGGGATGCATAGCCAGTGTCTTCACCGCCCCAGAACGGGCTGGAGGCGGACAGTGACTGGAAGTGCGGGAAGTAGTTGACCAGGCCATCCAGCACGGGCAGGACCTTCTCGCGCCGGTCGAGCCCCACGTGCACGTGCACGCCGTAGATGACCATTTGCCGGCCCCACCACTGCGTGCGGTCGATCAGCTTGGCGTAGCGTTCCTTGTCCGTCACGGGCTGCAGCTGCGGAGGGCTGAACGGGTGGCTGCCGGCCGAGAATACTTCCACTCCCATGGGATCGGTGACTTCGCGGACGGCGGCAAGGGACCGGTTGAGGTCCTCCTTGGCTTCCGCGGCGGTCTCGCAGATTCCGGTGACCAGCTCCACGGTGTTCAGGAGCAGCTCCTGCTTGATGTGCGGGTGTTCGTCGTCCTCGTTCAGCTCGGGGTGGTTGGCGGCAACCCCGCGCAGGACCTCGTTCGCCACGGAGGCCAGCTCGCCGCTCTGCGCATCAACCAGTGCGAGTTCCCATTCCACACCAAGAGTTGATTGCCTGGATGAAGCGAAATCAATCTTCATGTGTTCCTCTCGCTGTTTTGCTGTCCCGTGATGGCCGTTTCTGGCAGAACGGCTGGCAGGGGAACGGTCTTTCAAGTCTAGTGCAGGGGTAGCATCGAGATGATGGCTTGGTTACAGAGCGCGCGTGACAGTTTTCACAAGACCAGCTTCCCCCACCACACCAAAGACCGGCCCGCCCGCTGCAGGCCTGCCGGGACGGCGGCGGCCCTCGCGGCGCTGCTCGCCCTGGCGTCCTGCACGGCCCCGCCGCCGTCACCGCCGTCGGGGGCGGCTGCTCCGGAGACCCCTGCTTCTCGCGGCCAGGGCGGATCCCCGACGACGGCCGCGCCGGCCCCCGCTTCCACCGCACCGAAGACCGCGGACCGGGAACGCGGAACGGCGCCGCTGGGCTGGGGGCCGCAGCAGCGGGACCTCGATGCGGCAAGCGCCGCCGTCGCCGGCATGACGCTGGCCCAGAAGGCCGGGCAGGTGCTCCTGCCGTCCTATGCCGGCCTCGACCCCCGGACCCAGGCCGCCACGGTGGAGCGGCTTCACCTCGCCGGATCGATGATCATGGGCGAGAACGTGGCGGGGGCTCCCGACGGGCGGGTCGACGTGCCGGCGCTGGCCGCCGTGACCCGGCGGCTGGACGCGGCGTCGCGGTCCGGCGGACGCACCTGGCCCGGCCTGATAGGCGTGGACCAGGAAGGGGGAGTGGTGTCCCGGGTGGGTGCTCCGCTCACCGGCTGGCCGTCCCCCATGAGCTACGGCGCGGCCGGAAGCGTTCCGCTGGCAACCCAGGCCGGCACCGGGCTGGCGGCGGAACTCGCGGCCCTGGGCTTCACGGCGGACTTCGCTCCCGACGCCGATGCCACGATCGGTCCCGCTGACCCCACCATCGGGGCCCGGTCCATGTCCGCGGACCCCCGCGCGGCGGGAACCCTGAGCGTCGGCTTCTCCAAGGGCATGCTGGCGGCCGGTGTGCTGCCCGTCGCCAAACACTTTCCGGGGCACGGCTCCGTGACGGCCGATTCCCACAAGGACATGCCGGTCCAGAAGGCCACGGTGGCCCAGCTGAAGGCCAGGGACTGGAAGCCCTTCCAGGCGGCCGTGGCCGCGGGGTCCCCGATGATCATGACCGGACACATCGCCGTTCCGGCCCTGGAACCGGGCGTGCCGGCGTCGATCTCGAAGGCCACCTACGCAGCCCTGCGGGGCATGGGGTTCAAGGGAGTGGCCGTCACGGACGCCCTGAACATGGGCGCCGTGAACCGCAGGTACCCGCACGACTCCGCCGCGCCGGCCGCGCTGGCAGCCGGTGCTGACCTGCTGCTGATGCCCGTGGACGTCAACGCGGCCCACTCGGCCATCGTCAACGCCGTTGGAGCGGGAACGCTTCCGCTGCCACGCCTGGATGACGCCGCCCGGCGTGTGGTCACGATGATGATCTGGCAGGGGCGCACGAAGCCGCAACACGCTCCCGCGGCGCCCGGCAGCGGCGAGGCCGTGTCCGCCAACGTCTCCGCCCGCGCCGTCACGGTTCTGGCCGGGCGGTGCAGGGGTCCGCACCTGGCGGGCCGCGTCCGGGTGGCCGGCGGCACGGCGGGGGACCGGGCCCGCTTTGCCGCCGCCGCCACGGCCCAGGGGGTCACGCTGGGGGCGGGGCCGCTGGTCAGCCTCATCGGATACGGCGGTTCTCCCGCGGGCGGCGACATTGCCGTGGCGCTGGATGCGCCCTGGCCGCTGGCCGGTTCCGCCGCGCCCACCAAGATCGCACTGTACGGACGGACGCCCGGTGCGTTCAAGGCGCTCCTGGCGGTCCTGGCAGGCAAGGCCGCAGCCACCGGGAAGCTGCCGGCCGCCGTCGGACCCTACCGCCCGGGTTCCGGCTGCCGCTGACGCCCGTGTCACAAAAGTACGAATCCGCCACCGCACGGCCCGCCGGGATGGCCGCACCGCGGCACAGCCGTTTAATGGAGGAGTGCCGATTCTGAATAAAGACATGACCCTGTGCATCTCCCTCTCGGCCCGGCCGAGCAACAACGGGACGCGCTTCCACAACTACCTTTACGACCAGCTTGGCCTGAACTGGATCTACAAGGCCTTTGCGCCCACAGACCTGGCCCAGGCGATCGCCGGGGTCCGCGGCCTGGGGATCCGGGGCTGCGCCGTGTCCATGCCGTACAAGGAAGACGTGATTGCCCTCGTGGACGTCATGGACCCGTCGGCCAAGGCGATCGATTCGGTCAACACCATCGTCAACGACGCCGGCCGGCTGACTGCGTACAACACCGACTACACGGCGATTGAGCAGCTGCTCGAACGCAACACCGTTCCGACGGACTACTCCGTGCTGCTCAAGGGTGCCGGCGGAATGGCCAAGGCCACGGCGGCGGCGCTGCGCGATGCGGGCTTCAAGGACGTCACCATCATCGCCCGGAACGAGGCCGCCGGACGCGCGCTCGCCGACCTCTACGGTTTCGCCTGGCGCGCCGATCTTGGCTCCGGGCCGGACGCAACGGCGGACCTGATCATCAACGTCACGCCGGTCGGCATGGCCGGCGGGCCGGACGCTGAATCACTGTCGTTCCCGGCAGAGGCCGTCGACGCGGCCAACGTGGTGTTCGACGTCGTGGCCCTGCCTCCCGAGACGCCGCTCATCAAGGCGGCACGGGCAGCCGGAAAGAAGGTTATTACGGGCGCGGAGGTCGCCACCATCCAGGCGCTGGAGCAGTTTGTGCTGTACACCGGCATCCGCCCCACCGACCAGCAGGTGCGCGACGCCGAAGCCTTCGTCCGCGCGCAGTAGCCGCTTAGCAGCCGTGCAGTAGTCAACTCAGCGGTGCGGCCGGCTACAGCGGCTCAACCGAGACGGCCACCCTCTCCTCCCCGATCCGGGTGAGGACCAGGGTGGCTGTCTGCTTTCCGGCGCTTTTCCCGGACTTTCCGCCGGGCAGCAGCTGCTTCCGCAGCTCCTCGGGGGTGACGGACGTGCCCCGCTTCTTGATGTCCAGCACCCCGATGCCGTGCTGCTTGACCCAGGCCTTGAGCGCCTTCACGTTGTACGGCATGACCTCGCTGACCCTGTACGCCCGGGCGAAGGGGGTGTCCACGAGGTTCGGGCCGCAGATGTAGGCGATGTGCTCGTCAACCAGGTGGCCGCCCAGCTCGAGGGCGAGGTCGGCCACGAGGCCGGCCCGGATCACGGCGCCGTCCGGTTCGTACAGGTAGCCCTCCACCGGGCCCACGGGGGCTACCGGTCCGCCGTCGAACCCTTCCCTGCTGGTGAGCTCCGCTGCTCCCTGCGGCCCGATGACGAGCGCTGCCCGCCGGATGCCCGGGCGCGCCACGGCGTTGAACCAGAGGGCCACTTCGGTGACGTCGCCGCCCACCGAAACCCACTGCGCTTCGCAGCCCTGGGGGACGGAGTCGTGCGGCATGCCGGGCCCCATCTTGACGCCGACGGCGCGCCCGGAGGCGGCGAGCGACTCCGCGAAGGAGAACGGAGGCGAAAAGGCCTCCGGGTCCCAGATCCTGGTGGTTCCGGAGGTGGACGTGGTCCGCCGGGCGGGATCCAGCCAGACGCCGTCCTCGTCGCCGAGCGGCACCGCGGTCGCGTCCGAGTGCACCACGGTGGCGTGCGGGAAGGGGATGAGGTTGATGGTGGCGCAGGCGGCGGTGGTCTCGTCGACCTCCACGGCCGTCACCGCAATGTCGAGGGATGCCAGTGCCATGGAATCCGCGCCGAGGCCGCAGCCAAGGTCGGCCACGTGCCGGACGCCCGCCTCCGCGAAGCGCTGGGCGTGCCTGGCTGCGACGGTGAGCCGCGTGGCCTGCTCAAGGCCCGCCTGGGTGAACAGCATCTGCCGGGCGAACTCGCCGAACTTGGCCTCAGCTTTGGTGCGCAGCCGGGACTGGGTCAGCACTGCGGACACGAGCTCGGGGGAGTGCCCCGCCTTGCGGAGGCTGGAGTTGAGCGCGAAGGACTGGTCCTCCCGGTACGGTCCCAGCGACGCCAGGAGCTCCCATCCTTCCTCGGTGAGGAGGTGGGCGATCTGGTCCTGCGGTGCTTCAGACATGCAGTCAAGCCTAGTGGAGGGGCCCGCCGGTGCTGTTGCCGATAGGGTGGTCTGAATGGAATCCAGCGCAACGCCCAGTCCTGACCAGCCCAACCGCAGCCGCACGGATCTGGTCCGGCACGCGCGAGTGGTCCGGTACGCGCGTCCGGCCCTGATCGCCGGCGCTGTTGCCGCCGTCGTCTGCATCGTCCTGCTGGTGATCATCTTCCTCCTGGACTCCTTCAACGCCACCGTCTATTCGGTGGGCGGCAAGGACATCAGTGACGCCACCGATGAAGCCCGCCAGATCCGGGAACTGTACTCCGGCGCCCGCATCGGCGGCGTGGTGTTCCTGGTTGTCTCCGCGCTGACGGCTGCTGCCGCCGCCATCGTGCTGTTCCTCCAGCGGAAAAACGCGCCTGATGCCGATGACGACGACGGCGAGGACCTAGGGTTCGACGACCTCGCCGGCCGCTGACGGCTGCCGGGCGGACGCTGAGAGCACCCCGCCGGCTGTTCACCGGAGACGAAATTCTGGCACTCACCTTGACCGAGTGCTAACCACTTACATAGAGTCATCATTAGCACTCTCCCTAGGCGGGTGCTAACACACGAAAAACTGCCAGCCTGGCTGCTGCCGGCACCGCGACGACGGTCTGCCGCCTTGGCACAGTTTTACTGTCCATGAATTTGCTGACGAAAAGGAGAGGTCCGAGTGTCGGTCTCTATTAAGCCTCTTGAGGATCGTATTGTTGTCCGCCCGCTCGAAGCCGAGCAGACCACGGCTTCCGGCCTGGTCATCCCGGACTCCGCGCAGGAGAAGCCGCAGGAAGGCGAAGTTGTTGCAGTAGGCCCCGGCCGCTTCGATGACAACGGCAACCGCGTTCCGATCGACGTAGCCATCGGCGACGTCGTTATCTACTCCAAGTACGGCGGAACCGAAGTCAAGACCGGTGGCACCGAGTACCTCGTGCTGTCTGCCCGCGACGTTCTGGCGATCGTCGTAAAGTAACTCTTGGACCCCCGCGCAGCCGATCCGTCTGATTCACGTCTGACAGATTAGCTGCGCGGGGTTTCTGTCTTGAAAGGACATAACCATGGCAAAGCAGCTTGCGTTTAACGACGCTGCCCGCCGGTCTCTTGAAGCCGGCATCGACAAGCTCGCCAACACCGTCAAGGTGACGCTCGGCCCGCGCGGCCGCAACGTCGTGCTGGACAAGAAGTGGGGCGCCCCCACGATCACCAACGATGGCGTGACCATCGCCCGGGAAGTCGAGCTGGATGACCCGTACGAGAACCTTGGTGCCCAGCTGGCCAAGGAAGTAGCCACCAAGACGAACGACGTCGCCGGCGACGGCACCACCACCGCCACCGTGCTCGCACAGGCCCTGGTCAAGGAAGGACTGCGCAACGTTGCTGCCGGCGCCGCCCCGGGCCAGATCAAGCGCGGCATCGAGGTTTCCGTGGAAGCCGTTGCTGCCCGCCTGCTCGAGAACGCCCGCCCGGTCGAAGGCACCCAGGTTGCCAACGTCGCTGCCATTTCGGCACAGAGCGACGAAATCGGCGAGCTCCTGGCCGAGGCATTCGGCAAGGTCGGCAAGGATGGTGTGATCACCATCGAGGAATCCTCCACCACGCAGACCGAACTGGTCCTCACCGAGGGCATGCAGTTCGACAAGGGCTACCTGTCCCCGTACTTCGTCACCGACGCGGAACGCCAGGAAGCAGTCCTCGAGGACGCCCTCATCCTGATCAACCAGGGCAAGATCTCCTCCGTGCAGGAATTCCTGCCGCTGCTGGAGAAGGCCCTGCAGAGCTCCAAGCCGCTGTTCATCATTGCCGAGGACGTCGACGGCGAGGCGCTCTCCACGCTGATCGTCAACCGCATCCGCGGCACGCTGAACGTCGTTGCCGTCAAGGCTCCGGGCTTCGGTGACCGCCGCAAGGCCATGCTGCAGGACATCGCCACCCTGACGGGTGCGCAGGTTGTTTCCCCGGAGCTGGGCCTGAGCCTGGATTCCGTTGGCCTTGAGGTGCTGGGCACTGCCCGCCGCATCACGGTCACCAAGGACAGCACCACCATCGTTGACGGTGCCGGCTCGGCAGAGGACGTCGCGGCACGCGTCGCCCAACTGCGCGCCGAGCTGACGCGCACCGACTCCGACTGGGACAAGGAAAAGCTTCAGGAACGCCTGGCCAAGCTTGCCGGCGGCATCGGCGTGATCAAGGTCGGCGCAGCCACCGAGGTTGAGCTGAAGGAAAAGAAGCACCGCATCGAAGATGCAGTGTCCTCCACCCGCGCTGCCCTCGAAGAAGGCATCGTTGCCGGTGGCGGTTCCGCCCTCATCCACGCCCTGAAGGCACTGGACGAGGATCCCGCCGTCACCGCGCTCGAAGGTGACGCAGCGGCTGCTGTGGGCATCGTCCGCCGCGCACTGGTCCAGCCGCTGCGCTGGATTGCCCAGAACGCCGGCTTCGACGGCTACGTGGTTGCTGCCAAGGTAGCCGAGCAGGACACCAACGGCGGCTTCAACGCCAAGACCGGCGAGTACGTTGACCTGATCGCTGCGGGCGTCATTGACCCCGTCAAGGTCACCCGGGCGGCCCTTCGCAACGCGGCCTCCATCGCCGCGCTGGTCCTCACCACCGAGACCCTCGTGGTGGAGAAGCCTGCCGACGAACAAGAGCACGCAGGCCACAGCCACTAGGTTGTAGCTTCACTCAAGGCGTCGGAAAGGGGGCCGGTCCAGCTGTTGCTGGGCCGGCCTCCTTTTTGTTGCCCTTCAGCGCTGGGCGCGGAGTGCCTGCCGCCGCAGCCGTGACGCGGTGCCGTCGGGCAGCCGCTTGGCCACCAGGCGGTAGAAGTACAGGACGGCGACGGCGGCCGCCACAATGCCGCCGAGGTTCACCAGCAGCTGCAGGGCCGATCCGGCGGCCTTGTTGAACTCACCCAGGACGAGGGCCACGGCGACGAAGCCGGCCGCCGGCACGGTGGTGACGGAAATGAAGACGCCAATCAGCGCAGCCGAACGCCTGCTGATCACCGAAAGCATTCCGGCAGCGCCGGCGAGCACCGCCACGATCAGGGAGAACGGACTGGGGTGATAGATGAACTCGGCCGACGAAGCCCGGTCCAGGACGTCCCGGGCGAAGAGGCCCGCGGGGAGCGAGAGCCAGGTGACCAGCGCGGTGGTGAGCATCGCGGCGGGGAAACCGACGCCGAGGGCAAGCGCCGCCCGGCGCCCGAGCCGCCAGTTTCCCCGCACGACGGCGACTGCCAACGCGGCGAGCGGTCCGAATTCCGGCCCAACCGCCATGGCGCCGACTATCGCGATGGTGGAGTCCGTGACGATGCCGATCGCCGCGAGCAGCGTGGCCAGCACGAGGAACGCCAGGAAGCTCCAGCTGAGCCTGGATTCCTCACCCGTCTGGCGGGAAACCTCGTCCCAAATGACCGAGTCTGCACCCTCCCCCGGTGCGGATTCCTCGGCTTTGTCCGCCCGCTCGGACAGGACAAACTCCGGGATCGACACTGCAACGGAACCCCGAGCGTCGATGTCCAGGGCGCGGAGCTTCTCCATCAGCTCCTCCACCGACTCCCGGGCGATCTGCACCACGATGACATCCCCCTTGGGCAGCACGGAGGCGCCCGAGTGCAGCGCCACCTCGGCCACGCCGGCCTGCTGCTGACAGGAATCGGCCACCAGTTTGGACAGCTCGGCCGGCACGCAGACGCGCATCTGTACGATCACCGGGCACTCCTTTCGCCTCCTGCAAGACTAGTGACAGCGGAGCCGCCGATTGGTCTGGAAGATCACGAATCGGTAACATGGATGCTTTGTGCCGCCGTTTTGGAGAGGTTGTTGTGTCAGCAGCGAGAACGATGGACCCGCCGCACCAGGAACCGGATCATGCCTCACACCGGGAGCCGCGGGCTGCCCGGGTAAAGGCCAAAGCGGGGTACCGCCCCGAGGTCCAGGGCCTCCGCGCACTCGCCGTGCTCATGGTGGTCACCTACCATGTGTGGCTCGGCCGCGTCTCCGGCGGCGTGGACATCTTCCTGCTGATTTCGGCGTTCCTGCTGACCCTGTCGTTCGTCCGGAAAGTGGAGAGCGGCAAGCCGCTCCGCCTGCTGAGCCACTGGCTGCACCTCTTCAAACGGCTGATTCCCGCCGCGGTTGTGGTGATCCTTGGTGTCCTTGCGGGCACGTGGCTGGTGATCCCGCAGAGCCGCTGGCCCGACGTCCTCAATGAGGCCTGGGCTTCGCTGCTCTACCGGCAGAACTGGCTGCTGGCCGAAACCGCCGTGGACTACTACGCCCAGGACCACGCCGGAGCCAGCCCGCTGCAGCATTTCTGGTCCTTGTCCATCCAGGGCCAGGTCTTCATCCTGTGGCCCCTCATCTTCGCCGGCGCCGCCCTGGTGTGGCGGATCCTGCAACGCCGCCGGAACGTCAGCTACCGGCTGGTCCTGATAGTCGCCTTCGGCGGCATCTTCATCGCCTCACTCATCTTCTCGGTCGACCAGACCGCCACGAACCAGGCCTACGCCTACTTTGATACCCGGACGCGCCTCTGGGAGTTCGCGCTGGGATCCCTCCTGGCCCTGTCACTGCCCTACCTGAAGCCCGGCAAGGCCTTCCGGGTGGTGCTCGGCTGGGCGGGGCTCGTTGGCATGCCCCCGCGGTGGTGCTTGCCGTGCTGACCACCCGCTTCGTGGAAAAGCCGCTGCGTGAATGGCACTGGCCGCAGCTGCGGGCCTGGCGTACCGCCGTCGTGATTGTTGCCTGCGGTGCCCTGCTGGCCGGTCCCGTGGCCGTCTGGCAGACACGCCTGACCGCGGACGAAGCGGCGGCAGCCGCGCAGCCGCGCGAGCTGACGCCGGGTGCGGCGGCGCTGGCTCCCGAAAATGCGGGCAAGCCGACTCCCGAAGCCACCGTGATTCCGGCACCTGCCGCCATGAAGAACGAGTGGGCGAACATCGACGGACTGTGCACGGACGGCAACGTTCCCAGCGACCCGCTGCTCAGCGGATGCCTGCAGAACAGCAGGCCGGACAAAGTGAAGAAGCGCATTGTGGTGCTCGGCGACTCCCACGCCCAGCAGTACATGGCGGCGCTCGGCCCCGTCGCCAAGGAGCACGGCTGGGAAGTGGTGACGCTCCTGAAAGGCAACTGCCGGTTCGGCGCCGAATCGCCCGAGCGCGACGCCGACTGCAACGCCTTCAACAAAGCCAGCGCCGCCTACGTGATGGAGCACAAGCCCGATGCCGTGTTCACGGTGGCGTCCCTGACGCACAAAGAAGCCCCCTTCGAGACCGAAGTCCCCGGCTACCTGGACGGCATCAGGCCGTTCACAGAAGCAGGGATGGACGTCGTGGGCATCCGGGACAATCCGCGCTTCAGCATCAACATGCCCGAGTGCGTCCAGAAGCACGGCGCCGATGCACCCGAATGCAACGCGCCGCGGGGCGAGTCCCTCGCGGACTCATCGCCGCTGGACGCCTACCGGGGCAGGGTGGACGGCCTGCACCTGATGGACATGAGCGACTTCATCTGCGCGGACGGCATCTGCCCCGCGGTGGTGGGCAACGTGTACGTCTACAAGGACGACAACCACCTCACCAAGACGTATGTGCAGTCGATGATCCCGATGTTCGAAAAGCGGCTCCTCGCCACCACAGGCTGGAAATAGCGGCCACGCGACCACGGCGCCCTTCGGCCCCGCGTGCCATTGCTCACATTGCGGTTCCGGAATATGGGGATCGCCGCCGAGGTTCTAGAATTTATTCAACACTTCTGCACAGGCCAGTCCCGTAATGACGGGCTGGTCATCGGTTGCAACCCCTACCCGTGAACCCATAACCAAGGTAAGAGGCGCACTCATGACCCAGCCCGAACACGACCCCTTCGGCTTCGTTGGCCTGACGTACGACGACGTCCTGCTGCTTCCCGGCCACACGGACGTCATCCCGTCCGATGCCGACACCTCCTCCCGGATCTCCAAGCGGATCACCGTGCAGACGCCGCTGCTCTCTGCCGCCATGGACACCGTCACCGAGTCCCGCATGGCCATCGCCATGGCGCGGCAGGGCGGCCTGGGCGTCGTGCACCGCAACCTCTCCATCGATGACCAGGCCGATCAGGTGGACCGCGTCAAGCGCAGCGAATCCGGCATGATCACCAACCCGCTGACCATCCGCCCCGAGGCCACGCTGCAGGAACTCGACGACCTCTGTGCGCAGTACCGGGTGTCCGGACTTCCCGTCGTCGACGAAGGCAACCGGCTCCTGGGCATCGTGACCAACCGCGACACCCGCTTCGTGCCGGAGGCGGACTTCCCGCTGCGCCTCGTCAGCGACGTCATGACCAAGATGCCGCTGGTCACCGGGCACGTCGGCATCAGCCGCGAAGAGGCCTCGCACAAGCTGGCCACAAACAAGATCGAGAAGCTGCCCCTCGTGGACGAGCAGGGCCGGCTCAAGGGCCTCATCACCACGAAGGACTTCACCAAGGCCGAGCAGTACCCGCTCGCCACGAAGGACGACGAAGGCAGGCTGCGCGTCGGCGCCGCCATCGGTTTCTTCGGTGACGGCTGGGAACGCGCCATGAAGCTCGTGGACGCCGGCGTTGACGCGCTCTTCGTGGACACCGCCAACGGGCACTCGCAGGGCGTGCTGGACATGATCCGCCGCCTGAAGTCCGATCCGGTCGCGGCGCACGTGGACATCATCGGCGGCCAGGCCGCCACCCGCGATGGCGCGCAGGCCCTGATCGACGCCGGCGCCGACGGCATCAAGGTGGGCGTGGGCCCGGGATCGATCTGCACCACCCGTGTGGTGGCCGGTGTGGGCGTTCCCCAGATCACCGCCATCTACGAATCCGCCAAGGCGGCCATCCCGGCCGGCGTTCCGCTGATCGCCGACGGCGGCCTCCAGTACTCGGGCGACATCGGCAAGGCGCTGGTGGCCGGCGCTGACACCGTCATGCTCGGCTCGCTGCTGGCAGGCTGTGACGAGTCCCCGGGCGAGCTGATCTTCGTCAACGGCAAGCAGTTCAAGAGCTACCGCGGCATGGGTTCGCTGGGCGCCATGCAGTCCCGCGGCAAGAACACCTCGTACTCCAAGGACCGCTACTTCCAGGCCGACGTCTCCGGCGATGACAAGCTCATCCCCGAAGGCATCGAAGGCCGCGTGGCCTACCGCGGGCCGCTGGCCTCCGTCGCGTACCAGTTGGTGGGCGGCCTGCGCCAGACCATGTTCTACGTGGGCTCGCCGACCATCGCCGAACTGAAGTCCCGAGGCAAGTTCGTCCGCATCACCCCGGCCGGGCTCAAGGAATCGCACCCGCACGACATCCAGATGACGGTCGAGGCGCCGAACTACGGTTCACGCTAGGCAGTACCGCTGGTTGAGCTTGCCGAAACCTGGATTTCGACAAGCTCAACCAGCGGAGGCCCCCGGCCCAACCGGCGGCGCCATGCAGGACTAGGCTGAATCCATGTCCCAACCACGGCACCCCGTCGAGCTGAATCCGAAAAGGGAACCCCGGCGGCGGCTCGCCCTGAGGCCCTACGCCCGAGCCGTGGCGCAGGTGCTCAGGGTCAGTTTCCGGGCCTCGCCCGCGGCCGTGGTCATGAAGGTGGCCGGCTCACTGATCTCGGCGCTGCTGCCGCTCGTCACCACGTACTTCGCCGCGCTCACCACCACGGCGCTGGCGGCGGCCTACGCCGGAGACGCTGCCGCGGGCCAGCAGGCGGTTGTCTATGTCATCATCACGGCCGCCCTCGGCCTCTTCTGGGGCGGGTTCAGCAGCGTGGACCGCTACATCCAGCAGCTGATGAGCTTCAGGGTGGGCGCCATCGTCGGCGACCTCATGTATGAGCGCTTCCTCGCCCTCGATTTCTGGCGCTACGACGACAAGGAAACGGTCGACCTTTACGACCGCGCCAAGCGATTCTCCGACTCCTACGCCCGGGTTCTGGACCGGATTGCCGCCATCTTCACGCAGCTGGTCTCGGTCATCCTGGCTATCGGCGCCCTCCTGCTCGTGAGCTGGTGGATCGCCGTGATTGTGCTGGTGGCGATCGTGCCCAGCGTCTACCTGCAGTTCAAACTCTCGCGCGAACAGATTGCGCACTGGAACACCCAGGTGGACTCACGCCGCCAGCGCCGCATGATCGAGACCAACCTGCTCCGCCCGCAGCACATCGCCGAGATGCGGCTGTACGGGATCGTCGGCTACCTTATGGGGCTCCGCTCGAGGCTCCGCGACGCCGACGAACGGCGCCGGCTCGAGTTCCAGAAGCGCTATATTCCCAAGCAGCTCGCCGCGGACGCCCTGCAATATGGCGCGGAGGTGGTGTCCCTGATCTGGGTGGTGGGCCAGATCATCGCGCGCGCCCAGCCGGTGGGCCAGTTCCTCTATGTGCAGCAGATCGTCAGCCGTGCCCTGTCCACCGCCAACAACCTGGTCTCCTCCCTGAGTTCCATCGACGAGGACCTCGCCAACCTCAAGGACTACGAACTGTTCATGGCGCTGCCGGTGCACTCCGACCATTCGCCGCCCGTCCTGGGGCCGCCGAAGACGGTTGAACTGCGCGATATCCGCTTCACCTACACGGGCAGCGAGCTGGAGGTCATCAAGGGCATATCTCTGACCATCCAGGAAGGCCAGCACATCGCGATCGTGGGGGAGAACGGGGCCGGCAAGTCCACCCTGATCCGGATCCTCGCCGGGCTGTACCGGCCGGACTCGGGGCAGGTGATGCTCGACGGCGTGGACCTCGCCGCCGTCGACGTCACCTCGTGGCACCGCCACCTGGCGGTGCTGAGCCAGGAATTCCTGAAATACGAGTTCGCCACCGCCGCGGAAAACATCTTCTTCGGCGACGTCGACGCCCCGCGCGACGACGGCCGCATCCGCACGGCCGCCGCGGACGCCGAGGCGCTGGACTTCATCAACAAGCTGCCCAACGGCCTGGACAACCACGTGAGCAACTGGATGGAGGACCCCCGCGGCCGCAAGGGCAGCGGACTGTCGGGCGGTCAGTGGCAGCGCCTGGCCATGGCCCGGAACTTCTACCGGAACGCGTCCTTCATGGTGATGGACGAGCCCACCTCCGCCATTGATGCCCTTGCAGAGCACCGGATCTTCAGCCGGCTTTTCGCCGACCGGAGCAGCACCATCATCGCCATCAGCCACCGCCTCGCGACGATCGAGAAGGCAGACGTCGTGTACATGCTGGAGGACGGACGGGTCGTCGAACAGGGCACCCACAAGGAGCTCGTGGCCCTGCGTGGCCGCTACTTCAGGATGTTCGAATCCCAGCTCAGCGTGGACGAAGGCGTCTGACCGCGGCTCCTGCATTTGAGGCCTTCGCAGCCAGCCAGTAGCAGGAAACCGCCGGCCGCGCAGTGCGCAGCCGGCGGCATCATTGGACCTGATGCACGGCGCGCCCCTACGAGGTGGTCACCGCGGTGTCATCGATGGCGAACAGGGTTTGCAGCGATGAGTCTTCCGTCCCCAGGAACCTCAGCGTGACGCTCTGCCCCTTGTAGGCGGTCAGGTTTAGCTGCTTCTGCACGTAGCCGGAGGACTTGTTGAGGTTGGAGTAGGTGGCCAGCGTTGTTGTCACGCCGCCGCTGATCACCTGGACCTTGAGCGTGTCGTAAACCTTGTTGGGAGTGGTTTCGTCGGAAAGCACCTTCAGATAGAAGGACAGCGATGCACCGGATACCGCAGACGGCACGGCGAAGGCCTGGTCCAGCGTGTAGGACGTCGGCTGGCCCCAGCCGTTGAGGCCGGCGAAGCGGGACCCGGTCCGGGCGCCGGACCCGGTTTCAAACGTATCGGCGTAATCGGAGGTCCAGGAAACGGCTCCCTCCTCGAAGCCGGGGTTCAGCAGCAGGTTTCCCGAAGGCGGCGGCGGGGTCACGCCCAGGAGCCCCATGGTTTTCGTGGCGTCGGACAGCCCTGCGCCGCAGCCGGTGGTGCAGCCGCCGGGCATGGCCCGCGTGCCTTGCTTCAGTGTTGATTCCACCTGTGCGGGAGTGAGGGAGGCCGTCTTGGACTTCATCAATGCCGCCAGGCCGGCCACGTGCGGGGAGGCCATCGAGGTGCCCTGGTAATTGGCATAACCTGCCGCGCCGGGCGTGGTGGTGCCCGTGTTGATGGTCGAGAGGATGCCCCCGCCAGCCACCCGGGTGTCGCCGCCCGGGGCCGTCAGGTCCACGGTGGCCCCGTAGTTCGAGTAGTAGGACAGCGTGCCGCTGGGGTTGCTCGCGGCGACGCTCACCACATTGCCGCAGTTGGCGGGCCGGAAACCGGACGCATCCTGGTTGCTGTTGCCTGCCGCGACCACCACAGTGGTTCCGCGGGAGACGGCGGAGTCGATGGCCGCCTGGTACGTGCTGCCGCACGCGCCCGAGCCGCCGAGGCTCATGTTGATGACCTGGGCGGGGTTGGCATTGGCGGGGATGCCTGCAACGGCTCCGCCCGATGCCCAGACGATGGCGTCGGCGATGTCTGACAGGGAGCCGCCGCACTTGGCCAGGACCCGCACCGGAACCACCTTGGCGCCGGGGGCCACTCCGGCCACTCCGGTGGCATTCACGGTCACGGCCGCGACGGTGCCGGCCACGTGCGTGCCGTGCCAGGAGGAATTCCCTGCGGCCGGCTGGCCGCATTCGCCTGCCGCGTACCAGTCGCCCTGGTCCTGGGCGTTGGCATCCCGGCCGTTGCCGTCGCGCGCTGCCGTGGCGTCCGAGACGAAGTCATAGCCGGGAAGCACGTTGGCGTCGAGGTCCGGGTGCGCGGTGATTCCGGTGTCGATCACGGCCACGGTCGCGCCGGTTCCGGTGGCAACGTCCCACGCGCCCGGGATCCGCATGCCGTTGGCGGCAGTGAAGTCCCATTGCTCGCTGTACCGCGTGTCGTCCGGTGTCAGGGCCGCCCTCATGCGGGCGTCGGGCTCCACTGAGTTCACGGCCCCGGACGCGGCGATCCCTGCCATGAAATCCTGGGTGGCCTGGCCGGAGAGCGGCTTGTCGGATCCGATCAGGGTCCCGCCGGTGGCAAGGGTCCGCAACTCTTTCACGGACACGCCCTGATCCCGGGCAGCCTTGCCCCAGGCGTTGGCGCGGCCCTTGGGTGTTGAGTTGGCCGCGTCCTTGGTGAAGCCCACGATGAACCTTGTGTAGGCCTCTTCGGAGGCTGGTTCCTGGACAGCCACGGTGCTGCGTGCGGATGTGGTGCTGCTGCCTGCTCCAGGGTTGGCGGAGACAGGCGAAGCGGCGAGGGCCAAGGTGCCGACGACCGCCGACAGCGATAGGGCCAGGACGCGGGTTGTCCTGGCTGTTGATGCACTTCCCATTGGATCTGCTTTCTCGCATCGGGCACAGGGGTAGCCCGAAGTTGGGTGGAGTGAAATGCGGCCACCTGGCGTATCAGCCGGTAACCGAGAGCTAACTTAGGTCTATTTTCAGGTTCTGTAAACCATTGACAAAAGCAGTCAATAGAGTGTGGACTGTCAGTTCCTCCTGCCTCTCGCGGCAGCCATCAGTTGCAGTCCGCAAGGTCAAGTAAAGTGGTCACGTGACTTACGAGATTGAGATTGGCCGTGGCAAGCGTGGGCGTCGTGCCTACTCCCTGGATGACATCGCGATCATCCCCAACCGTCGTACGCGTGACCCCAAGGACGTCTCCGTCTCGTGGCAGATCGATGCCTACAAGTTCGACATGCCCGTCATTGCGGCACCGATGGACTCCGCCATGTCGCCCGCGACCGCCATCGCGCTGGGGCGCCTCGGCGGCCTCGGCGTCCTCGACCTCGAGGGCCTCTGGACCCGGTATGAGGATCCACAGGCGGTACTGGACCAGATCGCCGCGCTTGAGGACGAGACCAACAGCCCCGCCGTCACCCGCCGGATGCAGGAGCTCTACCAGGCGCCCATCCAGCCGGAGCTGATCACCTCCCGCCTCGCGGAAATCCGTGCCGCGGGCGTCACCGTGGCCGGTTCCCTCACTCCGCAGCGCACCCAGGAGCACTACAAGACCGTTCTGGCCGCCGGGGTCGACATCTTCGTGATCCGCGGAACCACGGTCTCCGCGGAGCACGTTTCGAAAAACCACGAACCGCTGAACCTTAAGCAATTCATCTATGAACTCGACGTCCCCGTCATCGTGGGCGGTGCCGCTGGCTACACCCCGGCCCTGCACCTGATGCGCACGGGAGCGGCCGGCGTGCTGGTCGGCTTCGGTGGCGGCGCCACCACCACCACCCGCCGGGCACTGGGCATCCATTCGCCCATGGCGTCGGCCATTTCCGACGTCGCCGCCGCGCGCCGCGACTACATGGACGAGTCCGGCGGACGCTACGTGCATGTGATTGCCGACGGCGGCATGGGCGCCTCGGGTGACATCGTCAAGGCCATCGCCATGGGAGCCGACGCCGTCATGCTGGGCAGCGCCCTGGCCCGGGCGGAAGAGGCGCCGGGCAAGGGCTGGCACTGGGGCCAGGAGGCGCACCACCTGGAGCTTCCGCGCGGCGACAGGGTCAATGTCGGCACGGTCGGTCCGCTGGAGGAAGTGCTCTTCGGTCCGGGCCACCACACCAACGGCACGTCGAACCTCGTCGGTGCGCTGCGGCGCTCGATGGCCACCACCGGCTACTCGGACCTGAAGGCATTCCAGCGCGTCGACGTCGTGGTGTCGCCCTACGCCGGCAACTGACCCAATCGGCCCGCCGCACCCTGCCCATCCACGGACGTTGGAAGTAGTCTAAGGAACTACAACGTCAGCGAGGATGGAGGCCTGTCATGAGCGGTTTTGCTGAAGGTGCAGAGGCGAGCAAGGGAGCGCTGGGCCCCGAGGCGCGGGACGCATCGCTCGCCGCGCTCAAGGCCACCACCGAACCAGGCAAGGAACTCGACATCCTCGTCGTCGGCGGCGGGATCGTAGGGACCGGCACGGCCCTCGACGCCGTGACCCGCGGCCTGAACGTGGGCATCGTGGAGGCCAGCGACTGGGCGGCCGGAACGTCGTCGCGCTCCTCCAAACTGATTCACGGCGGCCTCCGCTACCTCGAAATGCTGGACTTCGGTCTGGTCAAGGAGGCGCTGCAGGAACGCGGCCTGCTCCTCTCCGAGCTGGCACCCCACCTCGCACGTCCCGTTCCGTTCCTGTATCCGCTGACCAAGCCGTTCCTGGAACGCCCCTACATCGGGGCGGGCATCGCGCTGTACGACGCCATGTCCATTTCCGGAGGCCACAAGCGCGGCGTCCCCTTCCACAAGCACCTGAGCCGCCGCGGCACACTGCGGGCGGCGCCAAGCCTGAAGGATGACGCCTTCGTGGGCTCCATCCGCTACTACGACGGCCAGGTTGACGACGCCAAGTACGTGGCCAACCTCATCCGCACAGCCGCCTATTACGGGGCCCACGCCGTCAACCAGGTGGCCGTGGTGGACTTCCTCCGCGAGGGGGAGCGGGTTGTGGGCGCCAAGGTGGTCAACCGTGAGGACGGTTCCACCTTCAAGATCCGGGCCAAGCAGGTGATCAATGCCACGGGCGTCTGGACGGACGAGACCCAGGCCATGGTGACCGAACGCGGCCAGCTCAAGGTCCGTGCCTCCAAGGGCATCCACCTGGTGGTGCCGCGGGACCGCTTCCAGTCGACCGTGGGCCTCATCCTGCGCACCGAAAAGTCCGTCCTGTTCGTCATCCCCTGGGGACGGCACTGGATCATCGGGACCACGGACACCGACTGGCACCTGGACAAGGCCCACCCGGCGGCATCGAGCAAGGACATCGACTACCTTCTGGAACACGTGAACAAGGTCCTCAAGCGTCCGCTCACCCGGGAGGACGTGGAGGGCGTATATGCCGGCCTGCGGCCCCTTCTGGCCGGCGAGAACGACTCCACGGCCAAACTGTCCCGCGAACACATCGTCGCCCATCCCGTGCCGGGCCTGGTGGTGGTGGCCGGAGGCAAGTGGACAACGTACCGGGTCATGGCCAAGGACGCCGTGGATGAAGCGAGCCGCAGCATGGACGAACGTGTCCCGCCGAGCTGCACCGAATCCGTGCCGCTGCTGGGCGCCACCGGGTTCAAGGCCGCCTGGAACCGCCGCAACCGCACCGCAGAGGAAACCGGCGTGCACGTGGCGAGGGTTGAGCACCTGCTGAACCGCTACGGATCCATGGCGTCCCAGGTGCTGGGCCTCATCCACGACAACCCCGAGCTCGCGGAGCCGCTGCCGGGAGCTGACGACTATCTCCAGGCCGAGGCCGTGTACGCGGCGACCCATGAAGGTGCCCGGCACGTCAACGACGTCCTGACCCGCCGGACCCGCATTTCCATCGAGTCGTGGGACCGGGGTGTGTCTGCCGCGCCGGTAGTCGCTAAGCTTATGGGAGAAATTCTTGGCTGGAGCGATGCGCAGCGGGAAAGCGAAATCAAGCATTACCTTGCGCGGGTGGAAGCCGAACGGCTCAGTCAGCAGCAGCCGGACGACGAATCCGCAGACGCTGCCAGGCTGGGCGTGGAAGACATCGTCCCGTTGCGCTGAGATCACACACCGCCGCGGAATGGGGCTCCGGGCCTCACTGAAGGGACACCACTTGGCGGAACCACTTGACCGTTACGATGCAGAACTCACCACACCGGAGATGGTGATTCTGGAGCTGGACGCGGCTGACAAGACTGACGCCGCAGCCCAGTTGGCGCGGACGCTGTACGCCGCCGGACGCGTCTCGGACCTCGAGGGCTTCCTGGGGCACGTCAACGCACGTGAACACCAGCTCGCCACCGGGCTTCCCGGGGGAGTGGGCCTGCCGCACGCCCGCAGTGAATTTGTTTCCCGGACCTCCATCGCCGTCGGCATCACCAAGTACGGCAGGGCCCTCGACTTCGGGGCCTCGGACGGCCCGGCCACGGTGGTCCTGCTCATCGCCACCCCGGCGAGCTCGTTCTCGGACCACCTCGAGGTGCTGGCCACCCTGGCCAGGTCGCTGTCCAAAGAGTCCTTCCGGGAATCGCTGCGCCGCGCCTACGATGCCGAAGTGATCGCGGAACTGATCAACTCAAGCCTGGTGTTCTTCGACCACTGAGGGACCAGCCGTTTCGTTGTTCTACACGGGGACGAAGTACGGTTAAGGGGTGTGGAAAACAGCCCTCCAGCCCCGGTGGATCGCAGGCCTCGTCTTTGCGATCGTCATTTCCGGTGTCTTCGTGCTGTTGAGCCAGTGGCAGTTCGGCCGGTCCAGCCAGCCCGAGGTGCCTGTCAACCCCACTACCGAGGACGTCAAAAGCCTCACCGAGACCTTGAAGCCCGGCGAATTCTTCCGGGGGTCGGTGGCCGACCAGATGGTGACCGCCACGGGCACCTATGACCGCTCCAAGCAGGTCCTCGTTCCGGGCCGGCTCAAGGACGGCAAGACGGGATACTGGGTGGTGACGGCGTTCGCCGTCACGGATGCCCCCGTACTCAAGGGTGCCGCCGCCTCGCCGCAAACCTGGATTCCGGTGGCGCGCGGATGGATCGCCGATCCCGCCGAAGCCGCCGAGCCGCCGTCGGGCACTATCCGGCTGACCGGACGGCTCCTGCCGTCCGAGGCGCCGGTTCCCAACAAGGCCCCCGCGCCGGGACAGGCTTCCGCCGTCTCGGTCGCCGAACTCATCAACATCTGGAACGTCAGCAGCTACCCGGCGTTCGTGTCGGCCACCACGGAGCTCTCCGGAACGTCCGACGTCGGTGCTGCCGCCGCCGGCAGCGGCCTCCAGCCGCTGAGCATCGGCGCGCAGCCGCCGCCCGCCAAGGTCAACTGGCTGAATCTCTTCTACTCGGTGGAATGGATCGTCTTCGCCGGGTTCGCCCTCTTCATCTGGTGGCGGCTGGTCAAGGATGATTACCACCGCAGCCTGGAGGACGACGAGGACGACGAGGACGACGAGGACGACGGCGGCGGCCACGCGCCGGACGACTCTCCCCAGCCAGACACGACCCAGCCAGAAGCAAACCAGCCGGACCCGACCCAACAAAAGGTACAGCCATGATCGAACCCAAGCCTGCCATCCAGCCGCAGCCGTCGAACCAGACGGGCTCAGGAGCGGCGAAGAAGCGACGTTTCGGCGGAACGGAAGCGCAGATTCGCTCGGCCCTGAAGTTCTACAAGGTCATGGCCTACCTCACCGGCGCCATGCTGCTGCTGCTCTGCGCGGAGCTGGTGGCGCGCTACGTCTTCGGCCAGTACCTGTTCGCGGGCGGGACCAACGCCCTGACGGGTCAGCCGTTCGGGTTCGGATTTACCGAGGCCGAGCCCAAGGGTGTGCTCAAGGGATTCAACGTGTCCGTCGCGGTGCTCATTGTCCACGGCTGGATGTACGTGGTGTACCTGATGTCGAATTTCCGCCTCTGGACGCTGATGCGCTGGCCGTTCGCCAAGATGATCCTGCTGGCACTGGGCGGCGTGGTGCCGTTCCTCTCCTTCATCGTGGAGAAGAAGTTCCACGCCGAAGTTGCAGCCGAACTGGCAGCCAACCCCCAGGCCGCCAGCCGGTACTAGCCCCTGAGCACCCTCACCGGAGTTTCGTGCGTCACAGCAGGCCCCCTCAAGATGCGTCGGGGCAACGGTGCAAAGTAGTCTAGGACGGTGACTACTCCCACTGCATCCCAAACTTCCCAGAAGCCGGTGCTGGTTGTTGACTACGGTGCCCAGTACGCGCAGCTGATTGCCCGCCGCGTCCGGGAAGCGAACGTGTATTCGGAAGTGGTTCCGCATACCTACAGCACCGAGCAGCTCCTGGCCAAGAACCCCGCCGCCATCATCCTGTCCGGCGGCCCCTCCAGCGTGTACGCGGACGGCGCCCCGAAGGTGGGGGCGGACCTCTTCGAAGCCGGCATCCCGGTTTTCGGCATCTGCTACGGCTTCCAGGCAATGGCCAACGCGCTGGGCGGCAAGGTGGCCCAGACCGGACTTCGTGAGTACGGTTCCACCGAAGCTACCGCAGTGGGCGCGGCCCGCTCCATCCTGGCCGGCGTGCCTGAACTGCAGAACACCTGGATGAGCCACGGCGACTCCGTCCAGGAAGCACCCGAGGGCTTCGAGGTCCTGGCAACCACCGCCGGCGCGCCGGTGGCCGCGTTCGCCAACGAGGAAAAGTGCCTCTATGGCGTGCAGTGGCACCCGGAGGTCAAGCACTCGGCATACGGCCAGCAGGTCCTGGAAAACTTCCTGTTCAAGGGCGCCAAGCTGGAACCCAACTGGACCACGGGCAACATCCTCGAAGAACAGGTTGACCGGATCCGCAAGCAGATCGGCGACGCCAGGGTAATCTGCGGCCTCTCCGGCGGCGTGGACTCGGCCGTGGCCGCCGCCCTCGTCCAGCGCGCAGTCGGCGACCAGCTGACCTGTGTGTTCGTGGACCACGGGCTGCTCCGCGAAGGCGAAGCGGAACAGGTTGAACGGGACTTCGTCGCCGCAACCGGCGTGAAGCTCTACGTTGCCAATGAGCAGGAACGCTTCCAGGCCGCACTGGCGGGCGTCAGCGATCCGGAAACCAAGCGCAAGATCATCGGCCGCGAATTCATCCGTGCCTTCGAGGAAGCGGAGCTGGCCATTATCGCCGAAGCCGCGGCGCACGGCGAGAAAATCAAGTTCCTGGTCCAGGGCACGCTGTACCCGGACGTCGTCGAATCCGGCGGCGGCGAAGGCGCTGCGAACATCAAGAGCCACCACAACGTGGGCGGCCTGCCTGAGGACCTGCAGTTCGAGCTCGTCGAGCCGCTGCGGGCCCTGTTCAAGGACGAGGTCCGCGCCGTCGGAGCCCAGCTGGGCCTGCCCCAGGAAATCGTCGGCCGCCAGCCGTTCCCCGGCCCCGGCCTGGGAATCCGGATCGTCGGAGAAGTCACCAAGGAACGCCTGGACCTCCTGCGCAAGGCTGACGCCATCGCCCGGGCCGAGCTGACCGCCGCCGGACTCGACAACGACGTCTGGCAGATGCCCGTGGTGCTGCTGGCGGACGTCCGCAGCGTCGGCGTCCAGGGCGACGGCCGGACCTACGGCCACCCGATCGTGCTGCGCCCGGTCTCCTCCGAGGATGCCATGACGGCCGACTGGTCACGGCTTCCGTACGACCTTCTGGCCCGGATCTCGAACCGGATCACCAACGAGGTTGAGGGCGTCAACCGCGTGGTGCTGGACGTGACCAGCAAGCCGCCGGGAACCATCGAGTGGGAATAGCGTTTTGAGTGGCCGGTCTCCGCAAGGAGGCCGGCCGCTCCGCTTTCCGGGCAGTTGTTTTTGCCGTGCAATGCGGGCGGCGCTGCGAAATCCGCCGCAACTTAGCCCGTACCAGTGTTGCGGTCTCTCACCCGTGGCCGTTTGCGGCTACGCTCGAAAGTATGCCCGTATGGTCCAAGGCGTCACGTGCAAGCGCAGAAAAGAAGGCAGTAGTGTCAGTTGGTCAGGTCGACTCCGAGGGTTCGGAGGAGCTCAGGAAGTGGCTGTCCGGGCTTAAGCCCGTTACCGGGGCGGACACCATGCTGCGCTTCACCAAAACCCCCGAGGGCTCGATCGACCTCACGAACGCGCACCCGTCCGGCCTTGCCCAGCTCATGGCAGGGCGCCGCACCCGGCTTTCCACGCTGATCCGTGACCAGCAGCAGTACGTTGTAGCTGCCCGGGCTTCCCGGAACCTGCGGTCCAAGATCTTCGAACTCGCCAATGACCGCGGCATCGAGGCCGGCTACTTTTCGGCCGGAACAGTCGTGTGGACGTCCGCCGTCGGCGGTAAGCCGCAGCGGGTCTCCGCGCCGGTCATGCTGACTGCCATCTCTCTCACCATCCGCCCCGGCGAAGGTGACTACGAGCTGCAGCTTACGGAGCAGGCCCGCATCAATCCGGCCCTGATCCGGCACCTGAAATCCATCCACGGCATCGTGTTCGACGTCAACGCCGTCACCCGGATGGCTTACAGCACCGCGCGCTTTGACCCCCAGCCCGTCCTGGACCGGCTCAGCACGCTGGTCAAGCCGATCCACGGTGCGGAGGTGGAGCACAACCTGCTCGTCTCCACCTTTGCGGACCTCTCCGGCAACCTGGACGACCCCTGGATCAACCAGCAGAACCCGCTCGTGGCGTCGCTGGCCCGGGCCGCATCGGGCGAAGTCCTGGAGGTGCCCGCGCTGAAACTCGGACGGTTCCCGAGCGTGGACGAGCGCGACCCCGCCGATGAGCTGCTCCTTCTGGATGCGGACGAGGACCAGCAGTACGTGATTGACGCCGTCCGGGCAGGGGACTCGCTGGTGGTCAGCAGCCCGCCCGGAACCGGCCAGACCCAGACGGCGATCAACGCCGTCGGCGCCTTGGTGGACGAAGGCAAGACAGTCCTGGTGGTGGGGGACCGGCGCGCCAGCCTCAACGAAGTGGCCGGCCGGCTCGAGGACCTCGGCCTGGAGTCCGTCCTTTTCCAGCTGTCCGGCAGCGCAACGCCCCAGCAGCTCAAAGGCCAGCTGGTCCGGGCCATCGTCCGCAACGAGAAATCCAGCGAGCCGCGGCTGGGCAGCCTGCACAAGACCCTGACCGAGCACCGGCACGCGCTGATGGACCACGTGGCGTCGCTGCACAACGTCCGCAAGCGCTGGGGCTGCTCGCCGTACCAGGCCATGCAGTCGCTGGCGGAGCTGACGGCGATCCAGCCGGCCCCGGCCACCACGGTCCGGCTGAAGCGCAGTGTGCTGGACAGCATCCGGGACCGCGAGGAACTCGCCGGCCGGCTGAAGCGCGCCGCGGAACTCGGCAGTTTCAGCAGTGCCTCCACGTCGAGCCCCTGGCACGGCGCCCGGCTGGTGACGCGGAAGGAGACGGAGGAGGCGCAGGAGCTGGCACGCTCCGTAGAGAAGAAGCTGCCGCTGCTGAACGAGCGCATGAAGGAAGTGGCCGGCCACGCGGAAATCCGCCTTGGCACGACCTTTGCCGAGTGGGGTTCCCAGCTCAAGCTGCTGGTCGCCGTCCGGGAGAGCCTGGACAAGTTCACACCCGATATCTTTGACCGGCCCGTGCACGACCTCATCTCCGCGACCGCATCGTCCGCCTGGCGCCGCGAGCACAACGTGGACATGGCATCCATGCAGCGTTCGCGCCTGCGCCGGGTGGCCAAGGAGTATGTCCGGCCCGGCGTGCACATCGCCGACCTCCACAGCTCACTGGTGCTGGTGCAGGAGCAGCGCGCACAGTGGGCCGGGTACGCCACCACACAGCGGCATCCCGCGGTGCCGTCGGGACTGGCCGAAATCACCCTCATGTACCGGGGCCTGACCCGTGAACTGAAGATGTTGGGCGATGCACTGCGGCACACCCCGGCCGGCGGATCACTGGAAACGACGCCCTACCCGGAACTCATGGAACGGCTGGAACGGCTCGTCGCCGACACCCAGACGCTCAAGACGCTGCCCGAGCGCACGCTGCTGATCGAGAACATGCGCGAGCACGGCCTGGGCGAGCTGCTGGCGGATCTCTCGGAGCGTGAGGTCCCGGCCGAGTCCGTTGCCGCGGAGCTCGAGCTCGCCTGGTGGCAGTCCGCCCTGGAAGCGATGATCAGCGGCGATGACTACCTCGCCATGTCCGACGGCGACGCCCTGCGCCAGCTTGAAGCCGAGTACAGGCTTGCCGACAACGCCCACATTGCCAGCGGTGCCGGACGGCTCCGGTGGCAGCTCGCCGAGCGCTGGCGCGCCGGCATCGCCAAGAACCCGCGCCAGGCGGACCTCCTCAGGAGCCTGCTCAAGGACGGGCGGGTCACGCTGGCGGCGCTGACGGCCCAGGCTCCTGAACTTGTTCCCATGCTGGTTCCTGTCTGGTCGGTGAGTCCATATCTGATGACGGGCCTCCTCCCTGCCGAGCAGAAGTTCGACGCCGTGGTCATCCTGGATGCAGAAGCGACGTCGCTGCAGGCTGTCCTGCCGGCCGTGGCCCGCGCAAAGCAGGTCATTGCGTTCGGGGACGACAAGATCGCGAGCCCGCGCACGTTCACCGTCGCGGTGGAGCGGCTCGCTGCCGGCGAACAGTCGCACCAAAGCGTTGAAAGCGCCTTCACTGCGCTGGCTGCGGTCCTGCCGACATGGCGCCTGCACTCCGTGTACCGCGCGGTTGACGAAGACCTGGTGCTGCAGCTCAGCAAGGGCTTTTACGACGGCGGCCTTCGCCGCCTTCCCGAAGGCCAGTCCGCCACGGGGCTGGACCGTGCCCTGCTGGTGGAGTACCTGCCCGACGGCACGGGGCTGCCGAGCGCCGATCACGAGGGCGTGGAGTCGGTCGTGGCGGAGGTCAACCGCGTGGTGGAGCTGGTGTTCGAACACGCCCGCCTCCGTCCGCGCACCACCCTGGCCGTCGTCACAGCCAGCCTTCGGCATGCCGCGAGGATCGGCGAGGCCATCCGGCTGCAGCTGCCCAACCATCCTGCGCTGGCCGAATTCTTCACCGCCGGGGATGAGTCCTTCCGCGTGGTAGATCTTGAGCGCGCCCAGGGGCTGGTCCGCGACCACGTGATTTTCTCCCCGGGCTACGGCCGGACTCCGCACGGGCGCGCCCTGCACAACTTTGGTCCGCTGTCCGCCGAGGGCGGCCGGGCCAAGTTCGCCCTGGCCATGACCCGCGCCCGCCAGTCCTTGCACGTCCTGACGTGCTTCAAGCCGGAAGACCTTGACCGGACCCGGCTGGCGCACGGGGCGGTGGACCTGTACGAACTGCTGGACCGCGAGATCTCCGGCAACACGGACCTCGGCACTCCGGCGTCCCGGGCGGCCGCGAGCGAGCAGGCGCTCGGGGCCGATCCGCTCGTGGCGGACCTCGGCGACCGGCTGCGGGCTCGCGGGGCCCGCGTCTGGCACCAGTATGACGGCGTCATCGACGTCGTGGCCGCGGCCGACCCCCTCAGCACCATGGGCCAGGACGCCGCTGAGATACCGCGGCCGGTGGCCATCGAGTCTGACGGGACCGAGCAGTACCGGCAGATGACGGTCCGCGAACGCAGCAGGCTGCGCCCGCAGCTGCTGGAGCGCCTCGGTTGGCGTTACATGCCTTTGTGGACGATCGAAGTCTTTACGGATCCCTCAGCCTGCGCCGACCGGATCGGCGGCTACCTCGGACTCGAGAAGCCCGCCCTCCCGCTCCGGTCCGTGGGCTCGCCGGGGTTCTTCGACGACGACGTCAGCTCTCTCGCCGAGGAGCCCTACGAGGGCGGCGGCGAGGGTTCCTACGACGGATCCTACGATGGCGACGACCAGGATTCGGACCCCGGTGCGGGCCGCGGCAGCGAGGAATTCGTGGTGGGTCCGGAAGGGTTTTCAGACGGCAGCGCCGACGAAGAATTCAGCGACGCCCATGAAGACGATGTTGAGAACGACTACGACGGTGATACCGCGGACAGGAAGGACGGCACGCAGTGAACGCCGCTGCAGTGAACGATGGCTCCCGGAAGGACGCTGGCACCCCGAGCGACGGCGGCTCCCCGAAGGGCGGCGCCACCCGGAATGGCGCCACCCGGAATGGCGCCACCGCCTCTTCGAAGGCGTCCGGGCCGGCTCGGAAGACCCCCGGCCCGGTGAAATCGGCGGGCGTGGTGCCCAACAAGGCGTCCGAGGACGATCCGCGGGTGTGGGGCGATTCCGGTGCCGACAATGACCACGATGCGTGGCTGAAGGAGCAGCGGCCCCCTCACTGGGGTTAGCCGCCTGCTGACCCCACGAGTACAAAGAACAGCTTGCCCTGGGTTGAGGCACCCGCAAGGGCACTGGCCTGGGCTGGCGTTGCCGCCACGACTATGAGGCCTTCCGAGTCGCCGGTGCCGAGCCACTGGCCGCTCTGGCCCTCTTGGCCTGACGTCCACAACACGGGCACGGAGCTGGCCAGCACCTTTGATGAAGACGCTTGCTCGTAGCCGTTGCCGTTCGTCAGCACGACGTTGACGAGCTGGCCGGGGGAGACCAGCTGGATGGAGGCAGGGTCCGCCATGCGCAACGGCACTGCGGCAGAACCAGGTGCGGCTCCCGTGAGCAGTCCAGGCCCCACGAGCTGGGCGTCCGAGAGCAGCTGCCCCTTGCGGAGTGGGGCGGCCAGCTGTTTTCCCTCCAGCCCTGGGGCATCAGTGAACGAGCCGGCGGGCAGCAGGGACGGCGGAATGTTGACCGCCGCGATGTCGTCGCCGCCCAGGGCCGCTCCGGCCGGAAGGTCCCGCGCCGCGGCGATGGCCCGGACGGTGTGGGCGGGGGCGGGCGTGAGCTGGTGGACGGCTAAGCCGGCGGCCAAACAAAGCAGCAGCGCCACGGCAAGGCGGCGGTTGCGGGTCAGCCAGCCGGCGAGGTCAGGAGCCCGGCGGGGCGGGCGGCCCGGGCTTCCGGGAAGCGCAGTGCGTCGGCTGGCGCGCCCGGCCGACGGGGAGGTCCTGACGGGGAGGATTCCGGTAGCTGGCATGCTGCCACGCTACGTAGCCTGTAGTGCTGAGTGACAGGCGGGAGTTGCCCTATGTGGAAAGCGGGCCGCGCAGGGGCCCGTATGTGGACATCCGCGGGGCGGACATCATTCCGGACAAGCAGGGCGGGGCGGGGTCAGCTGGCAGCGGGAGCCGCCGGAGCGGCGGCAGGCACAGCAGGGGCTGAAGCGGCCGGTGACGACGAGACCGTGCTGCCCTTGGCATCGCGCGAATCAGTGCGGTAGAACCCGGATCCCTTGAAGACAACGCCTACGGTGTTGAACTTCTTGCGAAGGGTCCCCTGGCACTCGGGGCAGGACGTCAGAGTGCTGTCGGTGAATGACTGCACGATGTCGAAGGCATGGCTGCAATCCTTGCAGGCATAGGCATACGTGGGCACTGTGGATCCTCCTCATGGACAAGCGGCAGGTCCTGTGCCGCAAGCTTCATCTCCGGGACATTCCTTGACGGAACACCGCGGCGGAAATGACCGCTTAGCAGTCGCAGGGCCTGAGTGCCAATTCTATCACCCTGCCGGCGTTGCCTCCACGTCAGCGGTACCGCTTTCACGCCAGCCGGATCACGCCCGAGGGGGTCAGGACCGCGTCGACGGGCCGGTCAAAGCTTTCGGCCGGGATCGTCGAAGCAGGCAGGAGCTCGGCGTCGTAGATGATGGCGGCCCTGGGGGCGCGCAGGCCGGTGGCATCCACCGCCGCCAAGAACTTGTCGTAGTACCCGCCGCCCTGCCCGATCCTGTTGCCGTTCATGTCCACGGCCGTGGCGGGGAGGAACATTGCAGCCACCTCCTTGATGGCCTCGAGGCCGTGGCGTTCCCCGGCCGGCTCCTGGATGGGCGCGTACCTGCTGCGGACAAATTCGGAGGACGGGTTCCAAAACACCCAGCTCAGGGCGCGGTCCGGTTCGCAGACGGGAAGCAGCACGCTGTGGCCTGCCTCGTGGAGGGCGGTGATCAGCCGGAGCGTGGGCGGTTCGAAGGCTACGCCAAGATAGGCGGTGAATGTCGCCGGCCGTCCGTCCGCGATCGTGTCCGCCCAGGCCAGGCCGTGGGCGGCAATTCCGTCCGCGGCGTCCGATAAGGCGCTGGCCGGCAGTCCCGCGCGCAGCGTCCGGTGCCTGGCACGGATCTCATCCTTAGCCGGCTGGTTCTCTGGTGGCATGGCGGGCCGTCCTTTTGTCGTGTCGGGAGTCCGGCCGGGCCACTGCCGGAAGCATTTACCGTATGAATGTTCCCTCCGATAGATTAGTCGAGTGACTTCCACTAATCGTTCAGTCCGCAAGGCCGTCATCCCCGCAGCGGGCCTCGGCACCAGGTTCCTGCCCGCCACGAAGGCGATGCCCAAGGAGATGCTGCCGGTGGTCGACAAACCGGCAATCCAGTACGTCGTCGAAGAGGCCGTCAAAGTTGGCCTGAGCGATGTCCTGATGATCACCGGACGCAACAAGCGCGCCCTCGAGGACCACTTCGACCGGGTTCCCGCCCTGGAAGCCACCCTGGAGGCCAAGGGAGACACCGCCAAGCTGGAGTCGATCCAGGCAGCGAGCAACCTGGGGGACATCCACTACGTCCGTCAGGGCGACCCCAAAGGGCTGGGCCACGCTGTCCTGCGCGCCCGCCAGCACGTGGGACACGAGCCTTTCGCCGTGCTGCTCGGTGACGACCTGATCGATGCCCGCGACGAACTGCTGAGCACCATGATCGAAGTCCAGGCCAAGACCGGCGGCTCCGTCGTGGCCCTCATCGAAGTGGATCCGTCCCAGATCAGCGCCTATGGCTGCGCCGATGTTGCCGCGATCGACGGCGAGGGCTTCGTCCGGATCAACAAGCTCGTGGAAAAGCCGGACGTCGACGAGGCACCCTCCAACCTGGCGATCATCGGCCGGTATGTACTTCACCCCGCAGTATTCGACGTGCTCGAACGGACGGCCCCCGGACGCGGCGGCGAAATCCAGCTCACAGATGCGCTGCAGGAACTCGCAGCCAGCGACGGAGACGGCTATGGCGTCTACGGCGTGATCTTCCGGGGCCGGCGCTACGACACCGGCGACAAACTCAGCTACCTCAAGGCCTGTGTCCAGCTCGCCATCGACAGCGACGACCTTGGCCCCGGCCTGCGTGAGTGGCTGCCGGAGTTCACCGCCGGACTGAACAAGTAACCCTCCATGAGGGTCAGCCACATCTGGCCGGTCACGCTGGAATGCGGGGACATCGTCCTGCGTCCTATCCGGTACCGTGACCGCAAGGAATGGACGGAGGTCCGTACGCGGAATAGCGAGTGGCTTGCACCCTGGGAGGCATCCAACCCCGCGCCGGGCGGCGCGCTGCCCGACTACCGGCAGATGGTGAAGTCCCTGAACTCCCAGGCGGCCCAGGCAACGGCCCTGCCGTTCCTGATCACGGCCTGGACCCCCGGGTTCCGCGACCCGGTCATCGTGGGCCAGTTGACGGTGTCCTCGATTGTGTGGGGCTCGGCCATGATGGCAACGCTTGGCTATTGGGTGGACGAGGCCAGGGCGGGGCAAGGGATCGCGCCCACCGCTGTTGCCATGGTCACGGACCACTGCTTCCGGACGCTGGGCCTGCACCGCATGGAGATCAACATCCGGCCGGAGAACGGTCCCAGCCTCCGTGTCGTGGAGAAACTCGGTTTCCGCGACGAGGGCTACAGGCCCCGGTTCCTGCACATCAACGGGGAATGGGCTGACCACCGAACCTTCGCGCTGACCTCAGAGGAGGTTCCGGAGGGGCTGCTCGGTCCGTGGCTCCGCAGGAGACCGGCCTGAGGGTCCGGGGCCAGGCAACTTCCTCGGCATAAGTCCATTGATTTGAGAGCCCGCCCGCGACACACCGAGACGAATGCCACACCCGGTCGCCTATTCCTCATACGGTTTTGTATGTGGACATCCCCCTCAGCAGCTCAGTCATCCTTGTGGTCGCTGTCGCGCTCTGGATTTTATGGGTTGCCCCTTACGTGCTCCGCAACCGCCGGCATGAGTTCCAGGCTGCCGGTGACCTGACGGTGGAGACCGTTGACGCCGAAACTGCAAACCCGCAAGCCGGGAGGGTCGCACACATGACCGCCCAGCAGGAGAAACGCATGGACACCAGGAAGAGCAGCGAATCCGCAGCCGGCTTCACGCCGGCCAGGTCCGGTGGCCAGCCGGCCGCAAAGGACGGCGGTGCCTTCCGCATCCGCTACGGACGGACAGCCATCGCCCTCGCCGGGCTGCTGTCCCTCATTACAGCGGTGGTCAGCGGCGTCCTGCGGATCTTCGGCATCGGCAACCCCTGGCTTCCGGCCCTGGCGTTCCTGACCGGCGCTGCCGCCGTCGTTCTTCTGCGTCGGCTGGCCGTCCGGGACCGCCGGAAGAAGATGAACGCCGCATTCAGCGCTGCCATGGGTTCGCGGGCTGAAAGCAGTACCCGCACGGAGCGGTATTCGGATCCGGTGCCGTCCGGGGAAGGCGCCGTCCAGCGGGAAAACATGCTCTTCGACGCCGAAGCCGTTGCGCCCCGACCCAAGCCCCTGACGGCGAGGGAACTCCGCGAGGCCGCCTTGGCAGTGGCCGTCGCAGCGGGAGACAACAGTGCCGCCCAGGCTGCCAGCGAACCGGCCGCGGCTGAAGACACCAGCTGGGAGCCGGTAGAAGTTCCCAAGCCCACCTATGTTGAGGCTGCTAAGGCGGACCGCCCCGCACCCGAACCGCTCGATCTTCCGGAGTCTCCCAAGGCCGTCGGCAAGCCTTCGCTCAAGCAGGGCCCCGCCGCTGCGCCGGCCGTGGCAGCGCCGAATGCCGGCCCCGCGCGGCCCCTGACCAAGGCCCAGAGCGCGCTGAGCAACCTTGACGACGTCCTGCAGCGCCGCCGGGCGTAGCGACCGTCCGCGCGGGTGTAGCCTCAGGCCATGACCCGTATCTGTGTGGCCGGCGGCACCGGCCAGGTGGGCCGCGAAGTGGTGAGCCAGGCGCTTTCCGGCGGTCACACCGTCGCCGTCCTCAGCCGCAACCCGCCTCCGGCAGGTTCCCCGGAACACCACGACGGCGCCACTTACTTCCGTGCCGACGTCACCACCGGCGAAGGGCTGGCGGAAGCGCTGGCGGGTGCCGACGTCGTGATCGACTGCCTTGAGGGGCAATCAGGCAAGGCGCTCAGGCTGTTTGCCGCCGGCG
This sequence comes from Burkholderia sp. RS01, assembly GCF_039748055.1. NCBI lineage: Bacteria > Pseudomonadati > Pseudomonadota > Betaproteobacteria > Burkholderiales > Burkholderiaceae > Burkholderia > Burkholderia sp. RS01. The sequence continues at coordinate 297,730 of NZ_JBDLAK010000002.1, forward strand.
GTGCGTTGTTGCTTGCCGCGGCACTCGAGGCCGGCGTTGGGCGGGCGGTCCTGCTCTCCATCATTAACTGCGGTCAGAGCAGTTACGGGTTCTACCGGTCGAAAGCGGACAAGGAACGGGTGTACGCCCGTTCCCAGCTCGAAACCGCGACAGTGCGGGCCACACAGTTCCACAGCCTCGTGGCCGGGCTGTTCGCTGCCGGGTCTCGCGTTGGCCTCATTCCCGTGGTCAGGGGCGCCCGGTTCCAGACGATTTCCCCGGCCGATGTGGCCGCCGCACTGCTGGAAGCAGCGGTGGGGCCAGCGGCCGCCGACCGGCACCGCCTGCGGACGATTGGCGGCCCTGAGATCCAAGATATGAACGACCTGGCGCGCACGTGGAAGCAGGTCACGGGCGCCCGGGGCGTCGTGGCAGCGTTCTCGTTGCCCGGGTCTATGGGCAAATTCCTGCGCGAAGGCAAGAACCTGGCGCCCGGGGAGCGCTACGGACGCGAGACATTCAGGGGCTGGCTGGAAAAGCGGGCGGAAAATTTGTAGCCTAGGGAAACCGGCGTTGCGGTTGTCTCTGGCAGTGGCGCCCCGGGGTTATAGCTCAGTTGGTAGAGCGCTTCGTTCGCATCGAAGAGGTCAGGGGTTCGAATCCCCTTAGCTCCACAGACTTCAGGCTTCACAGGTACTTGCGGCGGGCGCCTTGCCCGCTCCACCCAGCCGCTCAGCAGCCGCTGGTTTGTTCGTCTTCCAGCTCTTCGTCGGACTGGATACGGCGCAGCACGGACAGCCGCTCCGCGATGCGGGCAAGGACCGATGCCTCCTCAACCGGCGCGGCCGCACTCCGTCCGGATGCTTCCCAGTCGAGGGGACCGGCGCCGACCAGGATCAGCACCCTGTCCCGCTCATGGAGCACTCCCACCAAGCCCAGGAACCGTTGCCAGGCAGCCGGCGTGCCGGCGGCGGCCTGCGCAGCCGGTGAGGGGATGCCATCGATCACACACGACGGAAATTGGCCAGCAAGTGCAAGGTAGTCAGCGTCTGTGCGGGGCCCGGAGCACAACTCGCTGAAGCTGACCCAGAGGACGTCCGGGTCAGCGCTCTTGGCGGTCAGGGGCCCCGAGGCGAGGGCCAGCACCTGCTGCTGCGGGGGCGAGGGCCGGAACAGTCCGTAGGCGCCCAGTTGCCGTTCGGTTCCAGGGGTGATGATCAGCCCCCGCTGGAATTCGGACATGACTCTAGAGCCAGCCTTTCCGCTTGAAAATCACGTACATCAGGGCGGCTGTTCCGGCCATGAGGCCGATCGCCATGGGATATCCGAAGACCCAGTGCAGTTCCGGCATGTGATCAAAGTTCATGCCATAGACGCCCGCGACAAAGGACGGCGCGAAGAAAATAGCCGCCCACGACGAAATCTTCTTCACTTGCTCGTTCTGTTCGGCGCTGGCTTCGTTCTGCCGGTTGGCAGTCAGCGTGCCGTCCAGCGTGAGAGCGTTCTGCAGGAGGTCCCGGAAGGAATTCGCGCGGGAAAGGACCCGCTCCACGTGGTCCTCCACGTCCCGGAGGCTGTGCTGGAGGTCCGTGTTCACCTCGTACTTCTGGAATCCCGACTTGAGCTGGTCCATCATGGGCGGAAGCGGTTGGATGGCCCGCTGGAATTGAATGACTTCGCGGGCGAGTTCGTAGATACGGCGCGACACCGTGGAATCGCCGGAGAACAGCTGGTCCTCGATCTCGTCGATGTCGTTTTCCAACCCCGCAATCACCGGGGCGTAATCATCCACCACCTGGTCCAGGAGGGCGTAGAGCACCGCTTCGGGCCCGTGGCGGAGGAGGTCGGGGCGGGACTCCAGCCGGCGCCGGACATGCCCCACGCCGGACATTTCCGCGTGGCGAACGGTCACGACGAAGTTCCTGCCGGTGAAGATGTGGAGTTCGCCGAACTCCACCGTCTCCGTGTCGTCTCGGTACCTGGCGGGCCTGAGGACAGTGAAGAGGTTGTTGCCGTAGCGCTCCAGTTTGGGCCGCTGGTGCGCGGAGATGGCGTCCTCGACGGCGAGCTCGTGCAGGTCGAATTCCTCCGCGACGGAGGCCATCTCCGCTTGGGACGGCCGGTACAGGCCAATCCACGCCATGCCCCCGTGCCTGGCAAGCGTCTCAAACGTCTGCTCAAGGCTCTCCGGTTCGGCGCTCCGGACGCCGTCAACGTAAACGGCGTTATCGATGATGGTCACAGTCGGCAGGTCTCCGTCACGAGGCTCAGGACACTGAAGGGCGTCAGGACATTGCGCCGATGATGGCGCCGGCAGCTGTCATCGCAACCAGGTCGTGGCCGGAATCGATGAGCGTTACGGCTACGGGGCGTCCGGCGAAGCCGTTGTGGATGACGTGCCCGCCGGCACGGAAGATAACCGCCAGGACCAGGGCGAACAACCCGCCGGCCGCCGCGTTGTCCAGTCCCAGTTTGCCGATCAGCACGGCGAGCAGCACGGCCGTCAGCGCCGCGGCAACCATCATGGGCAGCCAGATCCCGGCTCCGCCCTCGGTGTTCTTGAGGTCCTCTTCAGTTTTGCCGATTCCTGCCATCCATCTGTTTCCCAGAACTGCGGGCAGGTACCAAACAAAGCCGATTGCCATGCTGGCGATGAAGGCAAGAAGCACGGCGAGCCAGTTGATGTGGGTTATGTAAGAGAGCCAATCCATCTTCGAATCCTATTCCCCAAGCGAGGCGCCGCCCGCCGGTCAGCCGCCCGGCCGTGTCGGGAGGGTCTGAGCTCCTTGGGCTTAGGCTCCCTGGACTGAAGCTCCCCATGCTTACCCACCCTGGACTGAGGCTCCCTGGACCAGACGGCTGATCAGCGGCTCGGTCCGGTATTGGATGTGCGTGTGGAGCGCCAGCACGGTTTCGGTCCGGATCACCCCCTTGATCCGCAGGATCGAGCGCAGGGCGGCCTGCAGGTTGTGGGTGTCCGTTGCCACCACGCGGCACCAGACGTCGCCGCGGCCGGAAATTTCATGCACCTCGAGGACCTGGGGAATCAGCCGCAGGGCACCCACCACGCCGTCGAGCTCGCGGTGCGTCACCTCGATCGTCACGAAGGCGACGACGTCGTAGCCCACCGATTCGAGGTCGATCTCGCGGCCGCCGTCGTGCAGTATGCCCGAGCGCAGCATCCGCCGGACGCGCGACTGTGCGGTGTTCCGGGCGATGCTGAGCTTGTCGCTCAGTTCGCCGATCTGGATCCGCGGATCGCGGACCAGTTCGAGCAGGATCTTGAGGTCTGTGGGGTCCAGGGTGTTCAAATCATCACTCCGGTTCATGTTTTAGGTCCAAGATTGACGGTTTTGATCAATATTCCCACGGAACAAGGTGATGGTACGCACTCCTGCCTCATTCTGTAGGTATCAATTTCCGTTCGCGGGGCAGCTCCCACAAGGGGCCGGTGCCGCGGAAACACAGGCAAGGGTACGGGCATGACCGTCTTTAGCGAACTTCGGATGCGTCCGGCTGCCGCTGGCCGCTGGAGTTGGAATGCGTCCAACACCTCGCGGCTGGTGATGGCCGGCGTCGTCATCTTTACCCTCCTGGTGGGGGCAAACCTGGCGACGCCCCTCTACCCGCTGCTGCAGGCCAAGCTCGGCATCAGCACCCTCGGCGTCACCGTGGCGTTTTCCGCCTATGTCCTGGCCCTCGTCTCCACCCTCCTGCTGGCCGGTCACTGGTCCGACCACATCGGACGCCGGGCGGCCCTGCTGCTCGCCGTGCTGACGGGGCTCGCGGGAGGCTTCGTTTTTGCGCATGCCGATAGCCTGCCCTCGCTGTGTGCAGGGCGCGCGCTCCAGGGCATCGCCGTGGCCCTCGCCACGGGTGCCAGTTCGGCCGCGCTGCGTGAGCTCCTGCCGCAGCGGCCGGAGTGGGCCTCACGGTTCACCCTCCTGGCCTCCGCGGGCGGGGTGGCGGCCGGCCCGGCGATCGGCGGCGTGCTGTCCCTCCTGCCGGGACCGACCTCCACGCCGTACTTTCTGCACTCCCTGGTCCTCCTTGCACTGCTGGTCCCGCTCTACCTGCTCCGCGCACGCCCGGCCATCAAGCCGGCCGTCGGGCCGCGCCCGCTGAAGGCCCTGGCGCCGCGCCGCCCGTCGGTCTCGCGCGAGGCGCGCGGCGCATTCTGGCTGGCGGCCGCCGTCGGATTCCTCAGCTTCGCCGTCTTCGGTTTCTGCCTCTCCCTTGCGCCGGGATACTTCGCCCGCATCGTCAGCGTTGATTCCCGTCCCCTGATCGGCGTGCTTTCCGGACTCACGCTCGGTGCCTCCGCCCTGAGCCAGCTGATCGGCGTCCGCGGCAGGTTTGCCGTGCCGGCCGGCCTGGCGGTGCTGGGAGGATCCGTGATGCTCATCGCCGCCGCGGCTGCCTGGACCAATCCCTGGCTGCTGATCGGTGCGAGCCTCGCGGCCGGCGTCGGCCAGGGCATCGCCTTCCGGACCGTGTTCAATGACGTGGCCGGCAAGGTGGAGGCTTCCCGCCACGCCCAGATCATCAGTACGGTCTATGTGATCACGTACCTGGGCAGTGCCGTTCCGGTCATCGGGCTGGGACTTGCGACGGCGGCCGTCGGCCTGGACGGGGCCGTGGCGGGTTTCGTTGTGCTCTGCGGCATCGCCGCTGCGGTACTGGCCGCACTATCGCTGCGCCAGAGCCTCTGCGCGGCCTGAGGTCTCGCCGCGGACTGAGCCTTGCGGCCTGAACGGGTCCGGCCTGAACGGGTCCTGCCTGAGTCGGGCACGGGCAAGCCGAAGGTCAGCACGCGGAACCGCCTTGCAAAGGTTTGATTGCAAAGGTCCTGTTGCAAAGAAGGCGTTGCAAATAAAACATTGCAAAGATTTCTTTGCAAGCGTAGCCTTGGCGCATGGAAACTACTCCGCAGGCCGGCAGGAACGACTCGAACGACGTCGAGGAGCTCCCGTTTCCGGTCCGCAAGATGGACACCGCGTCCCTGAAGGCCCTCGCCCACCCGCTTCGGGTGCAGATCCTGGAGATGCTGTCGCGCTACGGGGCGCAGACCGCCTGCGGCCTTGGCGAGTTGCTGGGGGAGTCCAGCGGTTCCACCAGCTATCACCTGCGCCAGCTGGCCAAGCACGACTTCGTCCGTGAGGTTGAGGGTAAGGGAACCGCCAGGGAGCGGTGGTGGGAGCGGCCGCGCGGCGCCCTGCAGGTCTCATCCCCGGAACTCGCCAACTCGCCCGCGACCGAGGAGGCCTCACGGCTGGTCAGCCGCGAGTTCGAGCACAGCCGCCAGGCGGTCCTGGCCGACTTCATGACCCACGGTGTTGAAGCCCTGGACAGCCACTGGCTTCACGCCGCCACCATCAACACCTCCAATGCGCGGATGAACGCCGAGCAGTTGGGGCGGTACGCCCGCGCCGTGGAGGCCTACGGGCACCGGCTGCTGGAGGAGATCCGGGACGAGGGCGAGCAGGAAGGCGCCCGTCCGGTGCAGATCCATTTCAATGCGTTCCCGATCCTTGGCGTTCCCGCCACGGCAGCGAGCCGCGGCACCCGCAAAGCAGCGAAAACAAAGTCCACTCCGAAAACAGGTGCCGAAAGGAAAGAGCCATGAGCGCTCTATCGATCAGCCGGTCAGTCCCGGGCTCCGCCTACCGGCGTGCGTCCTTCATCGAAACCGCGGCCGTGCGCGTGGGTTCCGGACTGGTTGCCTGGGCAGAAAGCCGCCGCACCCGGCCCGAGGAAGTGGTGCGGCAGCTGGAGGCCGCGGCCCTGCGCCGCGACGAACTGAATCTGCTCCGGGCGGACATGCTGGGCGCCGCCCACTCTGGCCTGCCGGCCCCAGCGCTGAGTCACCTGCAGTAGGCCGGCCCGGCCCGGCTGACGGCCCGGCGCGGTCATGCCTGCCGTCCGGCCAGCCCGGCCGCGCCGGCGCCCGTTAGTCCTGTTCCGGCAGCGGCCCGTGGTTGCCCTGGATATGTTCGAACACGAGCGTGGTTTCGGTGTGGCCCACTACGGGGTCGGTCGCCAGATTGTCCAGGACCCAGTCCCGCAGGTCCTCCGTGGTGGCGACGGCGATGTGCAGCAGGTAGTCCACGGAGCCGGAGGTGTGAAACGTTGACAGCACCGCAGGCAATTTAGGCACGCGGGCCGTGAAGCGGTCGATCTGCTCACGGTCGTGGGCGCGGAGCCGGACGGCGATCAGGGCTTGGACCGACCGGCCGATTGCTGACAGGCTCAGCTTGGCCTCAAACCCCTGGATGATGCCGCGTTCGGAGAGCGCACGCGTGCGCATCAGTGCGGTGGAGGGCGCGATGCCCACCATTTCGGCCAGCTGCTTGTTGGAGATCCGGGCGTCGTCCACCAGCGCAGCCAGCAGGCGCTCGTCGATGGCGTCCAGCGGCTCGTTATTTCCTGCTCCGGACCGAATATTCTTCGCGATGCTGCTCACGGACCCTCCTCAAATCGTTCTGAGTTCATCATAGACTCGAGATTCCGGCCGATCCATTCACATGCACTGTCCCTCTCCGAATATTTGCCAGATACTTGCGGCATTCAATGGCGAATAATTCACAAGGAGTATTGTGCTTTCTCTCGACTCGCTGGCAGTCCACGCAGGACGTGACGGCCTGACGGACCAGGGCGTCCATGCCGTTCCCATCGACCTTTCCACGACTGCCCCGCTACCTTCCGTGGGGGAGGGGGGCCTTGCCTACGAGCACCTCGCAACCGGCGGCCCGCATGAGCAGGGTCAAAGCACTGTGTACCAGCGGCTGTGGAACCCCACGGTTGCGCGCTTCGAGGCCAGTGTGGCTCTGTTGGAGGGAGCCCCGGAGGCAGTGGCCTTCGCCACCGGAATGGCTGCCCTGAGCGGCGTGTTGCTGGCAGCCGTCGCGGGCGGCAAGAAGCACGTGGTGGCGGTGCGGCCCCTCTACGGCGGCAGCGACCACATCCTTGCGTCCGGCGTGCTGGGAACCGAGGTGACCTTCACGGACGCGGCCGGGGTCCGCGCTGCCCTCCGGCCCGAGACCGGAATGGTTGTGGTGGAGACTCCGGCCAACCCGAGCCTGGACCTTGTGGACATCTCCGTGCTCGTCGCCGCTGCGGACGGCGTGCCCGTGCTGGTGGACAACACCTTTGCCACCCCCGTACTGCAACGTCCGCTGGAGCACGGTGCCGCCCTGGTGCTGCACAGCGCTACGAAGTTCATGGGCGGCCACGGCGATGCCATGGGCGGGGTGGTGGCGGCGCCGGCGGAGTGGGCCAGCCGCCTTCGCCAGGTGCGGGCCATCACCGGCGGCATCCTGACGCCCTTGCCGGCGTACATGCTGCACCGCGGGCTGGCCACGCTTCCCGTCCGCGTGCGGGCGCAGCAGTCCGCTGCACACAAGGTGGCCTCCGGGCTCAGCGGGCACGAGCTGGTGCGCGCGGTTTACTACCCGGGCCTGCCCGAGTGCGATCCGCAGGGCCTGGTCGGCACCCAGATGTCGGGCCCGGGTTCGCTGGTCGCCTTCGAGCTGCACAGCGCCGAGCACGCCGTGCGTGTCCCGTCGGCCGTCAGGATGATCACCCACGCCGTCTCCCTGGGCGGCATAGACACCCTCATCCAGCATCCCGCGGGCCTCACCCACCGCCCGGTGGCAGACGGCGCCAAACCGCGTGCGAGCCTCCTCCGCATCTCCGTGGGACTCGAAGACGCCACGGACATCCTCGACGACCTCGTCCAGGCAATCGAAGGAACGCGCTAGCCGCGCACCGGGCCGCGGTGTACGACGGCGGTGATCACCGCCGTCGTACACCCCAGGGCAATCACGGTGACGGCCAGCGCCGTCCAGCCGAGCGACTGGAACACCAGTCCGCCGGCCCAGCCGATGATGCTGGACCCCAGGTAGTAGGCAAGGTTGTACAGCGACGCGGCCTGCGCGCGGCCCGTAACGGCGATGGCACCTGTCCACCCAGCCCCGATGCTGTGGGCCGCAAAGAAGCCGCCGGTAAAGACCACGAGCCCGGCCAGGATCAGCACCAGGACCTCGGTGAGAGTCAGGGCGAGGCCTGCGGACATCAGCAGAATTCCGCCGAGCAGCACGTTCCGCCGACCGAACCGCTGTGTCAGGCCGCCGGCCCAGCGGGAGGTCGCCGTCCCGGAGAGGTAGGCCAGGAAGATCAGGCTGATAACCGTGGCGGGCAGGCTGAAGGGCTCGCCGGAGAGCCGGAACCCCAAGTAGTTGTACACGGCCACGAAGCCGCCCATCAGCAGGAACGCCTGCACATAGAGGGCGAGTAGTCCAGGGTTGCGGAGATGCCCGGCCAGCGTGCGGCCTGCGCCGCGCAAGCCGCCGGCCTTGGCCGGGCTGAAGCCCCGGGCCTTGGGCACAAGCACCAGGAACAGGACCGCGGCGATGGTGGCCAGAACGGATACCGCTAACGCAGCGGCACGCCATCCCCATAATTCGCCCACCGGACCGGCCACGAGCCTGCCGGCCAGGCCGCCCAGGGTGGTACCGGCAACGTAGCTTCCGGCAGCCATCGCCGCGTGCGCGCGGTTGATCTCCTCGTTGAGGTAGGCGATGGCAATCGCGGGGATGCCGCCCAGCGCCATGCCTTCGAGCATTCTGAGCCCCAGCAGCATGGGAAACGACGCGGCCAGCGGAACCATCAGGCCCAGCACGGTCGCAGCCGAGATGCCCCAGGTCATGGCGCGGACACGCCCGATCCGGTCTGCCAGGAAGGACCACGGGATAACGGTCACTGCCAGCCCCACGGTGGCAAGGGAAATGGTCAGCGCCGCTTCCGCCGCCGTGACCCGGAGCTCCGCCGCCATGACTGGAAGCACGGCCTGCGTCGAATAGAGCTGCGCGAAGGTCGCCACTCCTGCGAACGCCAGCCCGCCAAGAATCTTGCCGTACGCCGGCGAACCTTTCGCGTGCCCTTCCCACCGCTCCTGATCCCGGGTGACGGGAACGGCCTTGCCGGGCGTTGGCTTGGGGGGTGTTGGCGTGGCGGCCACGGTTTTGCTGGGTGTTGGCATTTTTCCAGCGTAGATCTATGCTGACTAAGCATCCAATGCATGATTTAGCCAGAAATCATGGCAGAAACGGATGAATTTCCTGAGTCGGGGAGCCATGGACCTACAGCACAGGCAGCTCGTGCAGCTGTTGCCGATTCTTCCGCTGCTCGCCGAGCTCGGCCGCACGCAGCACATCACGGAAACCGCCGAGCTCCTCGGTGTTCCGCAGTCCACCGTGAGCCGGGCGCTGGCCCGCGCCAGCGCCGTGGTGGGCACGGAACTGCTCATCCGGGAAGGCCGGGGGGTCCGCCTGACGCCGGCGGCCAAGGCCCTGCTGCCGTACGTTGAATCGGCGCTCGCCGACTTCCGCACGGGCCTGGACCTGGTGCGGCATGAATCAGAAGTGATCCGCGGCCGGATAGGAGTGACCTTCCAGCACACGTTCGGCGAAGCGACTTTGCCGCTGCTGATCAGCGCGTTCCGGAGCCGCCACCCGCAGACGGAATTCGACCTCAGCCAGGGCTCCCGGGACAGCTGCCTTGCCGAGCTGGCCTCCGGCCAGGCCGACTTTGCCCTGACGGCCCCGGTGGCGGCGGCCAGCCGGACCATCGGCTCGGCTGCCCTGTACCGGGAACCGCTGCGGCTTGTCGTCCCTCACCGGCACCGGCTGGCCGGCCGGCAGCGCGCTGGCCTGGCCGACATCCGGAAGGAGCCCTTCGTTGCCCTCGGGCCGGGATACGGGCTGCGGTCCCTCACGGATGCAATGTTCCGGAAAGCAGGATTCCGGCCGCGGATTGCGTTCGAAAGCCAGGACACCCACACGGTCCGCGGCCTGGTGTCCGCCGGGCTGGGGGTCAGTATCCTGCCGCCGGGCGGCGGCGCCGGACCGGGGAGCGACGCGACCGCCCGGGCCGGCGGCCTGGGCTGGGTAGAGATCCCGCTCGACTCCGAGCTCGCTTTCCGGGAGATCGGCATGGCCTGGCGCGAACGCCGAAGCGCGCGGGACGCCGAGCCGGACCCGGTGCGGCTCTTCCGGGAGCTGGTGCTGGCGGACGGCCCCTCGCTCCTCGCCGGCCTGGTCCAGGCACGTTAGGGAGCCGACCTCCGGTTACCCGGCATTGGGAGACCTGACGTTCCGGAACCGGGGTGCGGCTCCCGCGGAGTGCCCTAGCCTTCCAGGAGGCTGCTGATGGCATCCGCCACGGGGCCGGTCTTCGCCGTGCGCCATCCGGTACCAGCCCAGAGATTCAGGCGTTCAGCATCCCCGGCGGCCGCCGCAGCCGCACGGACGGGGGCCGTCAGGTGGTGGATGGCCGGGTAACCCACCGGGGCGTCCCCGTGGTCGCGGACGAACTCGTTGACCAGGGCCCGCGCGTAACGTCCCGTGAAAGCCCGGGTCAGCCTCGTTTCCGTAAACCGTGCGGCTCCCAGGGCGTCCTTGTGGAGCTGCCGGGCGCCGCTCTCGTCGCTCCGCAGCAAGGCAGTCCCCACCTGGGCCGCTTCCGCGCCGGCGGCGAGCACCGACGTCACGGCCGCCGCGTCAGACATGGCACCGGCAGCTATCAGCGGGAGGCCGACGGCGGCACGCACCTCCCGGACCAGTTCCGCCGTCGAGGATGGTGTCCCGGCCGGCCGGCGGTCCCCCAGGAACGCGCCGCTGTGCGCCCCGGCACTGCTGTGCTGCACCACGAGTGCATCGACGCCGCGGTCCGCGGCCAGCTCCGCCTCCGCCCTGCTGGTTACGGTGGCCAAAACCGCCGAGCCCGCCCGCCGAAGGGCGGCCACAACCGATGATTCCGGCAGCCCGAACGCGAAGCTGACCAGCTCAACAGGGTCCAGCAGCAGTTCGTCGATCTTGCCCTGCCAGTGATCGTCGTCGTCGAGCCTCAGCGGAGGGAGGCTGACGCCGTAGCGGTCGGCATCACCGCGGAGGCTGAGCCGGTAGTGCTCCAGCCGGCCCACATCCTCAGGGGAAGGGTGCAGCTGGGCGGGATCAGGCACGAAGACGTTCACGCCGAACCTGATTCCCGCCTCGCGCGCGGCCCGTATCTCCTCGCTCATGGCAGGGACGGTTTTGTATCCGGCCGCAAGGAAGCCGAGGCCTCCGGCACGGCCAACTGCTGCGACGAAGCCGGGGGTGGACGTCCCGCCGGCCATGGGCGCCGCGATGATCCGGGTGCCAAACAGGGCGTGGGACATTGTCTGCTCCTTGAGACGAATCAGTAGGCTGTTCAGGTGACTAACTCTGACAACCTACCCGATGCTCAGTCTGTTCCTTCCGGAAGCACGGTTCCTTCCGGCAGGACACTTCAATCCCACGACGTCGTGATCGGCCTGGACATCGGAGGCACCAAAACGAGGGGAGTCCGCTTCGAAAACGGCCAACCCGTCGCCGACGAAAGCGTCGGAAGCTCGAACGTGCAGAACGTCAGCCGCGAAGAAGCGGCGGCACACCTGGCGGAGCTCTTCGCCAAAATAGGCCAGGGCCCCGTGTCCCACGTCTACGCCGGAGCCGGAGGGATCGACACCGACGACGACGCCGCCGCCCTCGCCGCGCTCATCGAACCGCACGTTCCCGGGGCCAGGATCACCGTGGTCCATGACTCCCGCCTGCTGCTGGCCGCCGGCGGAGCCAGCAGCGGCGTGGCCGTCATCGCAGGCACAGGCTCGGCGGCATGGGGTCGCAACGGGCATGGCGAAGAAGCACGGGCCGGCGGCTGGGGCTACCTCCTGGGTGACGAAGGCAGCGGCTACTGGCTGGGCCGGGAGGCCGTCCGGCACAGCCTGCGCCGCATGAATCAAGGGCTGGAGCCGGACGACCTCACCCGGGCACTCCTCGTGTCCTGCGGGGTGGACGATCCCAACAAGCTGATCGCCCTGTTCCACTCGTCCGCCACCGGCCGCCGCTACTGGGCGCAGCAGGCCAAGCTGGTGGTGGAGGCCGCAGACTCCGGCCACCGAATCAGCCAGCAGCTCGTTGACCAGGCAGGCCACGACCTCGCTGACATGGCTGCCCAGGTGTTGCGGCAACTCAGGCTCGACGGTCCGGTCATCCTCGGCAGCGGGCTGGGCATGAACGTTGTCCGGCTCCAGGACGCCTTCCGGACCCGGCTCGCAGCGGCCGGTGTCACGGACGTTCGCGTGCTTGACCAGGATCCCGTCTTCGGTGTCCTGCAGCTGGTGGGGGAACAGGACTGACCGGCCTGCCTCCAGGCCCACAGCGCCGCGACGGAGTCAGGACCGGGTACGGGGCCTGAGCTGCACGCCGGGCAGCGGCGGTGCCGGGATCCTGCCGGCCTCGCGCCCGGCGTCCGGACCGTGGCCGCGGACCAGCCCGAACCTTGCAGCAGCGGCGGCCGCGTCGGGCAGCGCTGCCTGGGCTTCCCAGTCGGCCCGTGCCAGCGCAACCTCCTCGTGGGTCCTGCCCACGAAGTTCCACCACATGAGCAGTTCCTCCTCGAGGGGCTCACCGCCGATCAGGAGGAAACGGGTCTCCGGCTGCCCGTGCACGTGGAGCACCTCGCGCCCCTCGCCCAGGTAGCCCAGCGGGCCGGGACCGATCTCCTGGCCGTCCACCGTCAGGCCGCCGTCGATCACCAGGACGGCGTGCTCGAACTCCGGATTGAGCGGCAACGCCGCCGCACCGCCGCACCGGACCTCCGCGCCCACGATCGGCGTGTACATCGTGGCCGGCGAGGCGCCGCCCGCGAAACTTCCCACCATCACCGTTGCGACGAAACCCGGCCCGTGGACGGTGGGCAGATCGCGGTGCTGCTCGAAGGCCGGAGGCCGGTTCCTTTCGGCATCAGGCAAGGCCACCCAGAGCTGAAGTCCCCGCTGCACCGGAAGCTGCGCCCCGCCGTCGGCAGCGTCGCCGGCGGAAGCCCCGCCGCCACCGGAAGCCCCACGGCCGCCGTCTGCCCCAGGCTCCGGCAGGACGGCGAACTCGGAGTGCGAAACTCCGTAGCCGGCCGTCATGATGTTGAGTTCGCCAGGCCGGACGATGACGTCACTGCCCACGCTGTCGCGGTGCCGGACGTGCCCTGCCAGCGGCCAGGTGACTGTCTGCAGCCCGGTGTGCGGATGCGGCAGGACGGACATCGGCGTACGGTCCGGACCAAAGCTGTCCAGGAAGCACCAGGCGCCCACGGTGGGCAGGCCGCGCTGCGGCAGGGTGCGCAGCACAATCATGCCGCGGATGCCGCCCAGCGGCACCTCGCGCGCCGGCCACAGCTGCACGCAGGGGCCGCTTCCGGTGCCGGCGCCAAGGCCCGCCGGCGGGCACACTTCCTCCTGCGGGAGGACCTCCAGATTCGTCACAGTCCCACTCTAGGACCGCCGCCCTCGGCCGGCATAGGACCGGCGCTACGCTGGATCCATGAGCGTTCACTTCGACACCCGGCCTGCCGCCTACGCGGTCATCATCCGCGACGGTGCCATCCTCCTCGCGTACTGGAAGCAGGACGGCAAGGAAGGCTGGACGCTGCCCGGCGGCGGCCTGGACCTGGCAGAACATCCCGTGGACGGCTGCGTACGGGAGATCTTTGAGGAAACGGGCTACCACGCCGAGATCGGCCCCATGCTCGGGATCGACGTCGGCCACTGGCCGGCGGGCACCAGGCTGGACGGAATCGACCGGGACTTCCAGTCCCTCCGGCTGGTGTACGAGGCAACCGTGACCGGCGGGGAGCTTAGCCATGAAGTGGACGGCACCACCACCCACGCCGGGTGGATACCGTTGGGTGAGGTCGACTCGCTCAACCGGGTTTCCCTGGTTGATGCGGCCCTGCGGCTGTTCCGGGAGCGTCCGGTTAACGGCAAACTTGAGTGATTTCCCTGACCGGATTCCCTAGCCAGCCCGGCGGGGGCTGGCTATCCTAGGTGAGTCGCCCGGCGTTTCAGTCCGGCGGCTTCGAAGACGGCATGAACTTCTACGGCACGAACTTCGCAGCGGGGAGGTGGACCTGATGATTGCAGAATTCCTGCGCGCAATGCGCTCCGGCAAAAATTCCTTCATTACTCCTGCCCCGGTACTGCGCACCGCCTAAGCGGCACACAACCGCAGCTTCCGCACCGCCATTCACCAGGCACCACGCCCTGTGCGGAAGCAGGCCCGGCGCCCCGGGGCCCCACCCGAGGTTCACAGTGAAAAATCCTTCAGGCAATTCAGCAAGCCCACTTCAACAGTCAACCGGCCTTCCGCGCCCGTCCAGGGACCGCCAGGCTGCCCCGGAGGTGATGAGGGGACCGGTCCGATACGGCTTCACGGATGCCGCCGCGCTGCATTTCGCGGCCCATCCCGTTGACGGCGGTGATGTTCCGGCGCGCGTTGTCCGGGTAGACCGCAACCGCGTAGCGGCGGCCACCTCGGACGGCATCATGCACCTGCCCTACCCGTCGGCCGGCAGGCATCCGTCAGCCGGCGCGGGTCCGGCGGCAGGCGCGGGTCCGGCGGGCGCGGATGCTCCTCCGGCGGTGCCAGCGGCCGGCGACTGGGTCTGGCTCGGGCGCAACCGCGCCGGCGAGGCCGCCATCGTCGGGATCCTGCCCCGGACTTCCGAGCTGAGCCGCAAACGCGCCTACGAGGCCTCCTCCGAAGCCCAGGTCCTCGCCGCCAACATCGATGTGGTGGGCGTTGTGGTGCCGGTGGACCGTCCGCTGACCCACAACAGGCTGGAACGGACGCTCGTGGCCGCCTGGGACTCCGGCGCCACGCCCCTGGTGATCATCACGAAGGCCGACCTGGCGGACATGGCGGACGACGTCGTCGGGAAAGTGATCCTGGAGGCTGCCGGCGTCGACGTGGTGACCACGTCGGCAGAGCAGGGCGACGGGCTGGACGAGCTGCTCGCGCACGTGCAGCCGGGGCGGACGCTCGTGCTGCTGGGCCCCTCCGGCGCCGGCAAGTCAACCCTCATCAACGCGCTCGCCGGCCATGAGATCCAGTCGACGGGGGACGTGCGGGCTGCCGACGGCCGTGGACGGCACACCACCACGTCACGGGAGCTCGTGCCGCTGCCGAACGGGGCCGTGCTCATGGACACCCCGGGAGTGCGCGGGTTCGGGCTCTTCGACGCGGACGAGGGCATGGGCGAGATGTTCGGCGACCTGGAGGAGCTCTTCGGGAAGTGCCGGTTCTCCGACTGCGCCCACGACAAAGAGCCGGGTTGCGCTGTCCGCGCCGCCCTGGAGGACGAATCGCTCGATACGCGGCGGTGGGCCAGCTACCTGAAGCTGCAGCGCGAACTCGCGGCGCTGAACCGGCGCCATGACGCGGCGGCGCGGCGGGCCTATCAGCGGGAATGGCACCAGAAGGTGGCCGTTGCGGGAAGGAGCCAGCGCGCAGCTGAGAGGTACGGCAAACGCTGACCCATCCGGACCGGTGTTGTCTCCGAATGATTACGGTATCCGCGCCGGCGGTTACTTTGCGTCCGGCACTGGTTACGCTTTGTCAAGACGTGCTTTACACCCAAAAATCAGCGTGCCTATGATCAGTTCGCTTGACCGTCCGATGTTACCGCCCAACAGTTAGGTAAGCCCGGGAATGGCCGAAGCCATGATTGAGTTCCAGAGCGTCACCAAGCAGTACCAGAGCGGGCAGCCGGCGGTGGATGAGTTGAGCATGTCCATCGACCAGGGCTCCATCACGGTGTTCGTCGGACCGTCAGGCTGCGGCAAGACTACGTCGCTGCGCATGATTAACCGGATGGTCGAGCCCACGTCGGGAACCATCACGGTCGGCGGCAAGGACGTCACCACGGTGCCGGCCGCCGAACTTCGGCGGTCCATGGGATATGTCATGCAGTCATCCGGGCTCATGCCGCACCGCTCTGTCCTGGACAACATTGCCACGGTGCCGCGCCTGAACGGCGTGTCCAAGGCGGATGCGCGCAAGCGTGCGGGGGAACTGCTCGACGTCGTGGGGCTGGCCTCGGGGCTGGGGAAGCGGTACCCGTCGCAGCTCTCCGGCGGGCAGCAGCAGCGTGTCGGCGTGGCCCGCGCGCTCGCCGCCGACCCGCCGGTCCTCCTCATGGACGAGCCCTTCAGCGCCGTGGATCCGGTGGTGCGGGACGAGCTCCAGCAGGAGCTCCTGCGGCTCCAGCGCGATCTTGCCAAGACGATTGTCTTTGTCACGCACGACATCGATGAGGCCACCGTCCTGGGGGACAAAGTCGCGGTTTTCGCCGTGGGCGGCAAACTTGCGCAGTACGCCACGCCGGAGGAGATCCTGCGCGCCCCGGCCAACGAGTTCGTGGCCTCCTTCGTGGGCCGGGACCGCGGGTTCCGGCACCTCGCGTTCACCACCGCCGACGGCGTCGCCGTCCATCCGGTGCCGACGATCACCGCCGATGGCGGCGAGGCCGGCCGTTCGGAGGCCGCTGACGGCTGGCGGCTCGTGGTGGACGCGGACGCCCGCCCGCTGGGCTGGGAAGGCCCGGGCTCCGACGCCGAACTCATTCCGGGCGGTTCCCTGTTCCGGCCGGGCGACACCCTCCGCCGCGCCTTGGACTCGGCCCTGTCGTCGCCGTCAGGGCTGGGCGTCGCCGTGGACGAGGTCGGCCGGGTCACGGGCGCCGTCAAGGCGGCTGAAGTGCTGGCCGTCATCGAGTCGGCCCGCCGGGTCCGGCAGGGCGCACTCTGATGGACTGGTTCCTGGCGAACAGCGGAATGGTCCTTGAACGGGCCGGGCAGCATCTGGTCCTGGCCCTGGTTCCCATGGTCCTCGGCTTGCTCATCTCCATTCCGCTGGCCCAGGTGTCCCGCCGGCATTCTGCGCTGACGTCCCTGGTGACCACCGTCAGTTCACTGCTGTACACCATTCCCTCACTGGCGCTTTTCATCATCCTTCCGCCCCTCCTGGGGACCCGGATCCTGGACCCCGTCAACGTCGTCGTCGCCCTGACCATCTACGCGGTGGCACTTCTGGTGCGGGCGGCGATGGACGCCTTCGATTCCGTGGATGACGACCTCCGGCAGGCGGCGGTGGCCATGGGCTACAAGCCGGCCGCCCGCTTCCTGCAGATTGACCTGCCGCTGTCCCTGCCGGTGCTTTTCGCGGGCCTCCGCGTGGTGTCCGTCAGCAATATTTCCCTGGTGAGCGTCGCCGCCCTGCTCGGGGTGGGAAACCTGGGAATGCTGTTCACCGACGGGCTGCAGCGCAATTTTGTCACCGAAGTGGTGGTGGGGATCGTTGCCATCCTGCTGCTGGCGCTGCTGATGGACGCGATCCTCGTTGTGCTTGAACGGTTGCTGACGCCTTGGACCCGGGCGTCGGCCGCCTCTGCGCGGTCCGATGCGAAAACGGGTGCGGAGTTCATCGCCGAGACCCACGTCCATGCGGGGGCCGGATCGTGAGCGACATCTTTACCGAGACCTTCGCCTGGCTCGCGGATCCAAAGCACTGGTCCGGGAGCTCCGGAATCACCGTGCGGCTGCTGGAGCACCTGCAGTACAGCGCCCTCGTGCTGGTCATCGCCGCAGCCATCGCCGTCCCCGTCGGGTTGTACATCGGGCACACCGGGAGGGGCCGGGTGGCAGCCGTGGCCGTGGCAGGCGCCCTGCGCGCATTGCCAACGCTGGGACTCCTGGTGCTGTTCGCCCTGATTGCCGGCAGCGGGCTCATGCCGCCGGTATGGGCGCTGGTGATCCTCACCGTCCCGCCGCTGCTGGCAGGCACATATGCCGGTATCTCGAGCGTGGATGCCACCGTAGTGGACGCCGCCCGCGCCATGGGCATGAAGGAACTGCAGATCCTGTTCAACGTCGAGCTTCCCAACGGACTGCAAGTGATGTTCGGCGGCATCCGCACCGCCGTGCTCCAGATCATCGCCACCGTCTCCGTGGTGGCCTACCTTCCGCTTGGCGGCCTCGGACGCTACCTCTTCGACGGGCTGGTCCTTCAGGACTTTCCCCGGATGCTGGCGGGCTCGCTGCTGATCGCGGGCCTGGCAATCGCCGTCGATCTTATCCTGGCCGTAGCCCAGCGGCTGCTGGTTTCACCCGGACTTTCCACGCGTTCCAAGGGCGGCCGCAAGGCCGCCACCGATCTCACGGCTGCCGCACCCGCGGCGGCCGCTGTTCAAGGAGGCACCCAATGAATCACCCCGTCCACACGACCATCACCCGCCGTGGCCTGGGCGGCCTGGCCGCTGGTGTCGGCATTGCCCTTGCCCTCTCCGCCTGCAGCAGCGGCAATCCGCTGTCCTCACCGACCACCAGTGCGGGCAGTGCCGCCGCCGGCGGTTCCCTGGTGGTCGGTTCCGCCGACTTCCCCGAAAGCCAGATCATCGCCGAGATCTACGCCGGCGCCCTCAACGCCGCCGGCGTCACGGCAACAACCAAGCCGAACATCGGCTCGCGGGAGATCTACTTCAAAGCCGTCCAGGACGGGTCCGTGGACGTCGTCCCGGACTACTCCGGCAACCTGCTGTCCCACGTAAACGCCGAGGCGCCCGAAGTTTCGGCGGAGGACATCTACAAGGCGTTGCCCGGCAAGCTTCCCAAGGGCCTCGCAGTCCTGGAGCCCTCCAAGGCTGAGGACAAGGATGCCATGGTGGTCACCAAGGCCACGGCGGAAAAGTACCAGCTGAAGTCCATTGAAGACCTCGCCAAGGTCTGCAAGGACCTCACGATGGCAGCCCCGGCCACGTTCGAAACGCGGTCATATGGCTTCCCGGGCCTGAAGACGAACTATGGCTGTGAGCTCAAGGCTCTGAAGCCGTTCAGCGACGGCGGCGGAAACCTGACCCTGAAGGCCCTTCTGAGCGATGAGGTCCAGGTGGCCGACATCTTCACCACCACGCCGTCCATCGCCGACAACGACCTCGTGGTCCTCGAAGACCCCAAGAGCAACTTCAAGGCCCAGCAGGTGCTGCCGCTCTACAACGAGGCCAAGATGACGGACAAGGCAAAGGAAGCCCTGAACGGTGTCTCGAAGGTACTGACCACGGAGGACCTCATCAACCTCAACCGGGCAGTCAGCGGCACCCAGAAGGAAAACGCCAAGGACGCCGCAGCCGCGTGGCTCAAGGACAAGGGCATCGTCAAATAGCCCCAGGGTAAGGGAGCACAGCGCCGCCGGCACCGGAGCTCACCTGATGATGCAGAACAAAAGGACGACGGCGGCTGCCGGACTCCTCCGGAAACGGGGGTGCCGGCAGCCGCTGTCGGCGTCTGAGCGGGCCCGCACTTCTGCGCCGGGCCATGGGCGGAGTGTGAGCCAAGTCTCCCCGGAAGTACATCCCGCATATGGCATATTTGATGGATGGCAGAATTCAAGCAGTCCACCAAGCTTCATAATGTCCTTTACGACATCCGTGGACCGATTCTTCAGGCCGCCCAGCAGATGGAGGCGGAGGGTCACCGGATCCTCAAACTGAACATCGGAAACCCGGCACCTTTCGGTTTTGAAGCGCCGGACGCCATCCTCGTGGACATGATCCGCCACCTGCCCCATGCCCAGGGCTACAGCGACTCGCGCGGCATCTTCTCGGCGCGCACGGCAGTCTCGCAGTACTACCAGACCCGCGGTATCCAGAATATCCACGTGGACGACATCTACCTGGGCAACGGCGTCAGCGAACTGATCACCATGTCCCTCATGGCGCTGCTCGACGACGGCGATGAGGTCCTCATTCCCACCCCGGACTACCCGCTGTGGACCGCCTCGGTGGCCCTCGCGAGCGGGCGGCCCGTGCACTACCTGTGTGACGAGGAATCGGGCTGGCAGCCGGACCTGGAGGACCTCGAAGCCAAGATCACGCCGCGCACCAAGGGCATCGTGGTCATCAACCCGAACAACCCCACCGGCGCCGTTTATCCGGAGAGCACGCTGCGCAAGATCGTGGCCCTCGCGGAAAAGCACGGCCTGGTCATCTTCGCCGACGAGATCTACGAGAAAATCCTGTACGAGGACGCCGTCCACGTGAACATGGCCGGCCTCACCGGCGATGACGTCCTGTGCCTGACGTTCAGCGGGCTGTCGAAGGCCTACCGCGTCTGCGGATACCGCGCGGGCTGGATGGGTATCTCCGGGCCGAAGAAGGATGCCTCCGACTACCTCGAAGGCATCAACCTGCTGGCCAACATGAGGCTGTGCGCCAACGTGCCGGCGCAGCACGCCATCCAGACGGCGCTGGGCGGCTACCAGAGCATCAACGACCTGATCCTCCCCGGCGGCCGGCTGCTCGAGCAGCGGAACAAGGCCTACGACATGCTGAATGCCATTCCCGGGGTCAGCACCCAGCAGGCCAGGGGCGCCCTGTACCTGTTCCCCAAGCTGGATCCCGAGGTCTTCCACATCCGGGACGACGAAAAGTTCGTCCTGGACCTGCTGAAGGAGCAGAAGATCCTGGTGTCCCACGGCAGGGCCTTCAACTGGGTCCGGCCGGACCACTTCCGGATGGTGACCCTGCCCAACGTCAAGGACATCGAGGAAGCAATCGGACGCATGGGAGACTTCCTCAGCAGGTATCAGGGGAACTAGCCTGTTCCCACATACAACCTGTGGAAAGAGGTCCCCATGGCCGGCGTCGTGGAATTCGCGAAGTTCCCTTCCGGAACGTTGAAGGTGGAGGAGGGCTTCAGCCTCGCGGACGTCGATCCTGACTCGACGCCCGGCTACAAGGGGGAGAAAGCCGACGGCGAGGCTCTGCTCACCGACCTCGACAGCAAGCTGGCCGAACTGCAGGAGCAGCTCTTCGCGGAGTCCAAGTTCGGGGGCGGCAAGAGGGTGCTGCTCGTCCTGCAGGGAATGGACACCGCGGGCAAGGGCGGCATCGTGAAGCACGTCCTGGGCACCATGGATCCGCAGGGCGTCCAGTTCAAGTCCTTCAAGGCGCCCACGCCGGAGGAAAAGGCCTACGACTTTCTCTGGCGGATCGAAAGGGAGGTGCCTGCGGCCGGCATGATGGGTGTCTTCGACCGCTCCCACTACGAGGACGTCCTGATCCATCGTGTCCACCGCTGGGCCGACCCGAAGGAAATCGAGCGCCGCTACGCCGCCATCAACGAGTTCGAAGCCCGGCAGACGGCGGTGGGAACCACCGTCATCAAAGTCATGCTGAACATCAGCAATGAAGAGCAGAAGGAGCGGCTGCTGGCCCGGCTGGACAATCCGGCCAAGCACTGGAAATACAACACGGGCGATCTGAAGGAGCGAGCGTTCTGGGACGACTACATGGCGGCGTACCAGGCCGCGTTCGATGCGACCAACACCAAGAACGCCCCTTGGTACGTAGTGCCCGCGAACAAGAAGTGGTACGCCCGGATTGCGGTGCAGCAGTTGCTGCTCGAGGCGCTCATGGCGCTCAAGCTGGAATGGCCAAAGGCTGAGTTCGACGTCGAGGCGGAGCGCCGTCTGGCCGAGAGGTCCTGATCCCGGCGGGCCCCGTGTGTTTGCGGTTTAGCTGTCTGCTTGGCTGTCCCTGCGGGCAGCCGCGAGCCTCTTGCGGGCACCCTCGAGCCATTCCTCGCAGCGCTTGGCCAGCGCCTCGCCCCGTTCCCAGAGCGCCAGTGAGTCCTCGAGGCTGGTCCCGCCTGCTTCGAGCTTAGAGACGACGCCCACCAGCTGTTCCCTGGCTTCTTCATAGCTGAGGGACTCGATGTCTGGCTGGCCGGCGGAAGGCGCGCTGTTTTGGTCGGCGCCGGTGGAGTGCTCTGTCATGGTGTTCTGGCCTGTCATGTCGGTGGGGTGGGTTCCATTGGTCCGGCTGGTGCCGCCGGCGGGGTCGCTCACGGTGCTTCCGGGATTTTGGCGTCAGGCATGTGCGGCATCGGATCCGCCGGTCGACTCGGCGCCGAACCGTCCGCCGGCGACGCGGACGGAGAGTGCCGTTCCGCTTGGGGCCTGCGAAGGATGGCGAACCACGGTGCCGCCCCCGCCGGGGGATGCGTTGTTCCCGGAGAGCTGGACCACGGCGTAACCACGGTCCAGGGT
This sequence comes from Burkholderia sp. RS01, assembly GCF_039748055.1. NCBI lineage: Bacteria > Pseudomonadati > Pseudomonadota > Betaproteobacteria > Burkholderiales > Burkholderiaceae > Burkholderia > Burkholderia sp. RS01. The sequence goes on from NZ_JBDLAK010000002.1 coordinate 319,665, forward strand.
CTGCTGGGGCGACAGGGACCGGACCTGCGCCTGATGATGGAGTAGCTGATCGGCCGCTCGGGTGACGGCTGCGCTGATGGCCGCGGTGGAACGGCGGGTGAGCCGGTCCACGTCTTCGGCGCGCGCGGTGACCATGCCTTCCGGAGCTGCGAGTACGGGGCGTGAGCGAATCGCTGCAAGGCGATCGGTTTCCCGGGCCACCAGCTGGGTAACAGAGCGGCGCAGCTGGGCCTCCGCCTGACGGACCCGGGCGAGCTCCTCCGAGACTTCCGGCACAATCCGCTTGGCGGCGTCCGTGGGGGTGGACGCCCGGAGATCCGCCACATCGTCCAGGATGGGGCGGTCGGCTTCGTGGCCGATGGCGCTGACAACTGGTGTCCGCGCGGCCGCAACAGCGCGGATGAGTTCCTCGCTGCTGAACGGCAGGAGGTCCTCAAGCGCCCCGCCGCCACGGGCAATGACGATGACGTCGACGTCAGCGCGGGCGTCGAGTTCCCGGAGCGCTCCGATCACCTGCGACACTGCCGTGTTTCCCTGGACCGCGACTTCGCGGATCTCGAATTCGACCGCGGGCCAGCGCAGGGCGGCGTTGCGGAGGACATCTTTCTTGGCATCCGAGTCGCGCCCGGTGATGAGGCCGATCCGGTGGGGGAGCAGCGGCAGCCGCTTTTTCCGCGACTCGGCAAAGAGTCCTTCGGCGGCGAGGGCATGGCGCAGCCGTTCGATCCGTGCAAGGAGATCGCCCAGCCCCACGGGGCGGATGTCCTTGACGGACATGTTCACGCGCCCGGTCTTCAGCCAGAACTCGGCCTTGAGCAGCGCCACAACCCTGCTTCCGCGTTCAAGCGGGGTTTCCTGGCGGTCCAGGACGTTGGACCAGATGGACGCCGGCAGCGAAATTTCGGCGTCCACGTCCCTGAGGGTGAGGAATGCGCTGCTGCCGCGCCGGTTCAGCTCGATGACCTGTCCCTCGACCCAGGCGGCCGGTGCCCGTTCGATGTGCGTCTTAAGTTTCTGGGACAGCAACTGCAGCGGCCAGGGGTTGTCCGGGCTCGTGTCGGCGGCGGTGGCAGGCACTGTGGTGGGCCCGGAAGCCGGCACCGTGGCATTTTCAGCCATGTGCAGCCCCGATGGCGGCGATTGCCTGTTGCATGTGGCGGTCCTTTGCCTTCGCGGTGGGTTAACCAACTCTATCCATAGCTCTACCACCGGGCGGCGACATTTTTGATCGGGAGGCGGCGCCCCTAGGATGGCAGTGTCCCGACGACAAGCCAGGAACCCGACCAGCTAGGAATCCCTTGCGCTCTTTTGTTGCGGCCTTGGCCGTCATCCTTGGTCTGCTGCTGTCCGCCGCTGCCGTCCCGGCAATTTGGGTGGACCGTAGCATCGTGCAGGAGGATGGCTTCGTGGCACTGGCGGCGCCGCTGGGCAAGGATCCGGCGTTCCAGAAACGGCTGGCGACCGCCGCGGTGGGCAGCATCGACGCAGGGGCAAGCCTTCCCGGTCCAGTGGCCCAGCTTGTCCGCCCGGTGCTGGAAGCGGCAGCGGCATCCCTCACCGGCCTGCCGGAGTACCCGGCCGCCTGGGAAGAAACGCTGCGAAAGAGCCACCGCCTCAACTTCGCTGACCCGGCAACGCTGCCGCCCGAAGCAGACTCTGCCACGTCCCTCACCCTTGACGTGGCCCCGCTCGTTGCGCTGGCGACGAAGCAGATCTCCGATAAAGTCGGCGTCCCCCTGGAGGCTCCGAAGCAGACGCTGGTGAACCTCGGGCAGTCCAGCCAGCGCCAGCTGATCGAGCGCGTTTCCGCGTACTCCCCGGTCGGCTACAGCCTTGCCCTCGGTGCCGGGGTGGCGTTTCTGCTGGCGCTCGTGACCGCGCAGCGCCGCTGGAAAGTGCTGGCGGTGATCGGCCTCGGCGGGCTGGGGCTGGCCGGATTGTGGACGGTGGCATCCGGCTGGGTTTCGGGCGCCGTGGCCAGTACGGCCAGCGGAAACGAAATGGCCGACCTCTTCAAGCGGGAGTTCGTCGCGGCGGCAGCGGCCGGATTCGCATCCTGGATCCTTGCCGCCGCGGTGGCCGGCGCAATTTTCCTGGCGGCGGGGCTGCTTATCCGGGTCATCGGGGGCTCCGCGCGCCGGGTGTGAGCCAGCCCTACCCCGCCCGGGGCGGAGCCCGTCAACCGGTAGCATGGAGAAATGACCTCCTCAGCAGTTTCCCTTTCGATGCCAACAATCCCGCGCAGGCGGCGTTCGCCGGAGGAAGTGCTCGCTGCCGCTCCGGTTGCCGGCCCCAAGAAAGTTCTGCTGGCGGCTCCCCGGGGCTACTGCGCAGGTGTTGACCGCGCCGTCATCGCCGTCGAGAAGGCGCTGGAACACTACGGCCCGCCCGTCTACGTCCGCAAGCAGATTGTCCACAACGTACACGTGGTCAGTTCGCTTGAGGAGCAGGGGGCCATCTTCGTCGATGAAACCGATGAGGTCCCGGAAGGCGCCCTGGTCATCTTCTCCGCTCATGGCGTCTCTCCGGCCGTCGTCCAGTCAGCGGAGGACCGCGGGCTGCGCACGATCGACGCCACCTGCCCCCTGGTGACCAAAGTCCACAAGGAAGCCGTCAGGTTCGCGAAGGACGACTTCGACATCCTGCTGATCGGCCACGACGGCCACGAGGAAGTGGAGGGCACCGCCGGAGAAGCCCCTGAGCACATCCAGATCATCAACGGCCCGCACGAAGTGGACAAAGTGACCGTACGTGACCCCGAGAAGGTCATCTGGCTGTCCCAGACCACCCTCAGCGTGGACGAAACCATGGAAACCGTGCGGCTGCTCAAGGAGCGGTTCCCCACACTCCAGGACCCGCCCAGCGACGACATCTGCTACGCCACCACCAACCGGCAGGTGGCCATCAAGAAGATCTCCCCCCAGGCGGACCTGGTGATCGTGGTCGGTTCGGCGAACTCATCCAATTCCGTGCGCCTGGTGGAAGTGGCGCTCGAATACGGCGCCAAGGCCTCCTACCGCGTGGATTTCGCCAACGAGGTGGACGAAGCCTGGTTTGAAGGTGTCGCCACGGTGGGAGTCACCTCGGGAGCGTCCGTGCCGGAGGTCCTGGTCAAGGATGTCCTCCGCCTCCTGTCCGACTACGGCTATGACTCCGTGGAGGAAGTTGTCACCGCGGAAGAGGATCTGCTGTTTTCCTTGCCGAAGGAACTTCGCGCCACCCTCAAGAAAGCCGGGGACGTCTCACGGGCGCTCGGTGGCAGGCGTTCAAACTAGGACCCCCTTTCCTCTGCGGCATCCTCTCCCTAGGCGGCGTCCTCTTCCGCCTCCGGCTCGGCCGCTTCTCCGCCGGCCCTGCCGTGGACGGTGCTCGCCGTGACTGTGCTTCCCGTGACCATGCTTTCCGCGACCGTGCTTTCCTGGACCGCGCCCAGCTGGCCAGTTGACTGGGCCGCTGCCTGGTCGCCGGACTGAAGCTCCGGAGCTGAGACGGACCTCGGCGTGACCTGCACGGCCGGCGGCGTAACCAGCCCGGCGGCGTCCATAGCGTTCAGCTTCCGGGCGGTAGGGAGGACGCGGGCTTCCAGGGTGCCGACCATCGAGTTGTAGCGGTCCACGGAGGACTTCAGGGACGAACCTAGCTTGCTGACGTTGTCGCCGAGGGTCCCCATGCGTTCGTACAGCTGCCGGGCGAGCTCGAACAGCTCGCGGGCGCTGTCGGTGAGGACATCCTGGCGCCACGTGAACGCAACGGACTTGAGCACCGCCAGCAAGGTGCCGGGGGAGGCCAGCACCACGTTCTTGGAGAGCGCATGGTCCAGCAGGGCGGGATCGGCGGTGAGCGCGGCGGCCAGGATGGACTCGGCAGGCAGGAAGCAGATGACCAGTTCGGGCGAGTTTCCCGAAATATCCCAGTACTTCTTGCTGCTGAGCGAATCCACATGGGCCTTGAGGGCCTTGGCATGGGCGGCCAGGAGATCCTGCTGGGAGGACTGGCTCAGCCCCTGCCGGTCGCCGTCGGGCTGGCCGAGCTCCTGCGCCCGGAGGTAGGCGGACAGCGGCACCTTGGCGTCCACGACGAGCTGCTTGTCACCAGGAAGCTGCACCACAAGGTCCGGACGGACCGAGGCCTCCGCCCCTGAACTGTGCAGCTGTTCGTGGAAATCGACGTGACGAAGCATTCCCGCGGCCTCCACCACCCGGCGCAGCTGGACTTCTCCCCACTGGCCGCGCGCGCTGTTGGAGCGGAGCGCCGATTCGAGGGCATGCGTGGAACGCATCAGCTGTTCGTCCGAGAGACGGGCTTCCTGCAACTGCTGGGCCAACTGCCCGTACTGTTCCAGGCGGTCCCGCTCCAGCAGGGAGACCTGCTGCTGCACGGCAGTGAGCTTTTCGGCCACGGGCGCCAGCGCCCTCAGCACGCTGCCGTCCTGCTGGCGGGACTCGCCCAGCTCCCGGTTTTGGGCCGCCAGCAGCCTCCGCTCCGCGTCGGCGGCGGCGAACTGGGCGCTCACCTCGGAAAGCCGGGCCGAAACGCCGTCGAAGTCCGCTTCCAGGGCGGCGCTCCGGCGGCGCAAGACCGTGTACGCGAAAGCAGCGCCGGCCAAGGCACCCAGCAACAGCATCAGTAGGGCGAGAATGACTGCAAAAGGTTCCATGCCTTCACTGTGGCATGCAGCTATGACATTTTTGCCGAAGGCAACGGCGCCGCAACCGGACGAGCCACACAATGAGGTCCCGAGCCCCTCCCCGGACGGGATGCGAGCCGCGTGCGGCCGCCGCAGCGGGTAGAATCAATGTCCGTGGCTCTTACTATCGGCATCGTCGGACTGCCCAACGTCGGCAAATCAACTCTTTTCAACGCACTGACCCGCAATCAGGTGCTGGCCGCGAACTATCCGTTCGCCACCATCGAACCGAATGTCGGCGTCGTGAACCTGCCGGATCCCCGGCTGGCGAAGCTTGCGGCCATTTTCGGATCCCAGCGGCTGCTGCCTGCCCCGGTCTCCTTCGTGGACATCGCCGGGATCGTGAAGGGCGCGTCGGTCGGCGAAGGCCTGGGCAACAAGTTCCTCGCCAACATCCGCGAGGCCGAGGCCATCGCCCAGGTTGTACGCGTGTTTGATGACCCCGACGTCATCCACGTCGACGGCAAGGTGGACCCCCGCTCCGACATGGAGACCATCAACACCGAACTGATCCTGGCCGACCTTCAGACCATTGAAAATGCCATCCCCCGGATCGAAAAAGAAGTCAAGATCAAGAAGCGGGATGCTGCTGAGCTGGCAGCCATCAAGGCGGCCCAGGCCGTGCTGGAACGCGGCGACACCATCTTCTCCTCGATCAAGAGCGACAAGCTCGAGATGGAGCACCTCAAGGAACTCGGCCTCCTGACGGCCAAGCCGTTCATCTATGTCTTCAACGCAGACGAAGGCATACTGGGCAATCCGGAGAAGCAGGAGGAGCTGCGGGCCATGGTTGCCCCGGCCGACGCCGTCTTCCTCGACGCCAAGCTGGAATCCGACCTCGTGGAGCTGGATGAGGAAGAAGCCCGCGAGATGCTGGAGATGAACGGGCAGGACGAATCCGGCCTGGACCAGTTGGCCCGCGTCGGCTTCCACACCCTCGGGCTGCAGACCTACCTGACGGCCGGTCCCAAGGAAACCCGCGCCTGGACCATCCACCAGGGCGACACCGCGCCGCAGGCCGCGGGCGTCATCCACTCCGACTTCCAGCGCGGATTCATCAAGGCCGAAGTCGTCTCCTTCGAAGACCTCATCGCTGCCGGTTCGATGGCCGAGGCGAAGTCGCGCGGCAAGGTCCGCATCGAAGGCAAGGAATATGTGATGGCCGACGGCGACGTCGTCGAGTTCCGCTTCAACGTGTGAGGTTCCCGTCACGACTCAGTGATTGAGAATTAACGCTCGAAGGCCCCGATCCCTTGGATCGGGGCCTTCGTCGTGATTGGCTTGCATAGTTGTCGACGTTGCGCAGGTGAAGGAATCTTTACGGAGAATTCGCGGGATTCCGGCTAGGTTGCATCTCGATAACAACCTTTACTGAGGGACAACTTTCGGACCGCGGAGGCCGTCTTCGGGTCTAGGCTACATCTCATGTGAGACAGGCCACATGCCCGCTGGGGGGATTTGGCGGTCTGGCCGGCGCCCACAGCGGCGGTCTTTTCCACACTCAAAAGAAACAAGGAGGCGGAATGCGCTTCGGCCGTATTTCCAAAGCAGTGGGCGTCGCAGCGGTTGCTGCTCTAGCTCTCAGCGCCTGCGCGGGCAACACCGGGACAACCCCGACGAGCGCCACAGCAGGTAAGCAGGGTGGCAACGCCACCGTCGTTGAAGTCAACGCTTTCTCGTCGTTCAACCAAGGATCTGCCGACGGAAACAGCGACATCAACGGCAACATCAGCTACATCACGCATTCGGGCTTCTACTACGTGGACGACAAGCTCAACGTTGTCCACAACGACAAGTTCGGCAAATACGAAAAGGTCTCCGATAATCCGCTGACGGTCAAGTACACCGTCAATGAAGGCGTGAAGTGGTCTGACGGCGAAGCTATCGACGCCGGCGACCTCCTCCTCTCCTGGGCGGCCAACTCTGGCTACTACGACGACGCCAACGCCGACGCGAAGACGGGCACCACGTACTTCACCACCGCCGCCGACACCAGCGGGCTGAACCTGACCGAGTTCCCCGAAGTCGGCGACGACGGCCGGTCCATCACGCTCAAGTACTCCAAGCCCTTCGCTGACTGGGAAATCGCCTTTGACATGGACCTGCCGGCGCATGTCGTGGCCAAGAAGGGCGGCCTGGCCGACGAGAAGGCACTGATCGACCTCCTTAAGAAGACCCCGCGCGGCGACGCCAAGGCGCCGAAGGTCAACGCCGAACTCAAGAAGGTCGCCGACTTCTGGAACCACGGCTTCGACACCAAGACGCTGCCGAGTGATCCCTCCCTGTACCTCTCAAGCGGTCCCTACATCGTCAAGAGCATCGAGCAGGATGCGTCCATGACGCTCGTCAAGAACAAGGACTACACCTGGGGTCCCGAGACCCACCTGGATGAAATCACCATCCGCTACATCGGCTCCGCACCCGCAGCTGTCCAGGCACTCAAGAACGGCGAGGCGGACGTCATCGCCCCGCAGCCCTCGGCTGACACGCTGGAGCAGCTCAAGGCACTGGAAAGCCAGGGCGTGACCACCGAGAGCTACGGCGAACTCGCCTATGACCACCTGGACCTGAACTTCTCCGGCCCGTTCAAGGACAAGAAGGTCCGTGAAGCGTTCATGAAGACGGTTCCGCGCCAGGACATCGTGGACAAGATCGTCAAGAAGCTGGACCCGAATTCCAAACCGCTGGACTCGGAGCTCTTCCTGCCGTCCCAGGCCAAGTACGCCGACTCCGTCAAGAACAACGGTTCCGCGAACTACGGCTCCGTTGACATCGCCGGCGCCAAGGAACTCCTCGCCGGAGCCACGCCGGAAATCAAGATCATGTACAACAAGGACAACCCCAACCGGGTTGATGCCTTCTCGCTGATCCGCGAATCGGCCACCAAGGCCGGCTTCAAGATCGTCGACGGCGGCCTGGGGGCTTCCGACTGGAGCGGCCACCTAGGCGACGGCAGCTACGACGCCACCATCTTCGGCTGGATCAACTCGGGCGTCGGCGTGTCGGGCGTTCCGCAGATCTTCAAGAGCACCGGCGGCAGCAACTTCAACGGATTCAAGAGCGCCGAAGCGGACAAGCTCATGGACGAGTTGATCGTCACCACCGACAAGGGCAAGCAGGATGACCTGACCGCCCAGATCGACAAGCACATCTGGGACGAAGCCTACGGCGTTCCCTTGTTCCAGACAGTCGGCGTTGCCGCCTTCAGTGACCGCGTTACCGGCGTCAAGTCCAGCCCGGGCCAGCGCGGCGTCTGGTGGAATGTGTGGGACTGGCAGGTCAAGTAAGCCTCCGGGCCCAGGCCTGACAGGCTAGTACAGGCGCCGGGACCATGAGCACTACGGTCCCGGCGCTTTCTAGCGCCAGAGGCTAATGCCCGGCACGGGCCGATCATCAACGGGCCCGTGCACGACGCGAACCAAGACTGCGAGCTGACCGGGCGGATCCCCGGGCACCAAACCAGAGGCAAAAACCATGTTGACTTACATCGTCCGGCGGCTCGTGACCGCCGCCCTCATCCTGCTGGGCGCGTCCTTCCTCGTGTATCTCCTGACGGCGGCGTCCGGTGATCCGCTCGCGGAATTCCGTGCCAGCAATGCGCCCAACCGTGACCAGCTCATGGCCGCGAGGTCCAACCTGCTTGATCTGGACACCCCGGCGCCCATCCGGTACTTCAAATGGCTCGCCGGAGCCTCACGATGCCTCGTCCCGTTCGCCGGAACCTGTGACCTCGGGCAGAACACGGCCAGCCAGCCCATCACCGACGCCCTCGGCCACGCGCTGATCCAGACCCTGACGCTCGTCACGGCCGCGACCGTGCTCGCCATCCTTGTCGGCATCACCCTCGGCATCATCACGGCGCTCCGCCAGTACAGCACCCTGGACTACGGCGTGACGTTCATGGCGTTCCTGTTCTTCTCGCTGCCCATCTTCTGGGTGGCCGTGCTGCTGAAGGAATTCGGCGCCATCGGGTTTAACAATTTCCTGCGAAATCCCGAAATCCCCTGGCCGGCAGCCGTCGGCATCGGTGCTGCCCTGGGAATCGTCGCGGCCATCATCGCCGGCGGCGACCCCAAACGCCGCGCACTGACCGGCGGCGTGGTTTTTGCGGTTTCCACCGCCGTCCTCATCTATTTCTCGGTGACACTTTGGTTCAAGACTCCAGGCCTCGGGCCCGTGGTCATCGGCATCGCAGGCGTCGGCCTCGCCTACGCCGTCACCCTGCTCACGGCGGGCCTAAAGAACCGCAAGGCGCTGCAGGCGGCGCTCATTGCAGTGGGTGTGGGCCTGGTGGCATATTTCGCCATCCAGCCGCTGCTCAACCAGGCAACGTTCCTCATGGTCGTCCTCCTCGCGATCGCAACAGTTCTTGTCGGCATGGCAATCGGCTACCTCGTGGGCGGCTACGACCGCGGGCAATCCATGCGGTCGGCGGCCCTCACGTCTTTCCTTGTCGGATTCCTCATCGTCCTGGACCGTTTCATGCAGGCCTGGCCCACCTATTTCGACAACAGCAGGGTCCGCGGGCGGCCCATCGCGACCATCGGCGCCAGCACCCCCAACATCGAAGGCGACTTCTGGGTCCTGAGCCTTGACTCGTTCACGCACCTCATCCTGCCGACCTCGGCGCTGATCCTTATTTCACTGGCCGGGTACACCCGGTTCACCCGGGCGTCGATGCTGGAAATCATGAACATGGACTACATCCGGACGGCGCGGGCCAAGGGCCTCTCGGAACGGACAGTGGTGATGCGGCACGCGTTCCGGAACGCCTTGATCCCGATTGCCACCATTGTTGCCTTCGACATCGGCGGCCTCATCGGCGGAGCAGTCATCACGGAGACTGTATTTTCCGTCCGCGGCATGGGGTTCCTGTTCCTCGACGGCATCCAGCACGTGGACCCCAACCCTGTCATGGGCGTGTTCGTGTGCGTCGCCATCACAGCCATGGTGTTCAACCTCATCGCGGACCTTGCCTATTCCGCGCTTGATCCACGAGTAAGGGTGAAAGCATGAGCCAGCCAAGCCAGCAGGATGAAATCATGGCCGAGCAGGCCGGCCTGCAGCACCAGCCGGCTGCCGGAATTGAACCCGTCATCGAGGCCAAGGGCCTCAGCCAGGGCCAGATCGTGCGCAAACGCTTCTTCGGCCACGCCGGCGCCCTCGTCGGCCTGGCCGTCTTTGCCGTGATCTTCGTTGTAGCGTTCACGTCCGTGGGCTATGCGGGCATTCCAGGATGGTGGAAGTTCGGCCACGAGACCGTGACTCCGCTGGTCAACGACGGAACCCCGACGTCCTCGCTGTGGCCCCTGGCATGGGGGGAGCACCCCTTCGGGCAGGACAGGATCGGCCGTGACCTGTTTGCCATGACCATGCGCGGCGCCCAGCAGTCCATCACCATCATGGTGGTCATCGGGCTCATCGCAGGGCTTATCGGCGTGGTCGTGGGTGCCCTGTCCGGCTACTTCCGGGGCTGGGTGGAAGCTATCCTCATGCGCCTCACGGACGTCATCATCATTGTGCCGGCCTTGCTCCTGGCAGCGGTGATGGCCCAGATGGCCAGCCGACGCGACGAAGCAGGATGGTTCGCCTCATTCGCCAGCACCAACGGCGTGCTGGCCATCGGCATCTTCCTGGGCCTGATCAGCTGGGTGGGCCTGGCGCGGCTCATGCGCGGCGAGTTCCTCTCCCTGCGGGAAAGGGAATTCGTTGACGCGGCACGCATTTCCGGGGCGAGCAATGCCAGGATCATCTTCAAGCACATCCTGCCCAACGCCGTCGGCGTACTGATCGTCAACGTCACCCTGACAATGTCGGCGGCGATCCTCACCGAGACGGCACTCAGCTTCCTGGGAGTCGGCGTCAAGTCGCCCGACACGTCACTCGGGTTGCTCATTTCACAGAACCAGGACGCCTTCTCCACCCGGCCGTGGCTCTTCTGGTATCCCGGCCTGTTCATCGTCCTCATCTGCCTGAGCATCAACTTCATCGGCGACGGGCTGCGGGATGCCTTTGACCCGCGCCAGAAGAAGTTCAACGCCAAGAAGGCCAAGGGCACCGGCGGCCCGGTTGCGCCCGAGAAGTCACCCGTGGCGGCCTTGGACGGCGCGGCAGGCGGCACCGCAGCGGACGGACCGGCAGCCGGCGGAACCAGGGGAGCCTGAAATGCTGACCGAGCCGCGCCGGACGCTATGCCAGGGCGACGCCCCAGAAGCTGAATGCGAGGAGCAGCAGCGTGGCCGCCAGTTCCGCCCAGCGGTACCTCACAGTCACCGGCGTGGTCTCGGCATTTCCGGCATCGAGGGCCCCGGATTCAACCAGCTCCTGCCAGCGGACCCGCACCAGTTGCGCGGCCTGCCCGGAGTCGGTGCTCTTCAGGTCGCCCGGGCGGACGGACGCACCGGGACCGTACGTGCTGCGGGCCAGTCCCTGGAGATCTTCGGGGCGGGCGTTTCGGCCGCCCCAGATGCCGGGCGCCGGCGCGGCCCAGGCGCCGTAGCTTTTGTCCGGAGTGACCAGGGTCAGCGCATAGCGCGTATCCACGTGCACCAGGGCTTCCCACGGCACAACTATGGACCGGAACGGATTTTCGAGGCTGACCCCGGCTTCGTGGACCACCACCGCCGGGCGCCAGAACAACAGCCAGCCCAGGTACGCGATGAGCAGCAGCGGCCCCGCACCGATCAGGGCCCCCGGCCCTCCCGTCAGGGCGATGCCCGCCAGCCCGACGACGGCCACAAGCCAGGACAGCCCTGCGAACCACTTATTGGTGCGGGCTTTGAAAATTTCAGTGTTTTCGGCATGCGGCGCAGTGCTCATGCCCCCAATAATTCAGGATTCCCGGCCACAGCACTAATCTCCGCTGTCCCGCCGGTACGGGTGGAAGGAAAACCCCAACATGTCTGACTACATCAGCCCAGACCCCGCCGGTGCCGACTCCGGGCCTGGTGCAAAGGGTGCCGTGGTGCTTGAAGTGCGCGACCTGAGCGTCGACTTCGGCGTGGACAAGAAGTGGGTTCCGGCCGCCGTCGGACTTAACTACGAGGTCCGCGCGGGCGAGGTGCTGGCCATCGTGGGCGAGTCCGGGTCGGGCAAGAGCGCCAGTTCCATGGCCCTGCTGGGCCTGCTGCCCAGCAACAGCCGGGTCTCCGGCAGTGTGAAGCTCTCCGGCAAGGAACTGCTTGGAGCGGACGCCGCCAACATCCGCAGCGTCCGCGGCAAGGACGTGGCGGTCATCTTCCAAGAGCCCATGACGGCCCTGAACCCCGTCTACACGGTGGGCGCGCAGATCGTCGAAACAGTGCGCCTGCACAACGAAGTATCGCCCGATGAAGCGCGCGAACGCGCCCTGCGCATGCTGGATCTTGTCGAATTGCCCGATCCGGAGAAGGCGTTCAGGTCCTACCCGCATCAGCTGTCCGGCGGTCAGCGCCAACGCGCGATGATTGCCCAGTCGCTGTCCTGCGACCCCAAACTGCTGATCGCCGACGAGCCCACCACCGCCCTGGACGTCACCGTGCAGGCGGAAATCCTTGACCTCATGAGGAACCTGCGCAACAAACTGGACAGCGCCATCGTCCTGATTACCCATGACATGGGCGTCGTGGCCGACCTCGCCGACCGGATCGCCGTCATGCGCAGGGGCCTGATGGTGGAAACCGGCACGGCAGACCAGATCTTCCACAGTCCCCAGCACCCCTACACGCAGGCGCTCCTTGCCGCCGTGCCGCACCTTGGCCAGGGCGGGACGGACTCAGAGGCGGAGGTGGACGTGACGGCCGCCCTTGCCGCCGCCACCCACGCGGAACTCCAGTCCGTGGACCACGCCGAGTTGATCCGCCGTGAGCGCGAGAACGCGGCAGCGCTGGCCGCAGCCGAGGCTGCACGGCCCGTAGGCGAGCCGGTCCTCGAGCTGAGGGACGTTGCCATCGAGTACCCGAAACAGGGCCGCGTGCCGGCATTCAGGGCCGTTGAAGGCGCGAACCTGACGATCTACCCCGGTCAGGTGGTGGGGCTGGTGGGGGAGTCCGGTTCCGGCAAAACCACCATCGGCCGTGCCGCCGTGGGACTGTTGCCGGTCGCGGCCGGGTCGATGCGCGTCGTGGGGCAGGACATTTCCGCGGCCAAGAAAAACGGAAAGCAGCTTCACCAGGTCCGTCGGCACATCGGCATGGTCTTCCAGGACCCGTCCTCGTCTCTGAATCCGCGCCTTCCCATCGGTGAGAGCATCGGCGAGCCCATGTACCTTGCCGGCGCAGCGAAGGGCGCTGACCTGCAGAAACGCATTGAAGCCCTGCTGGACCAGGTCGAGCTGCCGCGTGATTACCGGAACAGGTACCCGCATGAGTTGTCCGGCGGGCAGAAGCAGCGCGTGGGCATTGCCCGGGCCCTCTCACTCAAGCCCAAGCTGATGGTGGCCGATGAGCCCACGTCTGCTCTTGACGTATCCGTTCAGGCCAAGGTCCTTGAGCTGTTCCAGAACCTCCAGCAGGAGCTCGGCTTCGCATGCCTGTTCGTGACCCACGACCTTGCGGTGGTCGACGTCCTGGCGGACCGCATCTGCGTCATGCAGCGCGGCCGCATCGTCGAGCAGGGAACGCGGGACCAGATCCTCCGGAACCCGCAGGAGCCCTACACGCAGCGACTCCTGGCCGCGGTGCCGTTGCCGGATCCGGAGAAGCAGCGGGAACGCCGCGAACTCCGCGCGCAGCTGCTCACGGCCGGCTCGGAGTAACCTGCGCCACATTTTTGGCGTATAGTACCAGTCGGTAACTTGTGACTTGAAATCTGCCCCGGCAGACGATAGAGCCCGGTCACGGTTTGGCAACGGCGTACCACCATTTGGACACTTTGCGGTTAGGCTACATGCATATGTAGCCCACGTCACAGGATACGTCTGTGCCTGGACTGCGGGGATGCAAAAGATATCCCCTGAATCTCTCCCACAACTCATAGGAGGCGGAATGCGTTTTTCGCGCACTTCCAAAGCATTGGGCATGATGGCAATCGCCGCTCTTGCCCTTACCGGTTGCGGCGGCGGCGGAGCAAACTCCGGCAGCACGAACGCGGCCGGAAACTCAAGCAAAGTCATCCTTGCCGACGGTTCCGAACCCCAGCGCCCGCTGATGCCGGCCGACACCAATGAAGTTGGCGGCGGCAAAGTCATCGAGCTGATGTTCGCGGGACTGGTCAGCTACGACGCCAGCGGCAAGGCGGTCAACGAGCTCGCCGAATCGATTGAGGGCAAAGACGCCCAGCACTACACCATCAAAATCAAGAAGGACCAGAAGTTCACCAACGGAGAGGCCATCACGGCCAAGACGTTTGTGGATTCCTGGAACTTTGGAGCAGCAGCGAAGAACGCGCAGCTCAGCGGTGCTTTCTTTGAAAGCATCAAGGGTTACGACGAAGCCAGCGCAGAGGGCTCCAAGGTCGAGACCATGTCCGGGCTGAAAGTCGTTGACGACCAGACGTTCACCGTTGAGCTCAAGCAGCCGGAATCCGACTGGCCGCTTCGCCTGGGCTACTCTGCGTTTGTCCCGGTCCCGTCCGGCGCAATCAAGGACCCGAAGGGCTTCGGCGAGAAGCCGGTCGGCAACGGCCCTTACAAGATGGCCGACGGCGGCTGGCAGCACAACGTGCAGATCCAACTCGTGCCGAACCCGGAGTACAACGGCCCCCGCAAGGCCAAGAACGCCGGTGTGACGTTCAAGATCTTCCAGAACGACGACGCCGCTTACCAGGACCTGCTGTCCAACAACCTGGACGTGCTGCAGACCATCCCCACCAGCGCCCTGAAGAACTTCAAGTCGGACCTGGGCGACCGCACGATTGACAAGCCGTACGCGGGCAACCAGACCATCGCCATCCCGGAATACCTGCCGGAGTGGAGCGGTGAAGCCGGCAAGCTGCGCCGCCAGGCCATCTCCATGGCCATGAACCGCGAAGAGATCACCAAGGTGATCTTCAACGGCGCCCGCCAGCCCGCCAAGGAGTTCACTGCTCCTGTTCTGGACGGCTACAGCGACAGCATCAAGGGCTCGGAAAACCTGAAGTTCGATGCAGCCAAGGCCAAGGACCTCTGGGCCAAGGCTGACGCAATCCAGAAGTGGGACGCCAACAAGACGTTCACCATCGCCTACAACGCCGACAAGGGCGGCCACAAGGCCTGGGTTGAAGCCGTGGTCAACCAGCTGAAGAACAACCTCGGCATCAAGGTTGAGGGCAAGCCGTACGCAACCTTCAAGGAAGCCCGCAACGACGCAACCGCCAAGACGCTGACCGGTGCCATCCGCGCCGGGTGGCAGGCAGACTACCCGTCGCTGTACAACTTCCTGGGCCCGATCTACAAGACCGGCGCAGGCTCGAACGACGCACAGTACGCGAACCCTGAGTTCGACAAGGCCATCTCCGACGGCCTGAAGGCCTCCTCGGTGAGCGAAGGTAACGCCGCGATGAACAAGGCCCAGGAGATCCTGCTGCAGGACCTTCCGGCCATCCCGCTGTGGTACCAGGTCTCCCAGGGTGGCTGGAGCGACCAGGTCACCAATGTTGACTACGCGTGGAACGGTGTTCCGCTCTACTACAACATCACTGGCAAGTAAGTACTGAACGACGGCGGGGGCTGCTCGGAAGAGCACTCCCGCCGTCGCTCTGTTGCTGCACAATTTCAGACGCCCGGCATTGCCGGATCGTCGTGTGCAGACCGTCCGCGGTGAACGCGCCGGCGCCGGCTTGCACTCCGAGTGAAAAGATTCCCACATGAACAACCCCCAAGCACCCCGCTTCCGGGTGCCCGCTGCCCAGGGTGTGATGCGCTGATGGCGTGGTACATCCTTCGGCGATTCCTTCAACTTGTCCCCGTATTCCTCGGCGCCACGCTCCTGGTCTACTTCCTGGTCTTCAGCCTGCCGGGTGACCCCATCGTGGCCCTCTTCGGTGACAAGCCCGTCAATGAAGCTGTGGCCGCCCAGCTGCGCGCCCAGTACAACCTGGACCAGCCGTTCTGGATCCAGTACCTGCTCTACCTGAAGAGCATCTTTACCTTCGACCTCGGACTGGACTTCACGGGCCGCCAGATCGCCACGGTTCTAGGCGAGGTATTCCCGGTCACCGCACGCCTCGCCGTCATGGCCCTGATCTTCGAAGCCGTCTTCGGGATCCTCTTCGGCCTGATTGCCGGACTCCGCAAGGGCAAGCTCTTTGATGCCACGGTCCTGGTTGCCTCGCTGATCGTCATCGGCATCCCGATCTTTGTCCTCGGCTTCCTGATGCAGTTCTTCGTCGGAGTCCAGCTTGGCTGGGCGAAGCCCACCGTGAGCTCGGCCGCCACCGTGCAGGACCTCATCCTGCCGGCGATCGTCCTCGGCCTGGGCTCGTTCGCTTACGTCCTGCGCCTGACGCGGACCAGCGTTATCGAAAACATGAATGCCGACTATGTGCGCACCGCCACGGCCAAGGGCCTGTCCCGGGCCCGCGTGGTCCGCGTGCACATCCTGCGCAACTCGCTGATCCCGGTTATCACCTTCCTCGGCGCCGACCTGGGCGCCCTGATGGGCGGAGCCATCGTCACCGAGGGCATCTTCAACGTGCCGGGCGTCGGCAACCGGCTCTACCGGGCCGTCACGCAGGGTGAGGGCCCCACGGTCGTCTCGATCGTCACAGTCCTCGTGCTGATCTACTGCGTGTCCAACCTGCTCGTTGACCTTCTGTACGCCTGGCTTGACCCGAGGATCCGTTATGACTCCTGAGAACAATGCAACTGTTCGCGGCACCGCCGTCCGTCGCCCGATCGAGCACTTCGTGGCCGACATTGATGAGACGCCCCTGCAGGCAACGGACAAGGTCAAGGAAGACCAGGTTCCGCTAAGCCTCTGGGGTGAGGCCTGGAAGAACCTGCGCAAGCAGCCGCTCTTCCTACTCTCGGCTTTCCTGATCTTCGCGGTCATTGTCGTGTGCCTGTTTCCGGGCCTCTTTGCCCAGATTGATCCGGCGTCGGAGGCCTGCCAGCTGGCGAACTCCGACGGCGGCCCGGCGGGCGGACACCCGCTCGGCTACACCCAACAGGGCTGCGATGTCTTCGCGCGCGTCATTTACGGCACACGCTCGTCCGTGACGGTCGGCCTGTTCACCACCATCGGTGTGGTGATTTTCGGCGGCATCATGGGCGCCCTGGCCGGATACTACGGCGGCTGGGTCGACGCCGTGCTGGCCCGCATCAACGATATTTTCTTCGCCCTGCCGCTGATCCTCGGAGCCATCGTCATGATGCAGCTTCCCGTGTTCCGCGCCAACCGCAACGTGTGGTCGCTGGTGCTGATCCTGATTATTTTCGGCTGGCCCCAGATCGCGCGCATCACCCGAGGCGCCGTGATCGAGGTCCGCAACGCGGATTTCGTGACGGCTGCGCGCTCCCTTGGCGTGTCCAGGTTCCGTTCGCTGATGCGCCATGTGCTGCCCAACTCGCTGGCGCCGATCATCGTCGTGGCGACAATTTCACTGGGCACGTTCATCGTCGCTGAATCGACGTTGTCGTTCCTGGGCATTGGGTTGCCGCCCAGTGTGATGTCGTGGGGTAACGATATCCAGTCGGCACAGGCCTCCCTGAGGTCCAATCCCATGCCGTTGATCTACCCGGCCATCGCGCTGTCCATCACCGTCCTGAGCTTCATCATGCTGGGCGACGCCCTGCGTGACGCCCTCGATCCCAAAGCGCGCAAGCGATGAAAGGAGACGCTATGAGCTCCGCTGTCCAGGTCCGGGAACAAGGGGCCGACGTCGAGCGTCCGCTTCTCGAGATCAAAGATCTCGCGATCAACTTCCGCACGAGCAACGGCGATGTCAATGCCGTCCGCAACGCACACCTGACCATCATGCCCGGCGAAACAGTCGCCATTGTGGGCGAATCAGGCTCCGGAAAGTCGACGACGGCGCTGGCCGCCATCGGCCTCCTGCCCACCAACGGCCGGGTGGCCGGCGGCCAGATCCTGTTCGACGGCGAGGACATCTCCAACGCCAGCGAAAAGCGGATGATCGAACTGCGCGGCAGCCACATCGGCATGGTCCCGCAGGACCCGATGTCCAACCTGAACCCGGTGTGGAAGATCGGCTTCCAGGTGCGGGAGACGCTGAAGGCAAACGGGCTGCCCAGCGGCCCCGCCGACGTCGCCAAGGTGCTGTCCCAGGCGGGGCTGCCGGACGCGGAACGCCGCGCCAAGCAGTATCCGCATGAATTCTCCGGCGGCATGCGCCAGCGTGCGCTGATCGCCATCGGCCTGTCGTGCCAGCCGCGCCTGCTGATTGCGGACGAGCCGACGTCGGCCCTGGATGTCACCGTCCAGCGGCAGATCCTGGATCACCTGGAAACGATGACCGCGGAACTCGGCACCGCAGTGCTCCTGATCACCCACGACCTGGGCCTCGCGGCCGAGCGGGCCGACAAGGTGGTGGTCATGTACCGCGGCCAGGTGGTCGAGGCCGGGCCGTCCCTGGAACTCCTCCGGAACCCGCGGCATCCGTACACGCAGCGGCTGGTCGCATCGGCACCGTCGCTGGCCTCCCGCCGCATCCAGGTGGCGAAGGAGCAGGGCGTGGAATCTTCGGATCTGCTTGCCCCCACGGAACCTGTCGCCGTCGAGGAATCGTTGCCCGAGGATGTCCTGAAGGTCCAGGACCTGACGAAGGTCTTCAAGCTCCGCGGTGCACTCGGAAAATCGACCGACTTCACTGCGGTGGACAACGTCTCCTTCAGCGTCAAGCGCGGAACCACGACGGCGATCGTGGGGGAGTCGGGCTCCGGCAAGTCGACGGTGGCCCAGATGGTGCTGAACCTGCTGACCCCGACGTCCGGGACCATCATCTTCGACGGCGTGGACACGTCCACGCTCGGCAGCAAGCAGCTGTTTGGCTTCCGGCGTCGGGTGCAGCCGATCTTCCAGGACCCGTACGGATCGCTGGACCCGATGTACAACATCTTCCGGACCATCGAAGAGCCGTTGCGGACCCACAAGGTAGGCAACAAGGCCAGCCGTGAAAAGAAGGTCAGGGAACTGCTGGACCAGGTGGCGCTGCCGCAGTCCGCCATGCAGCGGTACCCCAACGAGCTCTCCGGCGGCCAGCGCCAGCGTGTGGCGATTGCCCGCGCGCTTGCGCTGGATCCGGAAGTGATCATCTGCGACGAGGCAGTGTCGGCGCTGGACGTGCTGGTCCAGGCGCAGGTGCTGAACCTGCTCGCGGACCTGCAGTCCAACCTCGGGCTCACCTACCTGTTCATCACCCATGACCTCGCGGTGGTCCGGCAGATCGCCGATCACGTGTGCGTCATGGAGAAGGGAAAACTGGTAGAAACCGGCTCAACGGACGACGTCTTTGATTCGCCGCAGCAGGACTACACCAGGGCCCTGCTCAATGCGATTCCCGGTGCACAGCTGATGCTTCCGCCGGAAGTTGCCTGACCTGCCCTGACCGCAACAGCAAAGGAGCCGGTGACCGCCCAATGGGTGGCCACCGGCTCCTTTAGCGTCCGCGGCTTGTTCTGTGCGGGCGTCCGGCAACCGTCCTATTCGAGGCCGAGCCCGAGGCCCAGCGCCGCGAGCCTGCTGCCCAGCAGCGCGCCGAGCGCGCGGTGACCGGCGTCGTTCATGTGGACCCTGTCAGCGAGCTCGCCCTCGAGGCCGTACCGGGTCAGCCAGCCGCCGACGCCGACAAACGGAATGCCGTGGTCTGCGGCCACCGTCCCCAGCAGGGCATCCACCTCGGTGCGCCGGCCGCCGCCATGCTCGGCACTCTTCGACAGCGTGCCCACCATGGCGAGCTTTGCGCCCGGATAGCGCTGCTTGATGGTTTTGATGAGGCGCTCGGCGTTCGCAACGATCTGGTCGTCACTCGCGCCCTGCTTGGCGTCATTTCCGCCGCCCTCGATGACCACCAGCGGGGGGAAACCGTAGGGCAGGTGCCAGTCACCGCGCTGGAGGGCGTCGATGTAGTTGCCCGTCGTGCCGTTGGAGGCAACATATCCGGTGCCTCCCTTGCCGCAGAAGAACACGTCGTAGCCGATGCCGGCGAGGGCCCGGCGCGGCCAGCTGCGGGCCGGTTCGGACTGCGAATCGCCGATCAGCAGGGCTGTGCGGGCGATGTTGTCCACGATCACCTCGTCCCGCCCGTTGGCAGGATTCCGGTACAGGGCGCCGTCGGGAAGGGCAGCGGGATTGGCCGGGGCGGCGAGGTCACCCTGCACCGCAGAGCCGGCAGCCACCGCCTCGCCCGGAGCGGCCACCGGCGCCGGGGCGGCAGCGCGGGGTAAAGAGCCGCCCGCCGTTGCGCCGGGCGCAGGTTCGGCGGGCATTCCACAGCCGGCGAGCAGAACGCTGGCGGCAATCATGGGGCCAATCAGGACGGCCCGCTTCGAGGCGTGTAGCATCCTGGAACTCCTGGCCTGTTCGAAAGTGTTCCAGTAATAGTGGTGCATCACTTCGGGAAAAGCCAGTGATTTTGCTCACATGACGTGCCTGTGGATTCACGATTTGGTAACGGGGCGGGGAATGGCCCGCATTAGGTTTTTAGGCCAATAAATGGGAGAGCGTCTAGACTTGCAGTAGGTGCCCTGTGTTAAAGGGTCTGATCCGTCGTGCGTTCCGGTTGGAAATGTCGCGATACAACAGCTGACTTCACCACTGAATCGAGCAATAACGCATGTCTGAAACCACCACCAACACCGCGGTAGCCACTGCATCGCGCAGTGACCTGCGCAACGTCGCGATTGTGGCCCACGTTGACCACGGCAAGACCACGCTGGTCGACGCCATGCTCAAGCAGACCAACTCTTTTGCCGAGCACAACCACCTCGAAGACCGCGTCATGGACTCCGGTGACCTTGAGCGCGAAAAGGGCATCACCATCCTGGCCAAGAACACCACCGTGGCCTACAACGGACCGTCCTCCAACGGTGAGACCATCACCATCAACGTGATCGACACCCCCGGCCACGCGGACTTCGGCGGCGAGGTTGAGCGCGGCCTGTCCATGGTTGACGGCGTGGTGCTCCTGGTCGACGCTTCCGAGGGCCCGTTGCCCCAGACCCGCTTCGTGCTGCGCAAGGCCCTGGCCGCGCACCTGCCGGTCATCCTGCTCGTGAACAAGACGGACCGTCCCGACGCCCGCATCGAGGAAGTCGTCCACGAGTCCATGGACCTGCTCCTGGGCCTTGCCTCCGACCTCGCGGACGAAGTTCCGGACCTGGACCTGGACAAGATCCTCGAAGTCCCCGTCGTCTACGCAGCCGCCAAGGTGGGCCGCGCATCCCTCGAGCAGCCGGCCGACGGCTCCGCTCCGGAAAACGAGGACCTTGAGCCGCTGTTCAAGACGATCATCGAGCACATCCCGGCACCGACGTACGACCCGAACGGCGTCCTGCAGGCGCACGTCACCAACCTGGACGCCTCGCCGTTCCTGGGCCGCCTGGCTCTGCTCCGCATCTACAACGGCACCCTGCGCAAGGGCCAGACCGTCGCATGGGCACGTGCCAACGGCGAACTGAAGAACGTCAAGATCACCGAACTGCTGGCAACCAAGGCGCTGGACCGCGTTCCCGCCGAGTCCGCCGGCCCGGGCGAGATCGTCGCCGTCGCCGGCATCGAGGAGATCACCATCGGTGAGACCCTGACCGACGCCGACAACCCCCAGCCGCTGCCGCTGATCACCGTGGACGATCCCGCGATCTCCATGACCATCGGTATCAACACGTCCCCGCTGGCCGGCAAGGTCAAGGGCGCCAAGGTCACCGCCCGCCAGGTGAAGGACCGCCTGGACAAGGAACTGATCGGTAACGTCTCCATCAGGGTTCTGCCGACCGAGCGTCCCGACGCTTGGGAAGTCCAGGGCCGTGGCGAGCTCGCGCTGGCCATCCTGGTCGAGCAGATGCGCCGTGAAGGCTTCGAACTGACGGTCGGCAAGCCGCAGGTAGTCACCAGGACCGTTGACGGCAAGATCCACGAGCCGATGGAACACATGACCATCGACGTGCCGGAGGAGTACCTCGGTGCCGTCACGCAGCTCATGGCCGCCCGCAAGGGCCGCATGACCAACATGGCGAACCACGGCACCGGCTGGTGCCGCATGGAGTTCATCGTTCCGGCCCGTGGCCTCATCGGCTTCCGCACCAAGTTCCTCACGGACACCCGCGGCGCCGGCATCGCGTCCTCTATCTCCGAGGGCTACGAGCCCTGGGCCGGCCCGATCGAGTACCGCACCAACGGTTCGATGATCGCCGACCGCGCCGGCGTTGTGACGCCGTTCGCCATGATCAACCTGCAGGAACGCGGCTCCTTCTTCGTGAAGCCCACCTCGGAGGTCTACGAGGGCATGATCGTGGGCGAGAACTCCCGCGCCGACGACATGGACGTGAACATCACCAAGGAAAAGAAGCTCACCAACATGCGTGCCGCTTCCTCCGACACCTTCGAGAACCTGACGCCGCCGCGCGACCTGACCCTCGAAGAGTCCCTCGAATTCGCCCGCGAGGACGAGTGCGTTGAGGTTACCCCGGAGTCCATCCGTATCCGCAAGGTCATCCTGGACACCAACGAGCGCTCCAAGGCAAACCGCGCCCGCGCCAAGGTCTGATCCGGCACCCTCCGGTCATCAACCTCGTGAACAATAGAGCTGCCGGCATGGCAGGCGGCATAGCCGCCGCCGTGCCGGCAGCTCTTTTTGCTGCACTGGCCGGCACGGCGCTGCACCACCAACAGGTGGTGATGGCCGGCGTCGAGCTCCCGCTGGGAGCGTTCGCCGCACTGATGCTGCTGGCCTCGGTTCAGCTGCTTCTGGCGGCCGCGTTCCGTTCACCCATTCCGACGGCGGTCTGCGGCGTCCTCTGTTACGTCCTGGTCGGCTGGTGGTCGGCGATGGAGCCAGGAAAGCGGCTGATCGCGGGCGACCTCGCCGGCAACGCCTGGGTCTACGGGATCGTCGGCGTCACCGTGCTCATGCTCGTGTGGGCTAGGCGGTACCGCCGCCGGGCCCCAGGCAAGGCGGCAACTGCCGACACAGTGCCGGTCGCGGCCGACCGGCCGTCCTAGTCCGCCGTCGGGTCCCGGTGGTGGGCAATCATGAGTGAGGTGGCCTCGCCGTCGTCGTCTGCGGGGAGGGCCACGTACTCGTCCACTACCGCCCGGAGCTTGCCGAGCATTTCCTCGCGCCGTGCGGCGTTGAACTTCACGCCGAGCCGCCAGACCTCGATGTCCTCCGGGGGGAGATCCCGGATTTCCTGCAGGAACGTCTCGATGAGGATGGGCGAGACGTTGTCCACCGGAGTGCTCCAGGACTTGCGGCTGGCGATGTAGGGCACCTCGGTGGCCCCGCGCCGGCCCTTCCGGCGTTCCTCAGCGAGCAGGAACCCGGTCCGCACCAGCGTACGGACGTGGTGCAGGCTGGAGGCGGGATTGAGGTCCAGGAGTTCGGCGATTTCCTTATTGGTCCGCGACTGGTGCAGGCACAGCCGGAGAATCCTGAGCCGCAGCGGAGAACTCAGCGCGCGGCCCTTAGCCACCAGGTCTGCGTCGTCGCTCTCCAGCGCTGTCATAGACGCAAGTGTAGCCAGCAATAAGTGATTGACATACATCAATCGCTGCCGGAAACTGTTGCCGTGACAGCTGACTCCACCGCAGCAGATACCGCCGCCACGTCGCTGTGGCGGGACCGCAACTTCGCCACATTCTGGACCGGGCAGGCGATGAGCCAGTTCGGCGCCCAGCTGGGGCAGCTGGCCTTTCCGGTGCTGGCAGTTTCGGTGCTTCAGGCTTCCGAATTCGAGGTGGGCGTCCTGAACGCCGCCGGCCTGGCGGCCTTCCTGATCATCGGACTTCCGGCCGGCGCTTGGGTGGACCGGTGGCTTAAGCGGCGAACCATGATCATCGCCGACGCCGCCCGGATGGCGGCCATGGCCGCCGTGCCCGTGCTGTGGTGGGGCGGCATCCTGGAAATCTGGCATCTCTACGTCATTTCAGCGCTGGTGGGCACGGCCACAGTGTTCTTTGACGTCTCGTACCAAAGCTATGTGCCTGTCCTGGTGGGCTCCCGGCATGTCACCGAAGCCAATTCCAAGCTCGAATCCACCGCGCAGATAGCCAGGATTGGCGGACCCGCGGCCGGCGGGGCGCTCCTGACCTTTGTGTCGGCGCCGGTGCTGTTCCTGGGGGAGGCCGCCGGGTATCTCCTCTCCGCGGTCTTCCTCGCCCGGACCCGCGACAGCGAGGAGCGCGCCACCCCGGCGGACAGGCGCCCGCTCGGCACCGAGATCAAGGAAGGCCTTGCGTTCGTGGTGGGGCACCCACTGATCAGCCGCATCGCCGCCTGCACCGCAGGCATGAATTTCTGCGGCACGCTCATCTACACACTCATGCCCTTGCTGGTCCTAAGGGACCTCGGACTCGGGCCCCAGGGCGTGGGGCTGATCATGACTGCCGGCGCAGCCGGAGGCCTGCTGGGCGCCGTCACCGCGACCCGGCTGGCAGCACGGATCGGCGAAGGCACGGTGATACCGCTCTGCGCCCTGGCCAGTTCGGTTTTTCTGGTGCTGGTCCCAGTCGCCGCGGTCGTCCACGAGCCTGCCGTCTCGCTGGTGCTCCTGCTCGTTTCCGAGTTCGGTTTCGGCATTAACGTGCTCGTCTACAACATCATGCAGCTGACCATGCGCCAGCGGGTGTGTCCGCCACGATTGCTGGGCAGGATGAACGCATCCATCCGGTTCGCCGTCTGGGGCGTGATGCCGCTGGCCGCGCTCGCCTCCGGGTTCCTCGGCGAGCACATCGGTCTTGTTCCGGCGATCTCCATCGGCGCGGCCTGCAGCTTCCTCGCGGCCCTCCCGGTGCTGTTGTCGCCGCTGCGGAGGATGCGAAAGCTTCCGGACCAGGTGCTCGAGGACTGAGGGCTGTCACGCCCCGGTACGCGGCCTTCGCCGCAACGGCGCCGGCGGCACCTCCTTGGCGGCGACCACCAGGTCCAGGGCAATGGCGACGTCGGACCTCCGGGTCCGCACGGTGCACTGGGCGTCGCCGCACTCCAGTAGGTCTCCGAGGGCGTCCGTGAATCCGCCCTCGATCCGGTAACGCACCACCACGCGGGTCCCCGGCGGGGCGGCGGCCAGGAATTCCCGGGGCGATGGCGTAGGCAGACTCACGCCTTCAATCGTATGACGCGACCCGGAGTGTGACGCGCCGCTTCGTTCGCGGTGCGGGCCTGGGAGATAATAGGCTCGGAAGTCGATAGTCCGGCATGCAGGCCGGAAGCAACAACCGGCCAGTCGCCGGAACCAACGTGGAGAGGCAAGGGACGTGACGTACGTAATCGCGCAGCCGTGTGTAGATGTTAAGGACAAGGCATGCATTGAGGAGTGCCCCGTCGATTGCATCTACGAAGGCGAGCGTTCCCTCTATATCCATCCCGATGAATGCGTCGACTGCGGTGCCTGCGAACCGGTCTGCCCGGTGGAGGCCATCTACTACGAGGACGACACCCCCGAAGAGTGGGCCGACTACTACAAGGCCAACGTGGAGTTCTTCGACGACCTCGGTTCCCCGGGCGGTGCCGCGAAAGTGGGCAACACCCACACGGACCACCCGATGATCGCTGCACTGCCGCCGCAGAACCAGGACCACTGAGGCGGGCGCGTAGGTGACGACAGCTGTGCGTAGTTTCGGCCTGAGCCTTCCCGATTACCCGTGGGAGGCGATGGCGCCGTACCTCGCCAGAGCGGCCCAGCACCCGGGCGGGGCCGTCAACTTGTCCATCGGAACGCCCGTAGATCCCACGCCCGCGGTCATCCAGGACGCCCTCCGCGCCGCGGCGGACGCCCCCGGCTACCCCACGGTGCACGGCACTCCTGCGCTGCGGGAGGCGATCGCCGGATGGTTTGCACGCCGGCGCGGCGTTCAGGGGCTAGACCCCCGGGATGTCATGCCCACGGTCGGCTCCAAGGAGCTGGTGGCCTGGCTGCCGTTCCTGCTCGGCCTGAGGCCCGGCGACGTCGTGGTCCGCCCCACGGTTGCCTACCCCACCTACGACATCGGGGCGACTTTTTCCGGAGCCACCGCCGTGGCCGCGGACGACCTCGATGAACTGGACGCCGCCACCCGTGCGAAGGTCCGGCTTGTCTGGGTCAACTCCCCGGGCAACCCGACCGGCAGTGTCCGCGATGCGGCCTCTCTGCGGAAGATCGTGGACCAGGCCCGCGAAATCGGCGCGCTCGTGGCCTCCGACGAGTGCTATGCCGAACTCGGCTGGGGGGAGTGGGACCTGCAGCGCGGGGGAGAAGCCGTTCCGAGCATCCTTGATCCCCGTGTGGCTGGCGGCTCCCACGACGGCCTCCTGGCGGTCTATTCGCTGAGCAAGCAGTCCAACCTGGCCGGCTACCGGGCGGCCTTCGTTGCGGGCGATTCAGCCATCATGGCCAACCTCGTCAACAGCCGCAAGCACGCCGGAATGATCGTCCCCTACCCGGTCCAGGAAGCCATGCGGGTGGCCCTGGGCGACGACGGGCACGTGCAGGCACAGAAGGACCTGTACCGCGGGCGCCGCGAACGGATCCTGCCCGCGCTCGAAGGTTTCGGCCTGGAGATCCAAGCGTCCTCCGCCGGCCTGTACCTGTGGTGCACCGCCGGCGAAGCAACTTGGGACACGGTGGCGCGCCTGGCGGAGCGGGGCATCGTGGTGGGGCCCGGAGTGTTCTACGGCGACGCCGGCAACGGCTACGTCCGCGTGGCGCTCACCGGATCGGATGAGCGGATCGACGCCGCGGTGGCCCGGCTGGCCAGTGCCCCCTAACGGTTACCCCGTAACAATGGTGTGACACGCGCCACAAGTGGGCCGTTTTGGGGGATATTTGGCGGTCGCGGATTAGTGGTGCGTTGCAAGTGGCGGTACTTTTTAACTGACTATCAATGGTGGCTTTCTACAAGAAGGCAGCACGGCCGTTGGATATCCCGCCTGTGCGGGATCCCCGCGCGGCTCACCTGATGTTGGATCAAGCTTTCTACAGAGAGGCCCCGACGCCTCATGAGGAGACTCCATGACTGAGACCACCAGCGCAACCCTGCGCCATGCGGGCGGCGAACTCGAACTCCCGCGCATCAAGGTTGTAGAAGGAAACGAAGGCTATGACGTTTCCAAACTGCTGAAGCAGACGGGCGCCGTTGCCTTTGACCCCGGCTTCATGAATACCGCGGCCACCACCTCGGCGATCACCTACATCGACGGCGACGCAGGCATCCTGCGGTACCGCGGCTACCCGATCGAGCAGTTGGCCCAGCACTCCAGCTTCCTGGAAGTTTCCTACCTGCTCATCTACGGCAACCTGCCCACGCCCACCGAGTTGGATGCCTTCGACCAGCGGATCCGCCACCACACCCTGCTGCACGAGGAGCTCAAGGGCTTCTTCAGCGGCTTCCCCCGTGACGCCCACCCGATGCCGGTGCTGTCGTCGGCCGTCTCCGCGTTGTCGACCTTCTACCAGGATTCGCTGGACCCCTTCAATGCCGAGCAGGTGGAGGTCTCCACCATCCGCCTGATGGCCAAGATGCCGGTCATCGCCGCCTACGCGCACAAGAAGTCCATCGGTCAGCCGATGCTCTACCCGGACAACTCCCACAACCTCGTGGAGAACTTCCTGCGCCTCAGCTTCGGCCTGCCGGCCGAGCAGTACGAGATGGACCCAGTGATCGCCAAGGCACTGGACCTGCTGCTCATCCTGCACGCCGACCACGAGCAGAACTGCTCCACCTCCACGGTCCGGCTGGTGGGTTCCTCCAACGCCAACCTCTTCGCCTCCGTCTCCGCCGGCATCAACGCCCTCTTCGGCCCGGCCCACGGCGGCGCCAACGAGGCGGTCCTCAAGATGCTGCGCCAGATCCAGGCCGACGGCATCAAGCCAGAGGACTACATGGAGAAGGTCAAGAACAAGGAAGACGGCGTCCGCCTCATGGGCTTCGGGCACCGCGTCTACAAGAACTACGATCCCCGCGCCAAAATCATCAAGGCGACCGCGCACGAGGTCCTCAGCAAGCTCGGCGGCAACGACGAACTCCTTGACATCGCGATGCGCCTCGAAGAGAAGGCCCTGGGCGACGACTACTTCATCCAGCGCAAGCTCTACCCGAACGTGGACTTCTACACCGGCCTCATCTACAAGGCCATGGGCTTCCCGGAGAAGATGTTCACCGTGCTGTTCGCCATCGGCCGCCTGCCGGGCTGGATTGCGCAGTGGCGTGAAATGATCAGCGACCCCAACACGAAGATCGGCCGCCCGCGGCAGCTCTACACGGGAGAGCCCGAGCGGCACTACCCGGCCCGCTAACAGCGACCGCCCAAAACGACGCCGGGCCCGCCCCCCCCCAAAGGTGGGCGGGCCCCCGGGGTGGGGTTTTGAGGGGGTGGCGGCCCCCCCCCCCACCCCCCACCCCCCCCCGGCCCCCCCCCCCCCCAGGGGGGGCGCGGCCGGCGTCGTTGTTATTGGCAGGGTTTCGCTCCCCGCCCCCTAACCTCGCAAGCCCGGTCAGGGAACACGGCGGGCGCGGGCCCGGGCTCAGCCAGCGTCGACGTAGCCGTGCGGGTTGTTTTTCTGCCAGCGCCAGTGGTCCTCGCACATTTCGTCGACCGTCTTGGTGGTGGACCAGGAGAGATCGGCGAGGGCCGAGGTCGCATCCGCCCAGAAAGCCGGCAGGTCCCCGGCACGGCGGCCCGTGACCTCGTACGGAAGCGCGTGGCCCACGGCTTTTTCGAAGGACCGCAGGACCTCCAGCACGGAGGAACCCCTGCCTGAACCGAGGTTCCAGCGGAACACGCCGCTGCGTCCGGTGATGTGGTCCAGGGCCGCGACATGGCCCTCGGCGAGGTCCACCACGTGGATGTAGTCGCGCAGGCAGGTGCCGTCCGGGGTGTTGTAGTCGCCGCCGAACACCATGAGCTTCTCGCGCCGGCCGACGGCCACCTGGGCGATGAACGGGACGAGGTTGTTCGGGATGCCCTGCGGGTCTTCACCGATGCGGCCTGAGGGGTGGGCGCCCACCGGGTTGAAGTAGCGCAGCAGTGCTATATGCCAGCGGTCGTCGGCGGCGCCGAGGTCCGACAGGATGTCCTCGATCTGTTCCTTGGTGCGGCCGTACGGGTTGTTCGCGCCGATTTCCATCTTCTCCACGTACGGGACGGCATTGTGCTCGCCGTAGACGGTGGCAGAGGAGCTGAAGACGATCGAGCGGACGCCGTGCCGGTCCATGGCCCTGATGAGGTTCAGCGTGCCGACCAGATTGTTGTGGTAGTACTTCAGCGGCTCACGCACGGATTCGCCCACGGCCTTGAGGCCGGCGAAATGGATGACGGCATCGATGCCGTGCCGGTCGAAGACGGCGTCGACGGCGGGCTCGTCCAGCAGGTCCACGTTGTGGAAGACGGCCTCCTTGCCCGTGAGTTCGGCGACCCGACGCAGGGACTCTTCGCTCGAGTTCACCAGGTTGTCGATGACAACCACATCGTGGCCGGCTTGCTGCAGGGACAATACCGTGTGCGAACCGATGTAGCCGGTGCCGCCGGTGACCAGAATTTTCATGCTCCAACGTTATCCCAACCGCACCGGCGGTTACCGACTGTTTCGGCCATGGCGGCGGCGGGAACCTCGGCGGGCCTCCCCCGCGTCACGGCACAAGCGTGCTAAAAACAAGGGTGCCCAAAATAGTGGATGCCGCCGCCCGGCGCCTGGAGATTGTTGACGCCGTATGCCGGATCATCGCCACCGACGGACTGGAACGTGCGTCCCTGCGCGAGGTTGCCGACGAGGCAGGCCTGGCAGTGGGCTCGGTGCGGCACTATTTCGCCACGAGCGAGGAGTTGCTGACGCTCTCCTTCGCGGCCGTGGTGGACCGCATCCTTGGCCGCCTTGACGCTGCCCTTGCCGGGGTATCCCGAGCATCCGGCGCCGATGCGCAGCACGAGGCAGTTTTAACCCTGCTGAGCGAGTTCCTCCCGCTGGATGAGGAACGTGCCTTGGATGCCTGTGCGTGGCTCGCCTTCAAGAATGCGGCACGGATCCGGCCGTTCCTTGCCGCCGAAGCCGACCGGAGCCACCGGGCCGTGGCCGCCGTCGTCGGGCAGTTGATCACCCGCCTTCTGGCCGAGGGCGACAGCGGCGGCGTGCAGCTGGTCACCGAGGCCGAGCGCCTCCTTGCCACTTTGGACGGGCTGACGATGCACGCGCTCCTGCAACCGGCGTGGCTGACCCGGGAAATGTGCCGGGATGTGCTCGAATCCCATCTGGCGGGGCTTCGCAGGACCGCCGGCGCCAGCCATTAACGTCCCCGGGCTGGGGGAATAGACTGAAAGCCGGAGAGCGGGTTGCCGGATAAACGGGGGCGGAGTTCAAGATGCCAAGGAGGCATGCGGATGCAGCACACAGGCGGTCCAGGCTGGCGAATCACCATGGACACGTCAGGGCCCATGCTCATTGCCCTTTACATACGTGATGTTTCCGGACTGGACGGTGCAGGCTTTCCCGCCCTTTCCCATGCCGCGCCCAAGGTCCGGCACGCCGATCACTCCCACCTGACCGCCGAGGTGGGTGGGATCAGCGCACTCAAGACCGAGTGGGAAGCCTGGTGGGAACAGCTCGTGAAGGCCCATCCGCAGATGTCCCCGGAGATGTCGCCGCCGGGCTTCAGGTCCTTTGCCAATTCCCCGGCGCTCCGGCGGGTACTGCAGGCGCACTTCGGGGCCGCCCTGACCTGGGCCCGGGAGCGCCGGAAGGAATACGCGGAGCTGGAAGCCGAACGCGTGGCCGGCGGTTCCGCGCACCTGCTGGAGGACATCGTGGAGGACCGGCTGCTCGAGGTCGGCCGGAATTCACGGGACTTCGACCTGACCATCATTGAACTCCCGCTCGATGAGCAGCGCGCATGGTTCCTGGAACCTGACAAGATCATCATGAGCCACGACCTGTTGTCCCAGCCCGAAGTGTTCCGGAGCTACGTGCAGCCAGTCGTGGAAATACTGGTCTAAGCCGGGTCCCCGGCAAGGGTGATAACTACCCTGCCGTCGGAGGCGCCCGCGTCCTGCCATCCGTTCCGGGCCTGCCGGTCCCAGCTTTGTCCGTCGACCTGGACGCGGGTAACGGCGAACTTTTTCGCGTTTGCCACCGCCCAGTGCGCCAGCGACCACGCCAGGTCATCCGTTGCCTCCAGTTCGAGGGTCCGGCCGGACGCCGTGGCGGGAAGGGCTCCGTACGCGGACTCGGCCTCGGCCAACAGGGCCTCGGGGTCACCGGCGGCGTCCGGGGTGCGGAGCGTGCAGTCAAGGGCACCGCGGGCCTGGCCGCTCAACGCCGAGGCGAAGACGCGGCCCATGGCCTCGTGCTGTGCATAGGCGCGGGGGTACGCCGAACGCTGGACGCGCTGCGCGGCCTCGGTGATCGCCATGGTCGCGTAACCGGGAACCTCCACGAGCGCGTCGTAAAACGCGTTCGTGGCGTGGTGCGGGTCCATCACCTGTTCCTGGGTGCCCCAGCCCTGGGAAGGCCGCTGCTGGAACAGGCCCCTGGAATCCGGTCCCGCCAGATCGCCGTGGCCGATATTCCTCAGCTTGGACTCCTGCATGGCCGTGGCGAGGGCGATGCTCGCCGCACGCGGCGGCAGCCCTCGGCGCACTGAGACGGCAGTGATCAAGGCCGCGTTGGCGGCCTGGTCCGTGGCCAGCTCGGCGCGTTGCGTCCCGACGACGGCGGTGCACCCTTCCGTGACGAGCTGCTCGGAGCGCTGCACCAGCGCTGTCACCGTGTAGATGCCGCCGGCGACGAGGACGAGGGAGAGGACGACGACGATCGCTCCGCGCAGCTTGCGTCTGCGTGTCACGTACTCTCCCTCAGGCCCTCGTCGGGCCGGTAGATGCCAGTGCCGGCCGCACCCGGACGGGTCAGTTGGCGTGCAGGGCGTCGTTCAGCTCCACGGTCTGGCCCTTGCGCGGCAGGACTTCCACCGCACCGGTGCTGGAGTTGCGGCGGAAGAGCAGGTTGGGCACGCCGGAGAGCTCCACGGCCTTGACGATTTTGGAGGTATCTTCGCCGTCGGCGTCTTTCGGACCGACCACGCGGACCCGCGTGCCGGCGGTGACGTAGAGGCCGGCCTCCACCACGGAATCGTCGCCGATGCTGATGCCCACGCCGGAGTTTGCGCCCAGCAGCACGCGCTGGCCCAAAGCTATCTTTTCCTTTCCGCCGCCGGAAAGGGTGCCCATGATCGAGGCGCCGCCGCCGACGTCGGTGCCGTCGCCCGCCACCACACCGGCGGAGATGCGGCCTTCCACCATGGAGGTGCCCAGCGTGCCGGCGTTGAAGTTGACGAAGCCCTCGTGCATGACGGTGGTGCCTTCGGCCAGGTGGGCACCGAGCCGTACGCGGTCGGCGTCGGCGATGCGGACGCCTGCGGGGACGACGTAGTCCACCATGCGGGGGAACTTGTCGACGCCGTAGACGGTCACGGCGCCGCGCCTGCGGAGCTTCGCGCGCGTCAGTTCGAAGCCGTCCACGGCGCACGGGCCGAAGTTGGTCCAGACGACGTTCGGGAGCTTTCCGAAGATGCCGTCGAGGTTGATGGTGTTGGGCTTGACGAGGCGGTGCGACAGGAGGTGGAGGCGGAGGTAGGCATCGGCGGTGTCGGCCGGTGCTTCGTCCAGGTTGACCTGCACGAACACGACCTTCTGTTCGGTGCCGCGGTCCGCATCTGTTCCCTCCGCGGCGATCGCGGCCAGGGATTCGTCGGCGTTCTCGACGCGGCGAAGGCTTTCGGCGGCCACGCCGAGGGCAGGGGCCGGGAACCAGACATCGAGCACCGTGGCGTCACCGCTGCGGGTGGCGATGGTGGCCACTCCGAATCCGTAGGCCGAGCGGGAGTCGTCGGACAGCGTTTGGGCAGCGGGCACGGCAGAAGAAGCGGTTTCAGTCATGGCCCCAGTCTATCGAGACGACGTGCACGCACAGAAACCTGCAGCCCCGCGGCGATAGAGTTGGATGGTGATTGCCGAAACAGCCCCTGTGACCCTTGACCTGCGCCAGGACGTGGCCCTGCTGACGTCTGCTCTCATCGACATGGACAGCGTGTCGGGCAACGAAGGCGCGCTTGCCGACGCGGTGGAGTCCGCGCTCCGCCGGCTCCCCGGCCTCAATCTGGTCCGGGACGGGGACTCGATCATCGCCCGCACGGACCTCGGCAGGGCCGAACGCGTGATCCTGGCAGGCCACCTGGACACGGTGCCGCTGCCTGTGACGCCCGGCTCGCTGGGGACGGTTCCGTCCAGCTGGCCCTCAGGTGTTCCGGGCGAAGGAGTCCTCTACGGCCGCGGCGCCACCGACATGAAAGGCGGCGTTGCGGTGCAGCTCGCGCTCGCCGCGTCCATGTTCGACGGCGGCGCTGAGCCGACCAAGGACGTCACGTTCGTCTTCTACGACCACGAGGAAGTGGAAGCCGTCAAGAGCGGCCTGGGCCGGCTTGTCCGGAACCACGGGGACCTGCTAAGGGGCGACTTCGCCATCCTGCTGGAACCGACCGACGGCAACGTTGAAGGTGGCTGCAACGGAACCATGCGGTTTGAGGCCACCACAACGGGGGAGGCCGCCCATTCGGCGCGTGCGTGGATGGGCCGCAACGCCATCCACGCCGCGGCGCCCATCCTGGAACGGCTCGCAGGGTACCGGCCGCAGACCATCAACGTGGACGGCCTGGAATACCGCGAAAGCTTGAATGCCGTGAAGATCCACGGCGGCACAGCCGGCAACGTCATTCCCGACCGCTGCGTGGTGGAGATCAACTACCGCTTCGCGCCGGACAAGACACCCGACCAGGCGGAGGCCCACGTGCAGGAGCTGCTCCAAGGATTCGATGTGGTCCGCACGGACAGCGCCGCCGGCGCGCGGCCCGGACTGCACCACCCCGCGGCCGCGTCCTTCGTGGCCGCCGTGGGAGCCGAACCCAAACCCAAATACGGCTGGACCGACGTCGCGCGTTTCAGCGAGCTCGGGATCCCGGCGGTGAACTTCGGCCCCGGTGATGCGCTGCTGGCGCACAAGGACAACGAGCACGTGGAGGCCGAAGCCGTCCGGGCCTGCCTCCGCGCACTGCAGACGTGGCTGTCCTGAGCAGCCGTTCCGGCTGAAGGGCCGACCAGCCCGAACGTTGGCAAAGACAGAAGGGCCGCAACCATTCGGTTGCGGACCTTCTGTCCTTGCGCCCGCGGACCTGGCGGGTTACTTCACGGGTTTACTTGACCACGGTGGAGACGCCGGCCGTGGGGGCCTTCGCCACGCCGCCGGCAGCCTTCTTGGAACCGCGGCGTTCAATCCAGATGGCGAGCCGGGAGACCGCCAGGTTGATGGCGATGTAAATTGCCGCCGCCACGAAGAACACCGGGAACAGGAACTGCGGGCCGAGGAAGTCCGCCATCACCTGCACCGCGCGCAGGAGCTCGCCGTAGGCGACGATGTACCCCAGCGAGGTGTCCTTCAGCAGCACCACGAGCTGAGCCACCAGGGACGGCAGCATGCGCCTGATGGCCTGCGGCAGTTCGACGCTTAGCCGGGACTGGAAGCTGGTCAGGCCGATCGCCAGGCCGGCTTCGCGCTGGCCCTTGGGAAGGGACTGGATGCCCGCGCGGATGATCTCGGCAAAGATCGCCGAGTTATAGAGCACCAGGCCGGCAACGACCGCAATGAACGAGCTGGTGGCGAACACGAGCAGCACGAACAGCATCATCAGGACCACGGGCATGCCGCGCAGGAATTCCAGCACGATCCGGGTGGGAATCCTGATCCAGGCGATATCAGAGATGCGCATGAGGCACAGCAGGAGCCCCAGCGGGAAGGCGATGACAGCTGAGATGGCGGCGGCACTCAACGTGGCGCCGATGCCGTTAAGGATCAGCGTCCAGACATCCGCCTGCCCGAAGATCGCCCACCGCTGCGCCTGGAAGATTCCCTGCTGGGCGAGCGTGACAATGGCAAGCGCCAGCAGGCCGCCGATGAGCACGACACCGATGACGGAGCCGATCAGGGAGACCCGGCGGGCCTTGGGGCCCGGGACGTCGTAGAGAACGGAAGTCATCGGGCGATCGCCACCTTTCGTTCGACCTGGTGGGCCAGGTAGCCAAGCGGCACTGTGATCAGGAGGTAGAAGAAGGCAACGCCCACGAGCACCCACATGACCGCGTCACCGTGTTCGTTGGCGAGCTGTTTGCCGTAGCCGAACAGCTCCAGCACGTAGAACGCACCGGCCACCGAGGAGTTCTTGACGAGTGCGATCAGGATGTTGATGAGGGGCGGAACCACCGTGCGCAGTGCCTGGGGGAGGATGATGAGGGACAGCACCTGGCCGAACTTCATGCCGATGCTGCGTGCAGCCTCCGCCTGGCCGACCGGGACGCTGTTGACGCCTGACCGCACGGCTTCGGCGATGAAGGCCGACGTGTACGCGCTGAGCGCGATGATGGCGGCGACCTCGAACTGCTGGAAGGTCACGCCAAGCCGGGGCAGAACCACGGCAGCAAAAAAGAAGGCGATGGTCAGGGGGGTGTTACGCACCACCTCCACGTACGCCATGCTGAAACCGCGGAGGGCTGCTACGGGGGACACCCGGGCGGCGGCGAGGAGCGTGCCAACGACCAGGGCAATAATGCCGGACACGACGGCCAGGAACAGGGTTCTGAGAAAGCCGTCCCAGTACTGCGGGAGGCTCTCAATGATGACGTCCATAGGGTCCTTCAGCTGCGTTCGTGGGGAATGAGCGGAAAACGGAGGCGGCGGTTACCGGCGCCGTGGAGTGCACGGCCGCAGGTAACCGCCACACCGGTTTTAGTAGCGGTCGATCGCGGGAAGGTCAGGTGCAGTCTTGATGACAGCGCCAGCAGTGGCTTCCCAGGCCTTCTTGTAGGAGCCGTCCTTCGCGAAGCCTTCCAGCTGGTCGTTGATCCAGTTGCGGAATTCGGTATCGCCCTTCTTCAGGCCGATGCCGTAGGGCTCCTTCGTGAAGGTCTCTTCGGAGGCCAGCTTGAAGGCGTCCGGTTCCTTGTTGACAAAGCCGGCCAGGATCACGTTGTCTGTGGTGACCGCCTCAACCTGCTTGTTGCGCAGCGGCTCAAGGCAGGCCGAGTAGGTGGCCGCCGGAACCAGGACTGCGCCGTACTTTTCCACGATGGTGGCAGCAGGGGTGGATCCGGTCACGGAGCAGACGTTCTTGCCCTTGACGTCCTCTGGCTTGGTGATGGAGGTGTTGTCCTTGTTCACCATGAGCGCCTGGCCTGCTTCGTAGTAGGGGCCGGCAAAGTCGACTTCGGTCTTGCGCTTGTCGTTGATCGTGTAGGTGGCGACGATCAGGTCCACCTTGCCCTGCTTGATGAACTGTTCGCGGTTGGCGGAGACGGTTTCAACCCATTCGATCTTGTCAGCGGGGATCCCCAGCTTGGCAGCGATCAGCTTCCCGATTTCGACGTCAAAGCCCACCGGCTTGCCGTCCAGGCCCTTCTGGCCGAACAGCGGCTGGTCAAACTTGGTGCCGATGGTCACCTTGCCGGCAGAAGAGAGCTTTTCCATGGTGGAACCAGCGGCGAAGCTCGGCTTTTCGACGGGGGAGGGATTGGTGCCGCCGCCGGTGCTGCCGCCGCCGCAAGCGCTCAGGGTCAGTGCAAGAGCTGCGGATGCTGCTACCAGAAGGGATTTCCTTCGGGTCAAAAATGCCTTCATGACATTCCTTTCATTGGGCGGCCGCCATAGACGGCCTTGGGGTGCGAACTGGGGAGTTGTCAGTGCGTGAGGAGCTTGGAGAGGAAGTCCTTGGCGCGGCTGCTTTGGGGATTGGTGAAGAACTGCTCCGGCGTGGCGTCTTCGACGATCTGGCCGTCCGCCATGAACACGACGCGGTCGGCTGCCTTGCGGGCGAAGCCCATCTCGTGGGTCACCACGATCATGGTCATGCCCTCCTTGGCCAGCTGGATCATGACGTCCAGGACTTCGTTGATCATCTCCGGGTCCAGCGCCGAGGTGGGCTCGTCGAAAAGCATGACCTTGGGCTTCATGGCCAGTGCGCGGGCGATGGCCACACGCTGCTGCTGGCCGCCGGAGAGCTGGGCCGGCAGCTTGGGTGCCTGGTGGCCGACTCCCACACGCTCGAGCAGGGCCATGGCCTCCTTGTCCGCCTCCGCCTTGGACACTCCCTTCACCTTGATGGGGCCGAGGGTCACGTTTTCCAGGATGGTCTTGTGCGCGAAGAGGTTGAACGACTGGAAAACCATGCCGACGTCCGCGCGGAGGCGCGCAAGCTCCTTGCCTTCTGCGGGCAGTTCCTTGCCGTCGATGGCGATATCGCCGTCATCAATGGTTTCGAGGCGGTTGATGGCCCGGCACAGCGTGGACTTGCCCGAGCCTGACGGACCGATGACCACAACGACCTCGCCCTTGCGGACCTGGAGGTTGATGTCCTTCAAAACGTGCAGCTGGCCGTAGTGCTTATTGACGGCATTCAGGGAGACGAGGGCATCGCCGGGCACTTGAGTAGTCATAAGTACGAATCTAGCGAACATTGGTCACATATGACCGCAATCACTCCAACTTCCTGCGGATCGTAATTCAAGAGATACCTGCAGGTCAGCAGGTTAGCCTTGGGTGATGAGCATCAACGCAGATCCGTCAAAATCCGTTCAGCCCCGCCGCAAAGGGCCCCTTGAGCTCCGCCGCAAGCAGGCGGCGGTTGAGATGTCGGACCAGCGGCTGCTCGACACCAAGGGCCCCGGACATTTCATCCACACCGACCCCTGGAGGGTGATGCGGATCCAGAGCGAATTCGTGGAAGGCTTCGGTGCGCTGTCGGACCTGGGCCAGGCTGTCAGCGTTTTCGGCTCGGCACGCACCAAGCCGGGGAGCTTGTTCTATGAGATGGGTGTTGAGGTGGGGCGCAAACTGGCGGAAGCCGGCGTGGCGGTCATCACCGGAGGCGGCCCGGGATCGATGGAGGCGGCCAACCGCGGAGCCGTGGAAGGCAACGGCGTGTCGGTCGGCCTTGGCATCGAACTGCCGTTCGAGCAGGGGCTGAACCAGTGGGTGGACCTGGGGATCAACTTCCGGTACTTCTTCGCCCGGAAGACCATGTTCGTGAAGTATGCGCAGGGCTTCATTGTCCTGCCCGGTGGACTCGGCACCCTTGACGAACTCTTCGAAGCCATGGTCCTGGTCCAGACGCAGAAGGTGACCTCCTTCCCGATCGTGCTCCTGGGCAAGGATTTCTGGGGCCCGATGATGGAATGGATCCGGGGGACGCTGGTGGCCGAGGGCATGGTGTCCGAGAAGGACATGGACCTGGTCCAGGTGGTGGACGACCCGGAAGAGGCCGTCAACCTTGTCCTGCACGGCCACGTCCGTCCGCCGTCCACCAACGGCGACCAGCGGCCCGAGTAGCGGGCTGGGCCGCAGAGGCGCCGGCGTCTGGCACGATGGTTGATGTGAGTTTCTTCCTCGTTTTCCTTGCCATCGTCCTGATAGGCGCAACAGCCCTGATCGGGACCGACATCGGGGCAGGCCTCATGCGGAAGAGGCGCTCCGGGAACCCGCTGATCGACGACGGTTTCGATGAGCCTGTGGCGTCGCTGCCCCCGGTCCTGCTGCCCGCCGATGCCAAGCCCGCCGACGTCGACCACGTCCGCTTTTCGCTGGGTCTTCGCGGGTACCGGATGGACCAGGTGGACGAGGTGCTCGATGACCTCCGCGACCAGATCGCGTCCAAGGATGGCCAGCTCGCTTCCAAGGAGGCCGAGATCGCGGCCCGGGACGCCGAGATCGAGCGGCTCCGGGAGCAGCTCCGGAACAATGTCCTGAGCGCCACCGCCGAGGACCGGCCTTGACCGGTCATGCCCCCGGTCCCGGCTCCGCTTCCGGATCTGCTTCCAGCAGGCCCGAGGCAGCGTCCGGGGCACTTCGGCCCGCTCGGGCCGGCGGAATGACGGGTGCGCTGGGTGCGGTCTCGTCGTCGTTTGCTGCGCGGGCAGGCCGCTCGCCGTGGTGGGTCCAGGCGGCGGCCCTCTATGTGGGTGCCCGGCTGCTCAGCGCCTGCATCTTCATGTCCGCGGCGCTGCACCAGGGGGTGAACCCCTGGTTCCCCGCCAAGCCCGATTACTGGAACTTCATCAACATCTGGGATGCCCGCTGGTACGGCGATGTCATCACCGGCGGGTACCCCTCCGAGCTGCCGGTGGATGGTGCCGGGAACGTCAAGGAAAACACCTGGGCCTTCTACCCTTTGTTCCCCGCGCTGGCGCGGATGCTGTCCGGCGTCGCGGGAATCAGCCCTGCGGCCGCCCTCACGGTCATCGCGGTGCTCGCGGGCCTCGCCGCCTCACTGGTGATTTATGTGCTGTTCCGCCACAGGGCCGGGCACGCGACAGCCCTTTGGGGAGTGGCGTTCTTTGCCACGTTCCCCGTCTCCCCGGTGCTGCAGGTGCCGTACGCGGAGTCCCTCAACGTACTTCTGCTCGCCGCCTCCCTGCTGCTGGTGATTCGGCGGCAATATCTGTGGGCCATTCCCGTGGTTGTGGCGATGTGCCTTTCCCGCCCCACCGGCGTGCCGTTCGCCGCGATGGCCGGCTTCCTGTTCCTCTACCGTGCGGCGGAGGCATGGCGGCACGGCCGGAACAGGGGTGCGGCGAACCCTGCCGCGCCGGACCTCCCAGGCGTCCATGGCCGGGCGGAGCTGTGGTCGCTGGCGGCGCTGACCGCGGTGAGCGCGGCGGCCGCGCTCCTGTGGCCCGCCATCGCGTGGGCAACAACAGGAGACATCGAGGCCTACACCAAGACCGAAACGGTGTGGCGCGGGCAGGACCTGGTGCCGTTCAGGCCGTGGTTCGACACCGGCGTGCAACTGTTCGGCCCCGTCCTGGGCATTGTGGCGCCCTTTGCCTTCGTGGCGGCGTTCGGCCTGCTCATGATGTCCCGGCCGGTGCTGCGGCTGGGAAGGGAGCTCAGGCTGTGGTGCGTGTGCTACATGGGGTATCTCGTGGTTTTCCTGCACCCGCAGACCAGCACGTTCCGCATGTTGCTCCCGCTGTTTCCGCTGGCCCTGTCCGCAGCGCTGGTGTCGAGGTCGCGGGCCTACCGTGGCGCGGTGCTCGTCATGTTCGTCCTGCTGCAGATCGTGTGGGTGGTGTGGCTTTGGGCCTGGGCCCAGCTCCCCGGAGGCGGGGATTATCCGCCCTGACCGCCGCGCCGACACGCCGTGCGGCAGCACACGTAATCTTCAGCCGCACGGAATGTCCATCGATTAGCTACAGACGGGTAATTACAGGATAATAGAGGATAAGCAGGGACAAGAAGCATACGAAGTGTTCAGCCATGGCGGCTGCCGGAACCGGTCGCCATAGCGGCTTGTTTGACCATGCGGACTCAGCCCGGCCGGGCTGCTCAGTCCTGGGACTACTTGGAGGGGATATTCCTCATGGCGGCTATGAAACCACGCACCGGCGACGGCCCTATGGAAGTAACCAAGGAGGGCCGCAGCCTCATCATGCGTGTGCCGCTCGAAGGCGGAGGGCGGCTCGTGGTTGAACTCAACGCCGCAGAAGCGGCCAACCTCAAGGAATGCCTCGTCGGCGTCACCGAATAATGTGTTGGGCAGGGCCCGCAGCCAGCAGGCTGCGGGCCCTGCCTTTACTTCTTAACCGCTACCAGCAGCCCGTCTCCGGTGGGCAGCATCGCGGAGGACAGCCGGTCGTCGTCGCGCACGGACTTGCCAACCTGGCGCAGTACAACGGTGGTGGCGTCACGCGCCGCGGGGTTGGAGACGCGGTCCTTGTCCAAGGCATCGTTGACGATCAGGAGGCCGCCGGATTTGAGCAGGCGGACGGCCTGCTCCACGTAGCGGGGAAAATTAGGCTTGTCGCCGTCGATGAACACGAGGTCGTAGGCGGCATCGGTCAGCCTGGGCAGGACGTCGCCCGCGCGGCCCGAAATGGTGCGCGTCCGGTTCGCCGGGCTTCCGGCTTCGTGGAATGCCTCG
This sequence comes from Burkholderia sp. RS01, assembly GCF_039748055.1. Classification (NCBI taxonomy): domain Bacteria; kingdom Pseudomonadati; phylum Pseudomonadota; class Betaproteobacteria; order Burkholderiales; family Burkholderiaceae; genus Burkholderia; species Burkholderia sp. RS01. The sequence goes on from NZ_JBDLAK010000002.1 coordinate 360,405, forward strand.
CGCGCGGCCTTGAGGTGCTCGACGTCGACATCGATGGTGGTCAGCACGGCCTGCGGCCCGAGCCCGCGGAGGATGCACACGCCGGACACCCCGGCGCCCGTGCCGATCTCGACGGCGGTCTGCGCCTTTGATGCTGCCGCCAGCACCGTCAGCACGGCTCCCACTCCGCGTCCGATGGGGGTCACACCCAGCTCAAATGATCGTTCCCGGGCGCGCAGCAGGACCTCGTCCTCGGCAGGCAGATCTTCTGCGTAGGACCAGCTCGTGGACTTATCGGCGCTCATGGGTATTCGCTTTCTGGGCGGCAGGGGGCGTGTTGCTTACAGCGTACTTGGTCCGGCGGCGCACGGCCGGAAGGTGACGGCGGGGTGGCCTGTGATGGCGGATACTGTTGCGCTTACGGCAAAAGGGGGACCCGCAGTCAGGAAATTCCCAGCCATCTTTGAAATGATGGTTGTCCGCTCATCCAAGTGGTGATCGGCGCCGAACCAATGATGTCAACCACATCAGGCGTTAGTACATCCACGAGGGGAGTGGACGATGTCAGGATCAGTTGTGGCACCTGTCCCTACAATTGAAGAGCCCGCAGCCGACTGGGTCATGCCCACGTGGGAAGAAGTGGTGACCAACCACTCCGCCAAGGTCTACCGGCTTGCGTACCGGCTGACCGGCAACAAGTACGACGCCGAGGACCTGACCCAAGAAGTGTTCGTCAGGGTCTTCCGTTCCCTGGCCAACTTCAAGCCCGGGACGCTGGACGGCTGGCTGCACAGGATCACCACGAACCTCTTCCTGGACCAGGCGCGGCGCAAGAGCCGGATCCGCTTCGATGCCTTGGCGGAGGACGCCGAATCACGGCTGCCGGGCCGGGAGCCGGGGCCGGAGCAGAGCTTCGAACTCAACAACCTGGACCTCGACGTGCAGGCCGCCCTGGAGGAACTGCCGCCGGACTTCCGCGCCGCAGTGGTGCTGTGCGACCTGGAGGGCCTGTCCTACGACGAGGTCGCCGAGGCCCTGGGCGTGAAGCTCGGTACGGTGAGGTCGCGCATCCACCGTGGCCGGACCATGCTCCGCGAGAAGCTCGCCCACCGGGATCCGAGGCCCCAGCAGTCCCGCAAGCCGAGGTTGAAGTTGTCCCGCATCGCCGGCGTTCTCTGATCGGCGCCATGGTTCAGTTGCATCGCTTGCTGGGGGGGCTTAAAGACAAAACGGCATCTCTGCACGTCGCTGCGGCGCGCCATCCGAGGACGCCGGATCATCTCCGCCAGTGCAGCGAATGCGCCGCCGCGCTCCGGCGGCAGCGCCAGTACCTGGAAAGGCTCCGCGAGGCTGCCATCCCCGCGGCCAGCGACGATCTGACGGCGCGGCTGCTTGCGCAGACGCAGCAGCTGGCCATGGCGCCCGCCGCGGCCGCTCCACGCACCAGCCCCCTCAGGCTGGCAGGTCTTGCCGGCGGCGTCGCCGTCGTGGCCGCCGGGGCAGTCGCCGCGGGAGCCTACCTGTCCGCCGGAGAACCCCCGCAATATGCGGCCACCGCTGCTTCGGTGTCCGGCGACACCGGGCACACCGGCCCCGCTGACTCTCCTGGCCAGGACGGTACCCCCGTCACCGGCGCGGCCGGGAACGGCCCGGCCGCCAGCGAGGCGGAAAACCGGCTGGCCAACCTGCGATCCCAGGGCTGGGCGTGTCCTGACCTTAAGGCCATGGGCTTCCGCCTGGTGTCAGCCACGACGACAGTGCGGGGCGGCCATCGCGCCGTGGTGCTGCGGCTCTCCGACGGCCGGCATCTGGCCACCATCCTGGAACAGCACTCCGCAACGCTCCCGGCCGAGGGGCAGGATGCGGCCGTTCCCACCCAGCCGGACTCACCTGTCAATCCGCTGACGGGTCACCCGGCCGGCCTCGACGGGTTCGTTGCAGTCGCTGCTGCCGGCAGTGAGGCGGGCGGAAGGCTCTGGATCAAGGCGGCGGCGCCCTGGAGCGCCATCTACGAGGCTTCCGGGACCACCTTCACCTACACGTCCGACCTTCCGGCCGAGGCAGCCGACGACGCCGTGGCAGCGCTGGCGGCGGCAGGCCTGGCAACGGATCCGGGACTCGTGGCGAACGCACGGCCGGACGCGGGCGCGGACCATGCCGGTACGGAATCCATCCTTGACCGCGTGGAACGCGGCCTCCGCAAGTTGGCGCGGCAGTTCCCGAAATGACATGCATCCCGGCTGTGCCGGCGGGCGGAATACGGCCGTGACCGGCATCAAATCGTCCCCACGTCCCAGGAGAGGGTAATCTTCCTAAAGTGTTTGGAATCAACGGCCCGGAGTTTATTCTGCTGCTGCTCATCGGCATTCTGGTGATCGGCCCCCAGCGGCTGCCCGAATACACCCAGAAGCTGACAAACCTGGTCCGCGAGGTGCGCCGGATGGCGTCCGGGGCGCGGGAGCAGATCAAGGAAGAAGTCGGCATCGACATCGATGAAGTCGACTGGAAGAAGTACGATCCGCGCCAGTACGATCCGCGCCGCATCATCAAGGAAGCGCTCCTCGACGACGACACGAAGCCGGTGAGCCCGGGCGGACCTTCCAGCGGGACCGCTGCCACCGCGGCCGCCGTTTCCGTCGCGGTAGCGGCTGGAGAATCGTCGCCGGAATCCCACATCAGGCCGCTGCTGGAGCGCCTGCCCGACGGCGTGCCCGCACCGTTCGACACGGAAGCCACCTAGGCGCTGCCCTTATTTAGGCGCTGCGGTCAGCCCTCTGCTCCGGGCTCAGCGGGGCTGCAGCCCCAGCGACAGCCCGGTGAGGCCGCGCGGCTTGGCCGAAAGCTTCCCGGCGATCCCTGACAGTGCCGCCGCTGCGGGCGTTTCGGGCCGGCCGAGCACGATGGGCTGGCCGGAGTCCCCGCCTTCCCGCAAGAGGATATCCAGCGGGATCTGACCCAGCAACGGCACGTCCGTGCCGGTCGTGGCGCTCAGCCGTTCGGTGAGCGACTGCCCGCCGCCGCTTCCGAACAGTTCCATCCGGCCGCCGTCGGGCATTTCCAGGTACGACATGTTCTCGATGACCCCGGCCACCGTCTGACCCGTCTGGGTGGCGATGGCCCCGGCCCGCTCGGCGACATCGGCCGCGGCGGCCTGGGGAGTGGTGACCACCAGGATTTCGGCTTTGGGCAGCAGCTGCGCCACAGAAATGGCGATATCGCCGGTGCCCGGAGGCAGATCAAGGAAGAGGACGTCCAGGTCTCCGAAGTAGACGTCCGTGAGGAACTGCTCGAGTGCCCGGTGCAGCATCGGTCCGCGCCAGGCGACCGGCTGGTTTCCCGTGACGAACATGCCGATGGAGATGACTTTCACACCGTAGGCCACCGGGGGAAGGATCATGTCATCCACCCGGGTAGGCGGCTGCGTGATGCCCATCAGGGCCGGAACCGAGAAGCCGTAGACATCCGCATCCACAATGCCGACGCGGAGGCCCTGGGCTGCCAGGGAGCAGGCCAGGTTGACGGTGACGGAGGACTTTCCCACGCCGCCCTTGCCACTGGCCACGGCAAACACCTTGGTCAGCGATCCCGGCTGGTTGAACGGGATGCCGCGCTGGCCCCCGGGACCGCGGAGCTGCTCCTTCAGGGCGTCGCGCTGGGCCTGGGTCATCACCTTCAGGTCGACGTCGACGGCGGTGACGCCTGGAACACGCAGCAACGCTGCCTCGGAATCCCTCGTGATGGTGTCCCTGAGGGGGCAGCCCGCGATGGTGAGCAACACCGCGAGGCGCACCGTGCCGTCCTCGGAAATCTCCACGGAATCAACCATGCCAAGTTCCGTGATGGGGCGGCGGAGTTCCGGATCGATGACGGTTGCCAGGGCAGCGTTGACTGCCTCAACGAGGGCGGTGCTCATGCTGTGGGTACTCAGCTTTCGGGAGAGGTGGGACGCGGCTGCGCCGAGCGGTTCTGGCGCGCCGCCTTGTCCGGCTTGACCTTGGGGATCTGCTGCGTGCGGGGGTTGCGTTGCCGGTCCCGCTTTTCCTTCAGCTTCTCCCTGACCAGTTCGCGGGGCGACTCGTGGCTGCCAGGGCCGGTGGCTTCGTGCGTGCGCAACTCCTCCTGGGCCTCCAGCAGGTCTTCGAGCATGCTGCGGAGCTCGGCCCTGACGTAGTCGCGGGTGGCCACTTCACGCAACGCGATGCGCAGCGAGGCCAGTTCGCGGGTCAGGTATTCGGTGTCGGAGAGGTTGCGCTCGGCGCGCTGGCGGTCCTGCTGGAGGGAGACGCGGTCGCGGTCGTCCTGGCGGTTCTGGGCCAGCAGCAGCAGCGGAGCGGCGTAGGAGGCCTGCAGGGAGAGCATCAGCGTCAGGAGCGTGAAGCCAAGCTCAACCTTGTCGAACTGCCAGGCTGAGGGGGCGAACGTGTTCCAGGCCAGCCAGAACAAACAGAACACGGTCATGTACAGCAGGAACTGCGGCGTGCCCATGAAGCGGGCAAAACCTTCGGTGGCGTGGCCGAACGCATCGGGATCGGGGGAGAACTTGGGCAGGATGCGCTGCCGGCCGCTCAGCGGGGTGTCCAGGCTGCCCTTGCCCGCGGCCTTACCTTGAGTCCGCGGACCGGCGCCCTTTGCGGTGTTTTCAGCCAATGCGGCCTCCAAGCCTTCTGATGGGAGCTTCGCCGTCGTTTGCCCGCCAGTCATCCGGCAGCAGATGATCGAGGACGTCATCAACGGTCACGGCCCCTACCAGCCGGCCGGCCTGGTTGACCACGGGTAGCGAGTTCAGGTTGTAGGTGGCCAGCGTGCGGGCCACCTCGCTGATGTGGGCCTGGTCCGACAGCGGCTCCAGGTTCTTGTCCACGAGGTTTCCGAGCGGCTCGAACGGCGGAAAGCGGAGCAGCTGCTGGATGTGCACCACGCCAAGGAAGCGGCCGGTGGGAGTTTCCAGCGGCGGCCGGGCAATGAAGATGGACGAGGCCAGAGCGGGGGACAGCTCTTCACGGCGGACGTGGGCGAGTGCCTCAGCCACCGTGGCCTCGGGCGGAAGGATGACAGGAACGGGCGTCATTAGGCCGCCGGCGGTGTCTTCGTCGTATTCGAGCAGGCGGCGAACGTCCTCCGCGCCTTCGGGCTCCATCAGCTGCAGCAGCTCTTCGGCCTGCGCGGAGGGGAGTTCACCGAGGAGGTCGGCGGCGTCGTCGGGGTCCATCTCCTCCAGGACGTCGGCCGCGCGCTGGACGTCCAGGGCGGAGAGGATCTCCACCTGGTCGTCTTCGGGCAGCTCCTGCAGGACGTCGGCGAGGCGTTCGTCCTGGAGTTCGCTGGCGACTTCGAACCGCCGTTTGTCGCTCATCTCCTGCAGTGCCTCGGCGAAGTCCGCGGGCTTGAGGTCCTCGTGGTTGGCGACGAACTGCGTGGCGGCCTGGGGCTCGGTCTTGGCCCCCTGGTGCGCGTCCGCCCAGTCGATGATCATGGTTTCGTTGCGCCGGAGCCTGCTCAACGGGGCCAGCGAATGGCCGCGCCGGACGAACAGCTTGCTGACGAACCAGTCGCCGGAGCGGTGCTGGTCCATCGCGATGTCCTCGATGGTGGCGTCACCGCTGCCGTCCCGGAGCGTGACGCGGCGGTCGAACATCTCGGCCACCACCAGGGTCTCGGCACCGCGTTGTTCGAAGCGGCGGAGGTTGACCAGGCCGGTGCAGATGATCTGGGTCTGGTCGATGGAGGTAATCCGCGTCATGGGTACGAACACGCGCTTCTTGCCGGGCACCTCGACGACGATGCCCACCACGTGCGGGGCGCCGCGGGTACCGCGGGAGAGCACCACGACGTCGCGCAGCCGGCCCAGACGGTCGCCCAGGGGGTCGAAGACGTCCAGTCCCAGAAGGCGTGCCACGAAGACGCGGGTAGGATTTGTGCTCACCACTACAGGCTACCGAGTCTGCTCTCTTTTAGCTGAATTTTCAGCTCGCACACATCCTTATGGGCAAGAATGGGTGTATGTCAAACATTTTTGGTGGTCCCAAGGCTGGTGTCCCGAACGGCTCCGACGAATCCCGGACAGTCCCCACGGGGGATACCGTCGGCACGTATACCTCCTACCTGGACGCCCAGAAGGCAGTCGACTACCTCGCCGACCAGCAGTTCCCCGTGCACATGGTGTCGATCGTGGGCAACGACCTGAAGATGGTGGAACGGGTGACCGGGCGGCTCAGCTACCCCCGCGTGGCACTTTCGGGTGCGCTGAGCGGCATGTGGTTCGGTCTCTTCGTCGGCGTGATGCTGTCCTTCTTCACGCCTGCCGGCGGGACGTTTTCGATCATCAGTTCCGTCCTGATGGGCGCGGCGTTCTTCATGCTCTTCGGGATCGTCACCTATGCCGCGCAGCGCGGCAAGCGTGACTTCACGTCCACCAGCCAGGTGGTGGCGACCAACTACGACGTCGTGGTGGCGTTGGAAGCCGCACATGAGGCCCGTCGGCTGCTCCAGCAGCTGCCCATGTCGCCGTCGGACGCCTCGGGTGCCCGGCCCGTGAGCTACCCGCAGCGCGACTACCAGGGCCAGCCCTACCAGCAGCCCGGTCAGCAGGGCCCGGCACCGCAGCGGCCCGCCGGGTGGAACGACCCCTATGGCCAGCGCCAGGAGCCGCAGGGCGCACCGGCCGAGGGTAACCTGGCCCAGGGCGGTGCCCCGGCGCAGGGCGACCACGCCGCGGAGCCTCAGGTGCAGCGGCCTTCACCGGCTGTCCGCTACCCGGACCTGCCGGACGGACGCCCGCAGTACGGCGTGCGCGTGAGCGATTCCGGCCAGGCGCCGCAGCACAAGGACGAAGAGCACCGGTAGCAGCCCGGCGGCTGCGCTGCACGGCCTGTACGAATAAGGCAGGGCCACCTGACGGTGGCCCTGCCTTATTCGTACACTGCGACCCCTTGCTCGTGCACTGCGCCAGTGCGCGCCCGGCGCTGCCCAGCCTCCCGTGCAGGCGCCGCCCGTGCTAACTGCGGGCGTCGAGCTCCTGGTAGATTCCCGCCATCCATGCCTCGACGTCGTCGGCGGTGCGGGGCAGGGCGGCGCTGAGGTTGACCGGGCCGTCAGCTGTCATCAGGATGTCGTCCTCAAGGCGCACGCCAATTCCGCGGTACTCCGCGGGGATGGCCAGGTCCTCGTTCTTGAAGTAGAGGCCGGGTTCGATGGTGAAGACCATTCCCTCGGCGAGCACGCCGTCAAGGTAGAGTTCCCGCTTGGCCTGCGCGCAGTCGTGGACGTCCAGGCCGAGGTGGTGGCTGGTGCCGTGCGGCATCCAGCGGCGGTGCTGCTGCCCGTCCTCGCTGATGGCTTCCTCGACCGGCACCGGAAGCAGGCCCCACTCGGCAAGGCGTTCCGCCAGCACGGTGGTGGCCGCGGTGTGGATGTCACGGAACCTGGTGCCGATCTGGGCTGCGGCAAATCCGGCGTCGGCCGCGTCAAGCACAGCTTCGTAGACCTTGCGCTGGACCTCGGAGAAGGTGCCGTTGGCCGGGAGCGTGCGGGTGATGTCTGCGGTGTAGAGGGAGTCCGCTTCGACGCCCGCGTCCAGCAGGAGGAGTTCGCCGGCGTTGATCTTGCCGGTGTTCCTGGTCCAGTGGAGCACGGTGGCGTTGTTGCCGGCCGCGGCAATGGTGTCGTAGCCGAGTTCGTTGCCTTCCTCGCGGGCCCGGGCGAAGAAGGCGCCCTCCACCACACGCTCGCCGCGGAAGTGCGTCAGCGCCCGGGGCAGCGCCTTGACCACTTCGGTGAAGCCCTCAGCCGTGGCTGCCACCGCGATCTGCATTTGCTCGACTTCCCACTCATCCTTGATCAGGCGGAGTTCGGAGAGGGCCTCGGTGAGCTTCTCGTCCAGGGCGTCCAGCACGCCGAGGTCCAGGTTGTCCGGGTCCTTGGCCGTGTTGTAGCGGGCGGTGTCCACGAGGGCGTCGATGTTCTCGTCCACCTTGCGCACCAGCCGGATCGAGATGCCGCCGATTTCCGGGGCGCCCACGTTCTTGGTGATGGCCATTTCAAGTTCGTCGATGTGCGCTGTCGCGAGGCCCAGGCGTGCCTCGAACTCGGCCAGGGTGGGCCGCGCGCCGATCCAGAATTCGCCGGACCGCGCGTCAGCATAGAACTGCTCGGTGTCCCGGCCCGCCAGCGGGCGGAAGTAAAGGGTGGCCCGGTGGTTCCCGCCGTCGTCGCCGGTGCCTTCCTTGACAGGTTCGAAAATGAGCACGGCATCGGGCTCATGGTCGAGGCCGAGGCCGGTGAGGTGCGCGAAACCGGAGTGCGGCCGGAAGCGGTAGTCGCAGTCGTTGGAGCGGACCTTCAGCGGACCGGCCGGCAGCACCAGGCGTTCACCTTTGAACTGTCCGGAGATGGCGCGGCGCCTTCGGGCGGCGTGGTCAGCCACGGCGTCGCGCGCAGGGGTCACCTGCGGGGACGGCGCCCAGTTGCTGGCCATGAAGGCCTTGAAGGCATCGGAACTGGGCCGCTGCGAGCGGTTGTTGACGCGCTCTTCGAGGGGCTGGGAAGCGGAGTCTTGGGTGTTGTCTGCATCGTTCACCGTCCCATAGTCTCACCAGCCATGCGGCTTAGGCCAACACAGCCCCGCGGCGGAAAGCTGCCCGTCCGGCCGCATCTGCCGCGCATCTACTAGGCTGGGCAGGTGAGGATAGATTTGCACGCCCACTCGAACGTCTCGGACGGCACGGAAGCGCCGGCCGCGGTGATGGCAGCTGCTGCGGCGGCCCGGCTGGACGTCATTGCCCTGACGGACCACGACTCCACCGACGGGTGGGCCGAGGCGTCCCGCGCGGCAGTGGACAACGGGGTGGCGCTGGTGCCGGGCATGGAGATTTCCTGCCGGACGGACCAGGGGATCAGCGTCCATCTGCTGAGCTACCTGCATGACCCCGCCCACGAGGGGCTCCTCGAAGAGATCACCAAGGCCAAGGACGCGCGCCTCACTCGCGCCGAACGCATGGTCACGCTGTTGGCCGAGGACTACCCCCTGAGCTGGGACGATGTGATCCACCACGTGGCGCCCGGGGCCACCTTGGGACGGCCGCACATCGCGGATGCGCTGGTGGCGGCCGGTGTGGTGGCGGACAGGTCCGAGGCCTTCACGTCGATCCTCACCTCCCATTCGCGGTACTTCGTGCAGCATTACGCGCCAGAGCCGGCTTTCGCTGTCGAGCTGGTCCGTGCGGCCGGGGGCGTCCCGGTCTTCGCGCATCCGGTGGCGTCCGCGCGGGGGCGGGTTGTGGGGGAACGTACGTACCGGGAAATGATCGACGCCGGACTCGCCGGCCTGGAGGTCGATCACCGTGACAATCCCGAAGAGGGCCGGGAGTTCCTGCGGCGCCTCGCGGCGAAGCATGGCCTCCTCATGACGGGATCCTCCGACTACCACGGCACGGGCAAACCGAACCGGCTGGGTGAGTACCTGACCGCGCCGGAGGTCTTCGCGCGGATCGAGGAGCTCGGCACGGGCACGCCGGTCGTCCGCTGACCCGCGTCCCGGCCCGTTGAGCTATCAGTAGTAGCTGCTCCGGGGCCGGAATGACCGCCCCAACTGATAGCGCAACGGGGCGATGGCGGTTTAGTTGGGCGGGTACGAGGCGAACTCGGCGTGCGCGCCCAGGCGCTTGGCCATGACGTCGATGGCGGGCTGGTTCTGGTCCACGCAGACAAACCTGCGGCCCAGCTTGGCGGCGACCGCACCGAGCGTTCCGGACCCGGCAAAGAAATCCAGGCACCAGTCGCCCGGCCGGCTGGAGGCGGCAACCACGCGGCGCACGAGGCCCTCCGGTTTCTGCGTGGGATAGCCCGTTTTCTCCTTGCCCGTGGGGGAGACGATGGTGTGCCACCAGACGTCGGTGGGGAGTTTGCCCAGCTCACGCTTGGCGGGCGTCACGAGTCCCGGCGCCATGTACGGCTCCCGGTCCACTTCGGCGCTGTCGAAGTGGTATTTCGCCGGATTCTTCACGTACACAAGGATGTTGTCGTGCTTGGTGGGCCAGCGGTACTTGGCACGTGCGCCGTAGTCGTAGGCCCAGATGATCTCGTTCAGGAAGCATTCCCGGCCGAAGATGGCGTCCAGCATGACTTTGGCGTAGTGCACCTCGCGGTAGTCCAGGTGCAGGTAGAGCGTGCCGTCGTCGGCCAGCAGGCGCCAGGCCTCAACCAGCCGGGGCTCCAGGAAGGACCAGTAGTCGCTAAAGGCGTCGTCGTAGCGGTGCAGGGCGCCCTTGATCGTGTCATAGGAGCGGCCCTTGAAGCCGACCCGGTCACCGTCGCCGCCGGCGTTGAGTACCATCCTGGTTTCCTGGCGCTGCTGGGCCCGGCCGGTGTTGAACGGCGGGTCCACGTAAATGAGAGTGAAGGCGCCGTCCGGCAGCGTGGGGAGGAACTCCGCGTTGTCCGCGTGTACCACCAGGTTGCTGCCGTCCGGCGCCCAGACAGTTTCAGTCATTGAGGCTTTTAGGCCTCGGTGCCGCTTGGCTGCGGGCCGGTCGCCGCCGGCTCGCTGCCGGCCACCACTTCACCGTTGCGGCGGCGGGTGCGCGTGCGGTTGCGGCGCGCGCGCGACGGCTGCTCGCCGTCGGCCGTTGCGGTTGCGGCGGGACCTGCTGCGGGGGCGGTTGCTGCGTCAGCGGCCGGCTCGGAGGAACGACGACGGCGGTCTCCCGAACGTCCGCCGGATTCGGCGCCGCTGCGGCGGGCACCTTCCCGGCTGCCTTCCCTGCTCCCGGTGCGGCCGGCGTCGCGTGCGCCGGAACGGCCGCTCTCACGTGCGCCGTCGCGGCTGCCGCTGCGGGCATTCTTCTTGCCGGTTTCGCCCAGGTCCTCCAGGACCTCGGCGTCGACGCCGGCCAGCGTGCGCTTGCTGCGCGGGAGCCGGCCCTTGGTGCCTTCCGGAATGTCCAGGTCCTCGAAGAGGTGTGCCGAGGAGGAGTACGTTTCGATGGGCTCGGGAACGCTCAGCCCCAGCGCCTTGTTGATGAGGCCCCAGCGCGGCATGTCGTCCCAGTCCACGAACGTGACGGCGGTGCCCTTGTTGCCGGCGCGGCCGGTGCGGCCGACGCGGTGCAGGTAGATCTTCTCGTCCTCGACGCACTGGTAGTTGATGACGTGCGTGACGTCGTCAACGTCGATGCCGCGGGCGGCGACGTCGGTGGCGACCAGGACGTCCACCTTGTTGTTGCGGAAGGCGCGGAGGGCCTGCTCGCGGGCGCCCTGGCCGAGGTCGCCGTGGATGGCGGCGGCAGCGAACCCGCGGTCCACGAGTTCCTCGGCAACCTTGGCGGCGGTGCGCTTGGTCTTGGTGAAGATGATGGTGCGGCCGCGGCCGCGCGCCTGCAGGATGCGGGCCACAACCTCGGCCTTGTCCATGCTGTGCGCACGGTAGATGAGCTGGCGGATGTCGCGCTTGGTCAGGCCCTCGTCATCCGGATCCGCGGCGCGGATGTGGGTGGGCTGCGTCATGTACCGGCGGGCCATGGCGATGACCGGGCCGGGCATGGTGGCCGAGAACAGGAGCGTCTGGCGGACGGCCGGCGTGCCGGCGATCAGGGTCTCGACGTCCGGGAGGAAGCCGAGGTCCAGCATTTCGTCAGCCTCGTCCAGGACCACGATCTTGACGTTCTTCAGCACCAGGTGCTTCTGCTTGTAGAGGTCAATCAGGCGGCCGGGGGTGCCGACCACAACCTCGACGCCCTTCTGGAGCGCGTCGACCTGGGGTTCGTAGGCACGGCCGCCGTAAATGGTGGCGATCCGGGCATTGCGCTTGCGGGAGGCGTTCTGGAGGTCGTTGGCAACCTGCACGGCGAGCTCACGCGTGGGAACGATCACCATCGCCTGCGGGGCACCCGGGGCGGGCAGCTTGTCGAAGCCGGCGTCGTCCGGGCCCACCACGCGCTGCAGCGCGGGAATGCCAAAGCCGAGGGTCTTGCCCGTGCCGGTCTTGGCCTGGCCGATGATGTCGTGGCCGGAGAGCGCCACGGGCAGGGTCATCGCCTGGATGGGGAACGGGTGGGTGATGCCGGCATCGGCGAGGGACTCGACAATGTCTGCCCGCACGTTGTAGTCCGCAAAGGACTTTTCCGCTATTTCGTGGGGTTTTTCATCCGAGATGATGGTTTCTTCCGGCTCGATGGTCTCGGTTCCGGAGTCATCAGAGAGAAGCTGGTGGGTATGCAATTCACTCACAGGGGAGTTTCCTTATTCATTTGGGCATTGGCACCGCCTGCTCAACGGGGCCGGCCCGAGGGCCGTTCCGGAGCACGCTCAGGCGCGCAAGCAAATCCAGTGGAAGCCGATCGCGGGCTATCTAAATGCTGGCACTGGGGACCAGCGGGTGTGTCTCAAGATCGCGTAGGGGCGGGCTTGTTGAATTCAAAATCAAGGAAATCAACGACCGGGCATCCATTACTACCTCTTCAGTCTAGCTGGCAAAACCGGATTCCCTGACGGGCGCGGCCGCGCACCGGCAGGAATCGGCGGCAGGATCAGCCCACGAGCTCGAGGTGGATCTCGCGCGTGGCGATGTCCGATGAGATCAGGCGGACGCGCACCTTGGTGCCTGGCTCCATTTCGCCGGCGCATCTGGCCGTGACGGCCGGCTCCGCGATCTGGACGACGCCGGACGGGCCGGAGCCGTTGGACGCCTTGCCGTTGGATCCCTTGCCATTTGGGCCGTTCCCGTTGCCGTTCCCGTTGCCGTTTCCGTTTTTGGCGGGCTTCGAACCGGAGATCACCACGGCGTCGAATTCCTGCCCGACGTGGTTGATCAGCAGGGCGGCTTCCACGGTGTCCAGGGCCAGCCGCTCCATCCTCGAAGCCAACTGGTCCGACGTAGCCATGATGTCCGGCAAAGTGGGCAGGGCCTCACGGGCCCAAGCCGGCACGGTCTTGTTGTTGCTCAATGCCTCGCAGATGACCAGGACGAAGCGGTCCACGAGCCGGCGCAGCGGAGCCGTGGTGTGGGCGTACGCCGTCCCGATGGCAGACTGGGTGGCCTCGTCCGGGACGGTTCCGTCAAAGTGGGTGTACCCGGCACCCCGGAAGAGCATGCCTGCCGAATGCAGGATGGCCAGCTGGCGGTGGTCGGTGGGATCGAGCGTCCGGAGGTAATCCCCGTAGCTGGCTTTTCCGTCCCACGGCTTGCCCAGGGCAGCGGTCTGGCGCCTGAAGTGGCTGAGGGAGCGCTCGTCCGGTGCCGGCATGGTGCGTAGGATACCGACTTTGCCCTCAAGCATCAGGCCAGCCGCTGCCATCCCCGTCATGAGGGAAATCTGGGCGTTCCAGTCCTCCACCGGAAGCTGCGGCGCCGCCACGATCCGGTAGCCGCCGTCGGGAAGCTGCACGATTTCCTGCTCCGGCGTGTTCAGGCTTGCCCCGCCGCGGGCGCGTTCCAGCTCAACCCGCTTCAGCCCGACCTCGCGCAGGAGCACCAGCACCGGCGCGGCCGTTCCGGCGTCAAGTTCGGCCTGGACGTTCTTGTAGTTGAGCTTGGCCCGGCTGCGGACCATTGCCCGGCGCACCAGCACGGACGTCACTTCGGCTGCGGCATCGAGCTCGAACTCCCACACGAACGCCGAACACAGCTGCCCGGCGAGCAGGCTGCCGGCATTCTCGCTGATGACCTCCGGGTGCAGTGGAATGCGGCCGTCGGGGGCGTAGAAGGTCTGTCCGCGGCGGCGGGTTTCGGCGTCGAGGGCGCCGCCCGGGGCCACGAAGGACGGCACGTCCGCGATCGCATAGAGAATCCGGTAACCAGCCCCGGACCGTTCGATGAAGAGCGCCTGGTCCAGGTCGGTGGACGACGGCGGATCTATCGTCAGGAATTCGACGGCGGTCAGATCAAGCTCCGGCAGCTCCCGTTCCGCCACGGCCGCTTCCGCTTCTTTGAGCACGTCCTCCGGGAATTCGCCGGGCAGTTCCAGCTCCGTTCGGAGCGCGCTCAGGGCGTCCGCAAGCGCGTTGGTCTGCTCATGGACGCTGGGGGACAGGCGATGATGTGACACGAAAATCAGGTTAGCCCGAATTGCGCCGTTAGTCTTGGATTATGGGCACATCCTCGGCTGACACCGCTCGGTACGACCGCTTCGTGGCAGATCTGTTCGGCGTCATGGCCTACGGCGAGCTTTCCGCGTTCGAACGGCTCTCCTCGGATGCCCGCTATTCGCCCACGCTGCACGACCGCGCCGTGCTCGGCAGGATCGCCGTCATAGAGTTCCGGCATTACGAGATCGTGAATGCGAAGCTCGCCGCCATGGGCGTGGACGTCGAGGATGCCATGCTCCCGTTCCAGGCCGCCGTTGATCACTTCCATGAACGGACCCGGCCTGCGGACTGGTACGAATCCCTGATGAAGGCTTACGTGGTGGACACGGTCTCCGCCGATTTCTACCGCATGGTGGCCCGGTACGTGGATGCCGAAACCCGGGAGGTCATCGAGCAGATCCAGTCATCGGAGGAAGCCACGGACGTACTCCGGGAACGCCTGAAAGGGGCGCTCGCCGACGATCCCCGGCTCGCCTCGCGGCTGGCGCTGTGGGGCCGCCGGCTCCTGGGCGAGGCCGTCACCCAGGCCCAGCGCGTGGGCTACGAACACGCATTCCTGAGCGGGTTGCTCACCGAAGCGGAGGACGGTGCGAACGATGCCGCGGCGCGGGAGCTGATACGCAGCCTCACGGCGGAACTCGCGGACAACCACTCGCGGCGGATGGTGCAGCTTGGCCTGAGCGGATAGCGGCCCGCTCGGCCCGTAAAGGTTGCGGGTCGGCTGGGCGTACCCGGCTGCGACCCGACCTCTGCTACGACGCAGCGGCCGACTGGTCGGCGGCATCCAGGGCGGACAGCAGCTCGGCAGCCGCGGCTGCCGGATCGGCCGCCTCGGTGATGGCGCGGACGACGACGATCCGGCTGGCGCCCGCCGCCACGACCTGCTCCACGTTGGTGAGATCGATCCCGCCGATGGCGAACCAGGGCAGGAGCAGGCCGCCGACTCTTTCCTCATCCGCCTTGCGGACGGCCTCGTCGGCGTACCGGACAAGGTCAAGGCCGACGGCGGCACGTCCGGGCTTGGTGGGGGTGGCCCACACGGGTCCCACACAGAAATAGTCCAGCCCGGTGCGGCCGTGGGTGGCGGCGATGGCGGCATCCACCTGGCCGGTGGTGTGCGTGGACAGCCCGATCACCGTGGCGGCGTGCAGGAGCTTGCGCGCCGAACGGAGCGGCAGGTCTTTTTGGCCGATGTGGAACACCGGTGCCCCGGACAGTGATGCGATGTCCGCACGGTCGTTGACGGCCCAGAGCCGGCCGTGCCGGTGGGCTGCCTGGCGCAGGACGTCCAGAAGTTCGAGTTCCTCGGCGGCCTCAATGGTCTTGTCGCGCAGCTGGATGATGTCCACCCCGCCGGCGAATGCCGCATCAACGAAATCGGCGAAGTCGCCGCGCTCCTGGCGGGCATCGGTGCAGAGGTAGAGGCGGGCGGTGGTGTGGACGTCATGCGCGGTCATGGCACCCAGCCTAGTTCCTCTAAACTGGGCAGGTACCGCGGGAGCCCGCTGCAGCTGTCACAAACGGCGCAGGGCTGAGAGGGCGTGAGAGCCGACCGCTTGACCTGATCCGGTTAGTACCGGCGTAGGGAAGGATTTCCATGAACCCTGGATCCGGCGGGACCACCGCTGCCACAGCAACTCTGCATGCCGACGTCGCCGTCATCGGCGGCGGCGTGGTGGGCCACGGGATTGCCTGGGAGGCAAGGCGCTCGGGACGCTCTGTGGTCCTCATCGATGAAGCGCCCGGAACGGGCGCCAGCTGGGCGGCCGCAGGGATGCTGGCACCGGTCAGCGAGCTGCATTACCAGGAAGAGGAACTCCTGGAGCTGATGCTCGATTCCTCGGCCCGGTGGCCGGCCTTCGCTGCCGCGCTCGCAGACGGCGGGCGGGACACCGGTTACCTCCCGACGCCGACCCTCGCCGTCGGCGCGGACCCCGCCGACCGCCGCGCGCTGATGGACCTACGCGAAGTCCAGCGGGCCAGCGGGCTCGTCGTCGAACCGCTGACCATCCGGGAGGCACGGTCCCGGGAGCCGCTGCTGAGTCCGGGCATCTCGTGCGCCCTGGACATCCCGGCCGACCACCAGGTGGATCCGCGGCGGCTCGTGGAGAGCCTCGCCGCTGCGCTCGCCGAGCACACGCCCGGTTCCGGGACCGCGGTGGCCGGTGCGTGGGAGGGATACGCGGTCAGGGAGCACGCCGCTGGCCTGCTGTGGGACAACGAGGGGGTCTGCGGAGTCCGGCTCACCGGCGGCGGGACTGTCCTGGCCGGCGAGACGGTAGTGGCCAACGGCCTGGCCGCGGGATCGCTGGACGCGCTGCCGGAGGGCCTCAGGCTTCCGCTGCGGCCCGTGTACGGGGACATTCTCCGGCTCAGGGTCCCGGAGCGACTCCGCCCGCTGCTGACCGCCACGGTCCGGGGCATGGTCCGGGGCGTGCCCGTGTATGTGGTTCCGCGCCGGGACGGCACCGTGGTGATAGGTGCCACCCAGCGGGAGGACGACCTGTCCGGACCCAGCGCGGGCGGGGTCTATCAGCTGCTCAGGGATGCGCAGTCCCTGGTGCCCGCAGTGGCGGAACTTGAGCTCCTTGAAACCACAGCCAGGGCGAGGCCGGGAACACCGGACAACGCGCCGTTGCTGGGCCGTGTCCCGGCAGGCCGTGCCCCGTCAGGCGCCGGAAGGTCGGTGGCCGGGCTCATCGTCGCCACCGGGTTCTTCCGCCACGGCGTGCTCCTGACCCCGGCGGCCGCGGCAATCTGCCGCGAGCTGATGGACGGCGTGGAGGACGGCCGCTGGGCTGCCTTCCGGCCTGGGAGGTTCTCCCCGGAGCTGTCCGCATCCGGCGCCGCCGCAGTGAGCGCCGGCGAGCCACACAGCGCCGGCAACCCATCTTCAGCCGGCGACCTGTATTCATCCGGCACAGTCACATTTGACCAGGACAAGGAACCAGCATGAACATCACACTGAACGGTATTGAACACGCAGTGGGCGCCGGCGCCTCCGTCACGACGCTCGTCAGCCAGGTCACGGGGCGCATACTTGCCGCGGACGGACAGGCCGCCGACGGCCAGCGGCTCGGGGTGGCCGTCGCACGCAATTCCGAGGTGGTGCCCCGGAGCCAGTGGCACAGCACGGCCCTTGCAGAGGGCGACGACATCGAGCTCGTCACAGCAGTCCAGGGAGGATGAGGACGATGACCGAAACAACAGCGGCCGCAGCGCAGCAGGGGACCGGTTCAGCCGACCGCCTCGTCATTGACGGCGTGGAACTGACCTCGCGGCTCATCATGGGCACCGGCGGGGCTCCCAGCCTGGACGGGCTCGGCGCCGCGCTGCTGGCCTCCGGCACCGAGCTGACAACGGTAGCCATGCGGCGCTACTCGCCCGCCGAAACGGGATCCCTGTTCCAGCTGCTCCTGGACAACAACATCCGCGTGCTGCCAAATACCGCCGGCTGCTTCACGGCGCGGGACGCCGTCATGACGGCCGAGCTGGCGCGCGAGGCCCTGGAAACCGACTGGGTGAAGCTGGAAGTCATCGCCGACGAGCACACGCTCCTCCCGGACGCCGTGGAGCTTGTGGACGCCACCGAGCAGCTGGTCAACCGCGGTTTCAAGGTCTTTGCCTACACCAACGATGATCCCGTCCTGGCGCTGCGGCTCGAAAACCTGGGGGCAACCGCCGTCATGCCGCTGGGCTCACCCATCGGGACCGGGCTCGGAATCCTCAACCCGCACAACATCGAGCTGATCGTGTCGCGGGCTTCCGTTCCGGTGGTGCTGGATGCCGGGATCGGCACGGCCTCGGACGCGGCACTGGCCATGGAGCTGGGCTGCGACGCCGTACTGCTGGCCACTGCGGTGACCCGGGCCCAGAACCCGTCGCTCATGGGGGAGGCCTTCAAACACGCGGTTATCGCCGGTAGGCTGGCGAAGGCGGCCGGGCGGATCCCGCGCCGCGAGCATGCCTTGGCGTCATCGGCCATGGAGGGCAGGGCAGAGTTCCTGTAGGTCCGGACCGCCCACGGAGACCATGCCGGCGCGGCACGCTCACTGGATCCTCGCTTAGGAGTCAGCCGTGGCCGCCAGAGACGACATCCTCACCCGCCCGCAGATCGACGCTGCGCTCGCCGGCCTGCCCGACTGGCGCTACCGGCTCGGCGGCCTGGTCACCGTCTACAAGACGCCGACGGCGGCTTCCGCGCTTGAGCTGATCGCCGCCGTCGGGCGCATTGCCGAGGACAGCAACCACCATCCCGACCTGGACTGGCGCTATAACCGCTTGTTCATCCGGTTCAGTTCCCACGACGCCGGCGGCGAGGTCACGCCGCGCGACGTCAACGCCGCGGCCGCGGTCTGCGACGCCGCAGCGGCTGCGGGAGCCCAGTCGGAGCCCGGCCTGTACCGGACCGTGGAGATCGGGATCGACACCACGGACGCGGCGGAGATCTCCGAGGTCTGGCGAGTGGCCCTGGGCTACCGGAAGGGGCGGGACGGCGACCTGGCGGACCCCCACGGCCGCGGGCCGGGGCTATCGTTCCAGGAAACCGGCACTCCCAACGACAACCGCCTGCACGTGGACATCCACCGGTCCAAGGCCGAATCTGCGCCGGCCCTCGAGAAGACGGCGGCCACCGGCGCGTTAATGGACAGTGACCACGCACCCGGCCGGGTGGTGGTCACTGACGCCCAAGGGAACCGGCTATGCCTCTGCACTGAGGAAGGCACTGGGCCGGCAACCTAGGAGCACCCGACTGCTAGATCTTCAGGGCAGCCGTCAGCCGCTGGGTGTCCTGCCGTGCACGGACCCTGCCCAGGTAGATGGCGACTGCCACGGCAGCCGCGGTGCCGGCGATCATGGGAACAATCCACGGAATCCACGTGAGTCCCGGCTGGTAGCCGAGACCCGCCGTCATGCAGATGATCCAGGCAAGCATTCCCACCCCGGCAGCCACGCCCGCCGGGAGGAGAATGCCGTACTTGGCGTGACGTTTGTCATTGGCCCAGACGATGAAGCCAGCAGCGACGGTCACCAGGAGCACAATAGCGAGGGACAGCACGGTGCTTCCTACAGTGCGCCGAAGCCGACCCGGCGGACTTCCTCGGCGCCGATTTCGACGTAGCCCAGGACGTTCGCGGGGATGATGATCTGCCGGCCCTTTTCGTCGGTCAGCCGCAGCTCAGTGCCTTTGGCGAGGGATTCCGCGACAACCTTGGCCACGGAGTCTGCATCCTGAGACGATTCCAGCACAATTTCGCGGCCGATGTTCTGAATGCCGATCTTTACTTCCACAGCAAGGCCTCCCAGCCAATCAAAGTTGAAATTTCAAAGGTGTTCTTCCTATGTAGTCTAGGACTCTTTGGGGAAGCGAGAGATTCCGCGCCAAGCTAAACGGTAGATGAGGTCACTGGCGACATCGAGGTCGAGATTGCCGTCCGTTTCGAGCCAGTAGCGTGCGCTGACCTGCGCCATCCCGGCGAGGCCGCGGCCGAGCAGCTGGGCCTCCAGGAGCGGCAGTTTGGTGTCTTCGGCGATGACCTGCGCGATGGCGTCCGCGAAGGCCTTGTTGAAGGTCTCAAGGCGCGCGCTGACGTCCGGATCGTTGACGAGGTCGGACTCGAACACGAGGCGGTGCGCCTGGTCGTCACTGTCAATGAACCGGTAGTAGGCGCGCATGACGGCCTGGACGCGCTCCTTGTTGTCGGTGGTGGAGTTGAGCGCGCCCATCATGAGGTCGGTCAGGGTCCCGAGGTGGCTGTCCAGGAGCGCCAGGTAGAGCTCGCGTTTGGAGGGGAAGTGCTGGTACAGCACCGGTTTGCTCACGTGGGCCGTTTCGGCGATCTCGTCCATCGCGGCTCCGTGGTAGCCGTTGGCGACGAACACCTCCTGGGCGGCGGCCAGCAGCTGGGCCCTGCGCTCGTCCCGCGGCAGCCTGGCGGATCGCTGCCCTGCGGCCCGGGGGGTGCCGGCCGGGGAGTGCGCGGCCCGAGTTCGATCAACGGGTGCATGATGAACCACGGTTGGCCTTCTTTCAATTGCTGTTAACTTCACTTTACCCGGGGGTAATATGACCGCGCGGTATCTTCAGGCATACATTGAAGTATGGCTTCTCCGTCCACCGCAAATGCAGCACTCACCTCACTGGATCCCTTGGTTGATCCGGCACCCGGACTCTCGCCCGAGGAGGTGGAACGGTATTCCCGGCACCTCATCATTCCGGAGATCGGCGCGCTCGGCCAAAGGCGGCTGAAGAACGCGCGCGTCCTGGTGATCGGCGCCGGCGGACTCGGGTCTCCCGCCCTGCTCTACCTGGCCGCGGCCGGCGTCGGGACCATCGGAATCATTGACGACGACTCCGTTGACCTGAGCAACCTGCAACGCCAGATCATCCACGGCGTCCAGGACGTCGGGCGTCCCAAGATCGAATCGGCGCGCGACGCGATTGCGGCGCTGAACCCGCTGGTCGACGTCAGGCTGCATGATGTCAGGCTCGACGCCACGAACGCCCTGGAGCTTTTTTCCGGCTACGACCTCATCCTGGACGGGGCGGACAACTTCGCCACCCGCTACCTCGTCAACGACGCCGCGGCGATCCTCGGTAAGCCCTACGTGTGGGGATCGATCTTCCGCTTCGACGGCCAGGTCAGCGTGTTCTGGGAACAGCACGGCCCCACCTACCGCGATCTGTACCCGGAGGCGCCGCCGGCGGGTTCCGTGCCGTCGTGCGGCGAGGGCGGCGTTTTCGGGATGCTCTGCGCTGCCGTCGGGTCCCTCATGGTGACGGAGGCCGTAAAGCTGATCACCGGCGTCGGGCGTTCCCTGCTCGGCCGTGTGGCGTTGTATGACGCCCTGGGCGGCAGTTGGCGCGAGATCAGGGTGGCCAAGGACCCCGCGGCGCCCCGGATCACGGAGCTGACGGATTATGAGGCGTTCTGCGGCATCACGCCCGTGGCAGCCACCGACACGGAACACACCATCACCGCAACGCAATTGGCCACCATGCTCGCTTCGCGCGATGCCGGGCTCAAGGACTTCGAGCTCGTCGACGTCCGGGAGACCGGGGAGTACGACATCGTCCGGATTGACGGCTCCGTCCTGATTCCCCAGGGCAGGATCCTCGCGGGCGAGGCCTGGGGCGAGCTGCCGCAGGACAGGGACATCGTGTTCCACTGCAAGGCGGGGACACGATCCGCAGCGGTGCTGGCAGCCGCGCAAAAGGCCGGCTACCAGCGCGTGAGCCATCTCGACGGCGGCATCCTCGCCTGGGTCAGGGACGTGGAGCCGCAGAAGCCCGTCTACTGACAGCGGCGCTGTCTTTCGGCGGGGCATGTCACGCCGCGACGACCGGGATGCGCCGGGACATGAGGACCTTCCCGGTGATCCAGTCCAGCAGGTCCACCGTCAGCGTGTAGGTCCCGGGTGCCGGCGGACGCAGCAGCATGTCGTAGCGCTCCGCCGCGCCGAAATTGACGATGCTGGTCCGCAGGGGGCCGGTGGCGGAAATCGGCCGTGCCGCCCCCGTCGGGCTTGACGTGTCGCGGAATGGCCGGCCGTCGTGCGCTATCAGTTCGGCCATGGCAACGCGCTTGCCGGCGGCGTCCGTGAAGTACGCGTTGACGGGGAAGTAGTTGGCGTTCAGCAGACGGAGCAGGGTGGGTTTGACGGTGCCTCCTGCCATCCGGGCGCGGATGCGGCTGAGGAAGATGGGGCCCTCCTTGTTCGGTGCCGGGGCAAGTTCCCCTCCCAGCAGGTAGAAGTGCTTGGGCTCGAACTTGTCCAGGCCCGCGTCGTCGCCGGAGAGCCCTGCAGCGTGGTTCAGTTCGTGCCAGCGGGGATCCACCGAATAGGGGACCAGTATTGTTTCGGTACCGATGTCGTATTCCGGCCCGTCAACGAACGCCCGCCGGGCACCGCTGGTCACCGGGTAGTCCGGATGGACCGCCGGGTCAATGATCAGTGGACCGAACATTCCCATTTGCACATGCAACGTGGTGTTGACGTGGCAGTGATAGAAATACGTGCCGGCCGCCCCCACATTCGGGTTGCCGGGTTGCCCGCGGTCCGGCCGCCATTGATAGGTGTAGCTCCCCGACACCTCGAAGGAGGTGTGGCCCACGCCGTCGTTCCGCGGATCGGGTTCGATGCCGTGCCAGTGAACCGTATGGACCTTTTTGCTGGGGTGAATGGTCCCGTGGAATAGCTGGCCCTCGGTGATCCGGACCAAGGGCGCGGGGAAAATCCGGCCCGAGTTCTCGGTCTCGAACGTCCACATCTCGAATTCGCCGCCGTCGTCGAATTTCATCTTGCGGTTGAAGAACTTGAATTCGTGGGCCACGTCCGGCGTCTGGCGGAACTCCGTTGCGGGGCTTCCCTCATGCATTTGCTGTGAGCTGAAGTCGACCTGGCTGCGGAACAGCTCGTGCGACGCGGCGCCGGCAGCGGCCGGGCCCGGAGCTGCCAATGCCCAGTGGCCCACCAGCCCGCCGGGGTACATCCCGCCCTTTGCCACCTGCGACGGTTCGGCGTGGCAGTGCATCGGGTAGTCCCAGTCCTCTTTCCGGGCGTTCCACACCTCATCGATGGCCTCCGGCGGACGCCTCAACGGGAGCAACGAGTCTTTTCGGTCCAGGGGGTGCATCTCAATGACGTCCTCCCACTGCTGGAGCACGATGTGGCCGGCGGCGTCGACCTTCCCGCCGGTTCGGGGGAACGGCGTTCCGTTCCGGTTCACGGTCCAGAGATGGTTTCCGTGGAAATGCAGTTGGTGGTGGACCACCCCGGCGTTGAGGAAACGCATGAGCTGACCCGTCGCGACAGTGCCGGCGGTGGCGCCCTTGCTGAAATTGCGGACGTCGATCTGGCGTGCGGACCCGGACATCAGGGTGTCCTCATCGCGGACGCGGTTCAGGGCCTCATCCGTGGACGCGGCCAGGGACTGGAAGCCGCTGCGGCCGTTGAGGGTGAAATACCGCGGATACACCGGTGTCTTGTCGGGGTCCACGGTTCCGTTGCGGGACGCGATGCCCGCCCACACGGGGTCGACGTTGTGGAGCATCCACACCCACTGCCGCTCGAATTCCGGCCCGTTCGTCGTGGGCAGCCACGGCGAGGCCGGGTCGGTGACCAGCAGGGCGCCAAAGAGGCCAAGAACCCGCTGGACGGGGTCGGCGGTCGGATCGGCACCGGGATCGCAATAGAGGTAGGTACCTGCCTTGGGGGCCTTGAATTGCAGTGTCTTGGTCTGGCCCGGTTTGATCACGCCGGTGCCGACATGGCCGTTCCCGGATCCGGCGTTCAGGAACTGCAGCGCATGCTCCTGGGCCAGATGGTTGGTCACGCGAATGCTGATGGTGCTGCCGGTTTCCGCGATCAGCGTACGGTCCGGGAAGAAGCTGGCCCAGTGTGCCCGGCGGACCAGGAATTCGCCGGGGTTGGCAGGGTCCTTGGCGGCGGGCGCAGGACGCCCCAAGGGCGGAACTGCGGCCTTGAGCGGGTAGGTGCGGCTCGCCACGACGATACCGTTCCGCAGGAATACGCGGGGGCTCACCGCGAGGCTCGGCCTAGGATCCGTGACGAGGGTCCGCCGGTCCCCGAATCCCCGGTGGTAGACGAGCGAGCCATCCACCATGGGCAGGAAGCCGTCGTTGATGTGCAGGTCCAGGGGGCTCATGACTTCACCTGGGTTGCGGTCAGGAGCGGCAAGGCCAGGCTCATGCTCCCGTCCTGCTCCGGCTCGGAGTATTCGAGTTCCATGTCCAGGGCGTCGTGGGGCGCCAGGTAGCTGATCCAAAGACGCTCCGTGGCGCCGGCTGCTATGGCGCCGGGGCCCTTGTTGAAGTCCTGGGGCGTGACGGTGATGCCGGACGGCAACAGCTTCAGGCGAAGCTGGCCCGGGGCAAACAGAACGGGCTCGGGCCGGCTGTTGGTCAGGGCCACTTCGAGGAGGACGACATCGCCCCACGTGAAATTGGCCGGCTGCGGCCAGCCGGAATCCGGGAGGACTCCGCCGTCATGCGTATGGGCGGCAAGGCTGACCATGGGATCGCCGGGGGACCGCCGGGGCGCTCCGGACAATGAGGCCGCGGCACCAGACCCGGTAATGTGCGATGCGGCGGCAGCCAGCGACTTCGTTGCCGGCCGGCCCTGCGCGTCCAGTCGCGCCAAACGGCCCGCCTTAACTACCGACAGGGAGCCGAAGGCCGTAGCGACCGGTTCGGCGCTGTTCGACGTGCTTCGCGAGACCACACCGTAGGTACCTCCGGCCGCGAGCAGCAAAGCCCCGCCGCCTACGATGAGGCCGAACTGCCTGCGGCTGAGGGCAGGGACTGTTTCTGCGGGCGGATTCGGCTTCATTGTCGCACCCCTTATTCGCATTCACGGACAGGTTCAATGCTGTCCGGGAAGCCTATGGAAAGGTTGGGCGTGCGGCCCCTCTGATGGGGGCGGAGGAACCTAGGCGGAGTTCCGTTGGTCCCCTGCCTGGGGACGCCTGGCCGGAGCCACCTGGCTGTGATCGACGGGGCACTCGGCCTTTGCCGCGGCTGCCGGCTGTTCCACGGTGATGCCGTAGAGGGTTTCGAGGGCGGCGACGTAGTCGTCCTGCTGACCGTTGGACGCCAGCTCCCGGGCCCGGACGGTGGGGACGTGGAGGAGCTGCTTGACCATGCGGCGGAGCGCGAATTCAACTTCTTCAGCCGCTGCGGTGCAGCCGTGGCGGGCGCGGACCTTTTCCATTTCCGCGTCCAGGACGTTCATGGTGTGGCGGCGCAGGGCCACGATGGCCGAGTCCACGGACCGGGCCTCCCGCTCCTGTTCGAAGGCTGCGGCTGCGCCGGACACCAGGCTGCTGGCCTGGGCGAGGGACTCCGCCTGCTCCTGGGGGGCCGCGAGGCGCACGGACTCCAGCGTGAGGAGCTCCACGCCGTCGAGCTCTCCCACGGCGGGGTCGAAATCGTGCGTCAGCGCCAAGTCGATCGCGATCAGCGGCTGGGCCGAGTTGGCGCGGACTTGTGCGAGCTCGGATGCTTCCACCCTGGCGTCGGAGCCGCTGCACCCGATCATGACGTCGGCGGCTGCCACGGCGGCGTCCAGCGTGTCGCCGTCGAGCGCCGTGCCGCCGCGGGTGGCCACAAACGTTGCGGCCCGCCCTGAGGAGGAAAAGACCGCGATGTCGCGGCAGCCGCGTTCGCGCAGCAGCGCCATGGTGGCTCCGGCGTAGGCGCCGGTGCCGAACACCACAACCTTCTTCTGCGACCAGTCGGTTTCCTCGGAAAGGTCCGTCGCGAGATCGAGGGCCACTGAGACGATGGACAGGCCCCGGGATCCGAGCGCTGTCTGGGCGCCGACGTCCTTTGCGGTCTTGGAGGCGGCCTGGAACAGGCGGACGAGGCCGGAGCTGGCCGTGCCTTCGTGCTGGGCGGTGATCAGCGCGCGGCGCACCTGTCCCGCGATTTCGCGTTCGCCGACCACAGCGGAGTCCAGGCCGGAGCTGACGGCAAAAAGGTGCTCGCTGACTTCGGGGCCCGTGTGCGTGCTGAATGACCGGGACACGAGCTGTTCACTGAGCCCGCTCATGTCGCTGATCTGGCCGACCAGGGCGGCGCGGGCGGCTTCGACGTCGTCCGCGTGCGCCGCTTCGCCGTAGATTTCGTAGCGGTTGCAGGTGGCAAGGACAACCGCACCCGTCACAGCCGGCGATCCGGCGAGGGCGGATGTGGCGATGCCTGATGAACCGTTGCTTAGCTGAGCAACGGTTTCGAGGTCGATGTCGGCGTGAGTCGCCACCAATGAAAAAAGAACCACAGCACGACAATCATAGCTTTTTCGCAACCTCGTAGAACAACCCCCGGCCCGGATCGCCGTCCTCCCGCCCTGTGATTCTTGCCACGGACGGTCAATTCGATCCCGGGATGACAGGCTGTCGTTATCTTTTGGGGGCGATTTTCGGCACAATCAGAGGCATGACTTCTAGCGCTGCAACTTCAGCCGGCACCGTTCTTGACGCAGGCCATCCGCTCATGGACGGCCGCACCGCCGACTCGCCGCTCATCACGGCTTACCGCGGCGGCAAGCCGAGCCGCCGCCCGGTCTGGTTCATGCGGCAGGCCGGCCGGTCCTTGCCCGAATACCTGAAGGTGCGTGAAGGCGTCGCCATGCTGGACTCCTGCCTCCGGCCCGAACTGGCCTCCGAGATCACGCTGCAGCCTGTCCGCCGCCACGACGTGGATGCGGCGATTTTCTTCTCGGACATCGTCATCCCGCTCAAGCTGGCCGGCGTCGGCGTTGACATCGTGCCGGGCATCGGTCCGGTCCTGGACAAGCCCGTCCGCACCGCCGCCGACGTTGCGGCCCTGCCCAAGCTCACGTGGGAGGCGCTGGAGCCGATCCGCGAGGCCGTCCGCCTGACCGTGGCGCAGCTGGGCAAGACGCCGCTCATCGGTTTTGCCGGCGCACCCTTCACCCTGGCCGCCTACATGGTGGAGGGCAAGCCGTCCCGCGACCACCTGGGCCCCCGCACCATGATGCACGCCGATCCGGAAACTTGGACCGCGCTGGCCAACTGGGCCGCTGACGCGTCCGGGATGTTCCTCCGGGCGCAGCTGGAGGCGGGCGCCTCTGCCGGGCAGCTGTTCGATTCGTGGGCGGGTTCCCTCGGCCTGGCGGACTACAGGCGTTTTGTCGCGCCGGCATCTGCCCGTGCGCTGGACCATGTCCGCCACCTCGGCGCGCCGCTGATCCACTTCGGCACCGGAACCTCCGAACTCCTCGGGGCCATGCGCGACGTCGGCGTGGACGTCGTCGGTGTGGACTACCGCCTCCCGCTGGACGAAGCGAACCGCCGGCTCGGCGGCACCGTGCCGCTGCAGGGCAACATCGATCCGGCGCTCCTGTCGGCCCCGTGGGACGTGCTCGAGGCGCACGTCCGGGAGGTCATCGCGTCCGGCGCGGCGGCACCCGGCCATGTCCTGAACCTCGGCCACGGCGTGCCACCGGAAACCGACCCGGACGTGTTGACGCGCGTCGTCGAACTCATCCACTCCATTTCCCCGGAGTAAGGCAGTGGCCGCGGGCAATCCTCCGGCTGCCGGACGCACGGCCCTGGTGGTGGGGGGCGGCATCTCCGGCCTCATGGCCGCGAGGGAACTGGCCCGGGCCGGCCTCCGCACCACGCTGCTTGAAGCCACTGACGCCTGGGGCGGCTGCGTCGGCCGCCATGAGGTCGCCGGGCTGACGCTGGACAGCGGTGCCGAATCCTTCGCCACGCGCTCCAGCGCCGTGGCTGAGCTCGCCGCGGAACTGGGTCTGGCCGAAAATATTGTGGGCCCCCATCCCGGCGGGGCGTGGGTGCAGCTGCCGGACGGTCCGCGCGAGCTTCCCAAGACGGGCGTGCTCGGCATCCCGGCGAATCCGTGGGATCCGGAAGTGCGCCGGTCGCTGGGGCTGAGGGGCTCCCTCCGCGCCTCGCTGGACAAGTTCCTGCCGTCCTCCGTGGGCACCACGGCGGACGTCTCGAGCGTCTCCGCCCTGGTGAGGGCCAGGATGGGCCGCCGGGTCCTCGAACGGCTCGTCGAGCCGGTGGTGGGCGGCGTCCACTCGGCCGATCCCGGGTTGCTGGACGTCGACATGGTGGCTCCGGGGCTCCGCGCGGGGATCGCCCGGCATGGGTCGCTGGCCGCCGCCGTCGCCGCCCAGCGCAAGGGTTCGGGCGTGCAGGGTTCCGGTGGCGAGGGGACTGCGGCCAAGGCCGGCTCCGCCGTCGCCGGCTTGACGGGCGGCATGCACACGCTGGTTGCCGCCCTCGTGGCGGATCTTCGCCGGCGCGGCGTGGAGCTGGTGCCCGGCACCCGTGCCGACGCCGCGGCCCGGACGCCGGGCGGATGGCTGATTGCGGCTCACGGGAAAACGTACGACGCCGATGTGCTGGTGGTCGCGCTCGACGGGCCTTCCGCCGTCGGGCTCCTCGAGGATGCGGTGCCGGCCCTGGCCGGCCACCGGCCCGGCCCGGGGCCGGAGGTCAAGCTTGTGACACTAGTTGTGGACCTCCCTGAACTGGACGCGCGACCGCGCGGAACGGGAATCCTGGTGGCCCCGCAAACCGCCGGAATCCGGGCCAAGGCGCTTACGCACGCCACGGCCAAGTGGGACTGGCTTGCTGCGGAGGCGGGGCAGGGCAGGCACGTCCTGAGGCTGTCGTACGGGCGCCGGGACAGTGGCGGCCCGGCCGGGCCGGCGCCGGCTGCGGGACCGGATGCTGCCCTGCGTGACATCGCCTTGCAGGACGCGTCAGCCCTGCTGACTGTTCCTGTCAAGGCTGAGAACCTGGCGGGCTGGGACGTGGTCTCCTGGGCCGGCGCCCTTCCGTTTGCGGCCGTCGGTCACCGGCAGCGGGTGGAGGACGTCCGCAGAATATGCTCCGGCAGCCAGGATCTTCTGATGGTGGGCGGGTGGCTCGCGGGCAACGGCCTCGCGGCCGTGGTGGCTGACACCCGGACGCAGCTGCGGGCGTTCCTGCAGTAGCGCCCCCCGGGGGGGGTGCCTCTATGGTTTTCGTCAAGCGGCTGAGGGTAGCCGGGGTTCGTAGAAGGTGCCGTCCCTGAGCATGGCGTAGAGGGTGTCGCAGCGGCGGCGGGCGAGAGCGA